>JBATRI010000595.1:0-30500 GCA_049292515.1 Geminicoccaceae bacterium
GGGCACCGCCACCGCGGGGACGCTGCTCGCCACCTATCTGGGCGCCGACGCCGCCCGCCGGGTCCTCGGCGGCGACATCGAGCGCGGCCGGGTGGAGATGATCCAGGCCGTGATCTGGTACAGCGACCTCGCCGGCTTCACGCGCCTCGTGGACAAGGTCTCCGGTGCCGGCATGCTGCAGATGTACCGCGGCCATGCCGAGGTGCTGGGTCTGCTCAACGACTATGCTGAGATCCTGGTCGACGCGATCGAGGGGCGCGGCGGCCAGGTGCTCAAGTTCATGGGCGACGGCATCCTCGCCATCTTTCGAGGCGATTCGGATGCGCAGGCATGCGAGGCGGCGCTCGCGGCATGGATCGAGGCCAGCGCACGCTGCGCACATCTCGGCCGCCGCCGCGCTGCGGAGACCCACCCCTACCTCGCCCTGCACGCGGGCGAGGTGCTCTATGGGAATATCGGCGGCAGGGCGCGCCTCGACTTCACGGTGCTCGGCCCTGCCGTCAACGAGGCCGCCCGGATTGCTGCCATGTGCCGCTCGCTGGGGCGGGCCGTGGTCATGTCCGAGAGCTTCGCCGAGCTTTGCCCGCCGCATCGGCGCGAGAGCCTGGTGGCGCTCGGCCGCCACACGCTGCGCGGCGTCGCGCGCGCCCAGATGCTGTTCGGTCTCCAGCCACCCGACGATATCGTGGCGAGCGACACGGCTGCTCGTGAACATTGACGAGGATGAGCCGCCTCGGCATCGTCTTGGCGGCGTGGCCTACGCCGAACCTCCCAGGACCGTCCCCGGCACGGTCTCACACGGAGGCAAAGGGACTCCCGTCTCAGGTCGCTGTGCTGGTCCGAGCGTTTCGGATGTGGTTGCCGGGGAACACCGTCCGAGACGTGAGAGGCCATCACGATGACGGAAAACGGAAATCTCAAACGCCGCGTACGGGCTCGCGCCGCCAGGACGGGTGAATCCTACACGGCCGCTCTCCGGCATGTTCGCCGAAGTTCACCGGACAATTCGGCGCGCGAGGCCAGATCGCTGCGGCTGGCGGTAGCGCAGACCACGCTCCGTGACGACCCTCGCGACATCGCCGAGCTGCGCCATGGCGGCGTGGAGATGCGACACCTGATGCGCGCAGCGCGTCAGGCGGGGGCGAGGCTGGTGCACTTTCCCGAGGGTGCGACCTGTTTCCCGAACAAGCGCATCATGTCGGTGGACGGCCCCGAGCGTGTCGGGCCTGCCGATTGGGGCCGGTTCGCATGGTCCGTGCTGCGCGAGGAGCTGGAGGCCACGCGAGCGCTTGCACGCGAGCTGGGGCTATGGACGGTCGTCGGCTCGGTGCATCGGCTCACGGGGCCGCACCGGCCGCACAACAGCCTTTATGTCGTCTCCGATCGTGGGGAGCTGGTGACCCGCTACGACGAGCGCATGCTGTCGAACACCAAGGTCTCCTTCATGTACACGCCGGGCTCGATCCCGGTGACGTTCGCGGTCGACGGGTTCCGCTTCGGCTGCGCGCTTGGCATGGAGGCGCACTTTCCCGAGATCTTCCTCGAGTATGAACGGCTCGACGTCGATTGCGTGCTGTTCTCGACCTCCGGCGGGTCGCCCGTGGACGATCCGGCCTTCGCCGCCGAGACGCAGGGGCACGCGGCCAGCAACAGGTACTGGATCAGTTTCTCGCTGCTCGCGCACCCTGGTCAGACGGTCCCTGCGGGCATCGTGGCACCCGGCGGTCGATGGGCCGGACAATGCCCGGCCGACGGAACGCCCTCAATTGCCGTCGTCGACATCGACGACAATCCGGGCGACCTCGCGCGGCCTTGGCGGCGCAAGGCCAGATCCGGGATCTACGCACCGCACCGGGTGGCGGAAGACCGGCGAAGCCAAGAACGCCGCGCCTTTTGAACTTCGGGGCCGGCGCGGTCCTTCCCGATCAGGCGTGCACGGCGCTGCCGTCGGCGCCCGCCTTCACGACCTGGACGAGATTGTCCGAGAAGGTGCCGGCCCGACCCATCGCACAGTGCCGGTCGGAGCTGATCGCGTTGACCGAGGTGCCGGAGGCGGTCGAGCCCGGCCAATGACCGACATTGGCCATCACCAGACCCGGCATCAGGTCGTCGCTGAGCTCGGCCGGGCCCTCGAAGGAGCCGCGCTCGTTGAACACCCGGACCATGTGCCCGGGCAGGATGGCGCGTGCTGCCGCATCGATCGGGTGCAGGAAGACGATCTGCTCGCCCTGCCGCCGCATCTTCTGCGGCTCGTTGCCGTACTGCGTGTTCAAGAACGCGTGCGGCTTGGGCGAGACGATGCTGAGCGGATAGTCCAGGGCCAGGGTCGGGTTGGAGGCCGGCGATTCGAACGGGGGGATGTAGGCGGGCAGGGGATCGATCGGATCGCCCGACTGCTTGGCCTCGTACATGGAGCGCCATACCGGGACGACGAAATCGCCGTTCGCCGCCATGCTCGACTTGAACTCGCACTTGCCCGACGCCGTCTTGAACCCGCCTTCGGCATGCGGCGCGCGCTCGCCGGGCGTCCCGACATTGAGTCGCATCCAGCCCTTTTCCTTGAGCAGGTCGAGCGTGATGCCCTCCAGCTGCGGCGCGCTCCAGTCGTAGAACTCGAGCAGCATCTCGTCGTCGGTCATGTCCCAGTAGGCATCGTCGAAGCCCATGGTCTTGGCCAGCCGGCGGAACAGCTCAACGTTGGGGATGCACTCGCCCGGCGCGGGGATCGCCGGCTGGTTGAGCATCATGTAGAGATGGCCCCAGGTGACCATCAGGTCGTACTGCTCGCCCTGCATGGAAGCCGGCAGGATCAGGTCGGCATACTTCGCCGTGTCGGTGACGAACAGCTCGCTCACCACCGTGAACAGGTCCTCGCGCTGCAGGCCGCGGACGATCTTGCCCTGGGCCGGCGCCTGCGAGACCGGGTTCGAGTTGTAGACGAAGAGCGACATGACCGGCGGGTCGAGCGCCAGCTCGCCGGTGAGGGCCGCACCCAGATCGAGCTCGTTGATCACCCTTGTGCCGGGCTTGATCCAGTCCGGCCGGCAGATGCGGTCGAACCGGGTCGGGAACTCCCAGATCGGCATCTCGACCGTGCCACCGCCGACATGCCGCCAGGCGCCGACCAGCGCCGGCAGGCAGGTGATCGCCCTGATCGCCTGGCCGCCGCCGTGGCTGCGCTCGAGCGCCACGCCCTGGCGTATGGCCGACGGCTGCGTCGTCGCGTACTCGCGCGCCAGCTTGCGGACATCGTCGGCCGGGATGCCGGTGATCTCGGCCACCCGCTCCGGCGGATACTCGGCCGCCCGCCCCTTCAGCTCCTCGAATCCTTCCGTGTACTTCTCGACATAGTCCTGGTCGACCAGCCCCTCGGCGATGATCACGTTCATCATGCCCAGCGCCAGCGCTGCGTCCGTGCCCGGCTTGATCGCGATGTGCCAGTCGGCCGCCTTGGCCGTGCGCGTGCGGACCGGGTCGATGACCACGACCTTGGCACCCTTCGCTTGCGCCTCCAGGATGAACGGCCAGGCGTGCAGGTTGGTGCTGATCATGTTCATGCCCCACACGACGATATACTTCGCGTAGGTCAGGCTCTCGACGTCCAGGCCGCCCGTGGGCCCCACGGTCATCAGCCAGGCGGTGGACGACCCGGATTCGCAGTAGGTCTTCTCGGCGACGCTGGAGCCCAGGCGGTTGAAGAACGCGTCACCCGCGGTCAGGCCGTTCAGCGTGCCCTGATGCCCCAGATAGGCGTGCGGCATGATCGCCTGCGTGCCATGGGTGGCGATGATCTCGTCCCAGCGGCTCTTGATCAGGCCCAGGGCCTCGTCCCAGGAGATCCGCTCGAACTCGCCGGCACCCTTGGGGCCGACGCGGCGCATCGGGTAGAGTATCCGCTCGGGATTGTAGTGATGCTGGGCGAAGTCCTTGAGCTTCACGCAAAGACCACCACGCGTCATCGGGTGCTCGGGATCGCCGGTTACTTCGACGAGCTTGTCGCCGTCGACGTGATACAGGAAGGCGCAAGTGTCAGGGCAGTCGTGGGGGCATGCTCCGCGCACGACCTTGAGGTCGGTAGGGACCTTCATCGAATTCTCCCCTGGGCTGGCGGCAAGGAGGAAGCGGTGCACTGACCGTGCTAGTTAGAATGAATATCGAGAAAAGCACTGGCCTGCAATAGGTCGATCGTCCAAAAATGTGAGTAATCACGGTGCTCCATCGGTACATGCATAGATAAGCGCCAAGTTGCCTAAGTTTCCGTCACCGAATGCCGATTGTGCGGGCGGCTCGGGCCGAGGTGTCGGGCGGGGTGCGGGCGAGGATATCTTTGCCGCGCGCTGGTCGTGCGCTATGGACGGGCCACGATCCTACGACGGGAAGGCGGGGAATGGCGACCAACAGGCTGCATGCGACGCCCGCGACCCACAAGGGCAACGAGCGGGTCGCCGCCATTCTCGAGGCCGCCAGGAGCGTGCTGGTCGAGGAGGGCTTTGCGGCACTGTCCTTTCGCGAGATCGGCAAGCGCACCGGCATGACCGTCGGCAATGTCGGCTATTACTTCCCGAGCAAGGAAAGCCTCCTGGTCGCCCTGGCCGAGCACATCTTCGACCGCTGGGACGCGCGGTTCCGCCGTCACGTGCCCCCGGGCCTCGACGATGCCCACACGGTCTTCGCCCACTCGATCCGCTTCATGATCGAGGAGAACAAGCGACCCAAGACGAGGTCGCTGTTGCTCGAGATGTGGGCCATGGCCAATCGGAGCCGGTCGATCGCCCGGATGATGGACACGTTCTACGGCCGCATGCGCAGCTGGATCGAGGCGATGCTGGCCGAGATTGATCCCGGTGCGAGCCCCGGGACCCGCAGCCTGCGGGCCGCCCTGATCACCGCCCAGATCGAGGGCCTGCTGCTGTTGGTCGGCATCGACCGTCCCGCCGAGGCGGCCCTGCTCGGGCTCGAGGAGGCGGCGGTCCAGCAGATCCAACGGCTGGCGACCGGAGCATGATGGTCCCCGCCACACGCCCTGAAATGACGGGGATACACCGCTGCCGACAATGCCCGCCGCCGGCGCCGAGAACGGACATGCCGATCGTCTGTTCGGGGTGGAAGCGGCCCGGGGGCGTCGCCTAGGACGTCATGCCTTGTTGTAGGCCCAGGAACCGGCCGTACCCAGCGCCTCCTCGAACGTTTTGCGCCCAGGCCCCGCGAGCCATGACCGGAAAGATCGCATGTCCGGATTGATCTCGCGCAAGGCGTCGAGGTCCGCGTGACCCGCAAGGGGGCCAGCGTCGAGCAGCGCCGTCAGCTTCGCGAGGAAGGGATTGGCCGCCAGCACCGCTTCGGTGAACCGCGCATAGGCGATAGGCCGGCCAGCCGCTTCCGTGAACAGCGCCTCGATGTCGCGGCCAGTAATCGTGTCGCTCGCGATCTCGAACGTGTCTCCGCCAAAGCGAGTCGGATCGGCGAAGATGGCGGCGACGAACTTGCCGATGTCCTCCACGGCCAGAACTTGCATGGACTGCGCCGGCCCGGCGAAGAAGTTGAAACGCCCCTCGTTGAGCCCAAAGCCCGGCATCACCAGCAACTCCATGAAGGCCACAGGTCGGACGATGGTTGCGGTTAGGCGCAACGTGCGGATATGCGCCTCGATGCGAGCCTTGCTGTCGACATGACCCAAGCCCGTCGGCTTCTCGCCCACAGTTCCGGCCGAGCTGTAGACGAGATGCGCGACGCCACACTCCGCCGCCAGGTCGGCGACGGCGACGCCGAAGCGCACCTCATCCTCATCGCTCAACTCGCCGCCGGGCGAGCTTGGCTGGACGCTGAAGACGCCGTGAACGCCGTTCATGGCCGCGCGGATCGCGTCGGCGTCGGCGAACGTGCCTTGCACAAGCTCGACGCCCTTATCGCGAAGTTCCATCGCCTTCGATGAGGCTGGATCGCGAACCAGGGCGCGAAGCGGCCAGCCCGCTTTCAAAAGCGCGGCCGCGACCGATCCGCCCTGCTGGCCAGTCGCGCCGAAGACCAGGATCGGCTGTTTGCTGTCGGACATGAATACCCTCGTGCTTGCTCAAGGGTTACGCATGTATACCAATAGGAATTAGTCGGAAGACGGCACATTTTTCAGCCTCGGGCACAAGGATGATACGCTTGGACCGATTGATCCACGGGCGCCCCTACGAGGAGACGGAGGACGGTCCTCGATTTACGCCGTGCGCGCCCAATGGCGTCCTCGCGCGCCTCGGGGACAAGTGGACCATTCTCGTCATGTCGCACCTGGCGGTGGCGGACGGGCATCGGCTCCGTTTCTCAGCGCTCAAGAGCGGCATCCAGGGGATCACCCAGCGGATGCTGACGCTCACCCTCCGCAATCTGGAGCGTGATGGCCTGCTCATGCGGCATTATTTCCCGGAGGTGCCGCCGCGCGTCGAATATGAGCTGACCGAGATGGGGGCGAGCATGCTGCCCGCGCTGGAGGGGTTTACCTCCTGGATCAGGGCCAACTGGCCGCGCATCGCGGAATGCCGGGCCGCATATGACGATGCTCAACGGTAGAGCGCGATCCGCTCCGCGATTCCACTGGAGCAAGGCGCCGTTCTTGGGCCACACTTCGCTCAGACGGAAGAATTGGTCGCCTGACAGCGGACGACGTTAAAGTCCGACCAGGGTCGAAATCCCTCATCGGCGCCCGGTCGGCAAGCGGACCTTCAGATCGCCGCCGCCAGGACGTGTCGGTTCCGGTAAACGCCTGCCGGAGCAAAGGGGAGGGCTGGACGGTGGCAGCAAAATTGCTTTGAGCGAAGGTGCAGACCTACCGGGCCCAGCTCGGTCGGCCGGCGTCGCGATGTCGCCCGACACCCTGGACAGGAAGCGCACCTTGGCAAGAAATTCCGCCCTTGTCGGTCCGAGATATCCGCAGGTCGTCGTGCTGGTGGGCGCCACCGGCGACCTGTCGCGACGGAAGCTGTGGCCGGGCCTGTTCCATCTCGCCAGTGCCGGGTTCATCCCCGGCTGTCGGATCATCGGCGTCTCACTCGACGACATCGACGTCGACGGCCTGCGGACCATCGTGCGCGACGCGCTCGACCGGTTCGCCATGCGCAAGGTCAGCGACGACGACTGGGCCGCCTTCGCGCCGACGATCGACTATGTGTCACTGAGTGCCGGTGCGGGGGCCCTGAAGAGGGCGGTGCAGGCGGCCGAGCAGTCGCTGGGCGGCGAGACCCGCCGCGTGCATTATCTGAGCGTGCCGCCCAAGGCGGCCCTGCCGGCCGTGAAGCTGCTGGCCGAGGCCGAGCTGGTGGCCGGCTGCCGCATCATCATGGAAAAGCCCTTCGGCACCGACCTCGAGAGCGCCGTGTCGCTCAATCACCAGCTGCACAAGTACTTCGCCGAGGACCAGATCTTCCGCATCGACCATTTCCTGGGCAAGGAGGCGGCGCAGAACATCCTGGCGTTCCGCTTCGGCAACGGGCTGTTCGAGCCGATCTGGAACCGGAACTTCATCGATCACGTCCAGATCGATGTGCCGGAGACGCTGGGGCTGGGCGCGCGGGCGGGCTTCTACGAGCAGACCGGTGCCTATCGCGACATGGTCGTGACCCACCTGTTCCAGATCCTGGCCTTCATGGCCATGGAGGCGCCGACGGCCCTGGAGCCGGCGCCGATCAGCGAGGAGAAGAACAAGGTCTTTCGCAGCATGATGCCGCTCGAGCCCAAGGACGTCGTGCGCGGGCAGTATGTCGGCTACCGGGCGGAGGACGGGGTTGATCCCGAGTCGGACACCGAGACCTTCATCGCCCTGAAATGCGGGATCGACAACTGGCGCTGGGCCGGCGTGCCGTTCTTCCTGCGCACGGGCAAGCGGCTGGCGGAGGGGCAGCGGATCATCTCGATCGCCTTCCGCGAGCCACCCAAGAGCATGTTCCCCGCGGGCTCCGGTGTCGGCGCGCAAGGGCCGGACCATTTGACGTTCGATCTGGCGGATGCCTCGAAGATGTCGCTGTCGTTCTACGGCAAGCGCCCGGGTCCCGGCATGCGGCTGGACAAGCTGAGCATGCAGTTCGCCATGCACGACACGGGCTGGATCGGCGACGTGCTCGAGGCCTATGAGCGGCTGATCCTCGATGCGATGCGCGGCGACCATACGCTGTTCACGACCGCCGAGGGCATCGAGCGGCTGTGGAAGGTGTCGGATCCGCTGCTGGAGACACCGCCACCGGTCCGCCTCTACCAGCCCGGCTCCTGGGGGCCGAAGTCGATCCACCAGCTGATCGCCCCCCACGCCTGGCGGCTGCCGTTCGAGCGGGCGTGGCGCGACCCCAACAGCATGGGCGCCTAGCGCGATCGGTCCTTCGCCGGCTTGCCGCGGCTAGGATCGAGGGCCCGCCTCCGTGGAGGGTGGCGGCTGGAGCCCCGCCTTGGCCAGGCCGGCGTTGAGGCGCTCGATCACCTCTGGGGAGCCCTGGAAGTCGGCCCAGAACGCGACCGGGTCACGTGCAAGGAGCGGCTCCCGCTGCAGGGCCTTTTCGAGCGCCTGGTGCGCGGCCGGCATATTCCCGAGCGCCGCCTCGGTCAGGGCCAGCGTGGCGTAGCCGGAGCAGCAGTTGCCGGCACCCAGCGTCGCCTCGTCGCGCGCCTCTTGGAAGTTTCCGCCGAGGTAAAGTGCCAGGGCCAAGGTCTCGTGATACCAGGCCGGGACCACCACGCTGGTGTCGATCGCCTGCCGCAACAGGTCTCCGCCCTCCTCCCAACGTCCCCGGGCCATCAGACGCCAGCCGAGTTGGGCAAGGCTCTCCGGGTTGCGCGGATTGAGGGCGATGGCGCGCCGCTGGGCCTGCTCAGCCTCTTCGTACGCGCCGCTGCCGAATTGGAGCGCCGCCAGCGACTGTTGCGCCGTGACACTGCCGGGAGCCAGCTCGACCGCGTGCCGCGCCGCCTCGAGGCCTGTCCGCAACTCGTCCATCCAGGCATCCGGCTCGACCAGGCGATACCGGGCGGCGTCGAGATGCGCGAAGGCCAGCATCGCCCAAGCGGTGGCATAGTTCGGGTCGAGGCCGACCGCGTCCTCCAGGCAGGCGCGGACCGGCGGATAGAGTTCCCTGGCGAAGGTACGGCGGTAGGCGAAGGCGCGCTGCACGCAGTCGTAGGCGAACAAGGTTGTGGGCCGGTTGCGGCTCAGATGCGTTGCGGCCGCAGCGTTGATCACGCCGTAGACCTGGGCCAGCTGGCTGGTAATGGCGGCCGTGACCTCCGCCTCGACATCGAAGATCGTGTCCGTGTTCAACGGGCGGTCGTAGCTCTGGCTCCACACCACCAGCCCGGAGTCGCGCTCGCTGAGCTGTGCGGTCACGCGAACCCGATCCGTCGTCCGCTCGACGCTGCCGCCGACCAGATAGGCCGGCAGACCGGCGGCTGCCGGCGGCAGAGCACCTTCGGCCTGTGCCTCTGGCTGGCCGGCAAAGACCTGCATCCCCTCGAAGCGCATCAGGTCGGAGATCAGCAAAGTGGTCAGGCCGCTGGCCAGAAGCTGGCCGTCGTTGCCGCCGGCCACGGAGGTCAGCGGCCGTACGATCACGGCCGGGCCGGCCTGCTGCACCGCCTCGCCGGCACCCCACGGGCCGAAACGCCAGACGGCGCCCAAGAGCGCCAGCACGCACAATGTGGCCAAGAGTGCCGTGCGTCCGTTCACCCATCGCGGGCCTGACTCGCCCGCGATGACCGTCGCACTGGCAATCGGCACCGGTTTGGCCTCGCTACCTCCGGTCTCGAAGGCCGGCACGTAGTGGCCCTTGGGAATGGAGATCCGGATCGGATCGAGGCTCCCGGCGCCGGCATAGTACTGATCGAGGTCGCGGCGCAGGCGACCGACCTCGATGCGCACGATCGGGTCGTTCTGCGCGTCGAAGCGCTCGTCCCGACCGAGCACGGCGAGCGCAAGGTCGAACGCCTTGAGCCGATCCGCGCGGCCGGCCAGAGTCTGCTCGACCACGTAGGCCAGGAGCTTGCGACGGCGCGGGCTGGCGGTGAACGCCTTGTTGGCGAGCAACGCCGCCAGATAGGTCTCGATTTCGGCCGGCGCCGGATCGGTCAGGACGCCTGCCTGCAGCTCGGCCGTCATCGGCCCCCCTGGTATTGGTACCTGTCCTTTGGCGTCGTGCCTCACCGACATGGCCCACTGACATAGCATATCGCCCGGCCCGGGTATCCAGCGATTCGGGCGGCGCCTGTTACCGTAACATCCTAACCATCGGCCCTCGGTGGCAGGTACCGTTCGACAGTGCGCGAGAATGACGAGTTGGCCAAACCGAAAAGCGGACAAGTAATGACGCGTATTGCGGAAGGGCATTGCTGTGGAGGCGATCGATGCGCTGCTGCGCAGCCTGCCGGGAGAGCAGGAAGCCATCCGCCGCCTCTTCTGGCGGGATCCCAGGTTTCGCGCGGTGTGCGAGGACTATCGCGACGTTTGCGACGTGTTGGCCAGGCTCGAGACGGCACAGCCGGCTGACCCGGATCGGGTGGCGGAATATCGCGAGCTGGCAGCCGAGCTGCTGGCGGAGGCAAAACTCGCTTTGCACGAAACAGGGCGGTGAAATTGGTGGAGGCCGACTGCGCGCCGTGGACCGCACGAGGCCACGACGCCGGGGCGAGAAGCCGGCGAGCAACATCGCTTCTGGCGACTACAGGCCACAAGAGGAAGGGCACGCGGATGAAACGATGGCGAATTCTGGGGGCGCGCGCGATCGTGGCGGTCGGGCTGTCGCTGACGGCCCTGCCCGCGCCGAGCCAGGCGCAGACGGCCGATCAGCTCGAGCAGCAGTACGGTCGCGAGGCGATGGCGCAGGCGCTCGACGTCAAGCGCCGCTACGACCTCTACGGCGTCCACTTCGAGGTCGGCCAGGCGACGATCCAGCCGCAGTCCAAGGCGTTGCTCGATGACATCGCCGAGGTGATGAAGCAATTCCCGACTTGGCGCCTGGAGGTCGCCGGGCACACCGATGCGACCGGTGAGCCGGCACAGAACGAGGCCCTGTCGAGAGCCCGTGCCGAGGCCGTCACGGCAGCACTGGTGGAGCGCGGTGTGGCGGAGGGGCGGCTGGTGCCGAAGGGCAAGGGCGAGGCCGAGCCCGTCGCCAGCAACGACACGCCGGACGGCCGCGCGCTCAACCGCCGCGTCGAGCTCGTTCGGGTCGAGCCGCAGCCCAACATCCTGTTCATCATGGGCGACGACATCGGCTGGATGCAGCCGTCGATCTACCATCGCGGCCTGATGGTCGGCGAGACACCGAACATCGACCGGATCGGCCATGAAGGGGCGATGTTCACCGACTACTATGCCGAGCAG
The DNA here is from genome assembly GCA_049292515.1 of Geminicoccaceae bacterium. GTDB lineage: Bacteria > Pseudomonadota > Alphaproteobacteria > Geminicoccales > Geminicoccaceae > Benzoatithermus. The sequence continues at coordinate 11,345 of JBATRI010000595.1, forward strand.
AGCTGCACCGCCGGGCGCAACGCCTTCTTCACCGGCATGCATCCATTGCGCACCGGCATGATCCCGCCGCAGCTGCCGGGCAGCCCGTCCTATCTACGGCCGGGCACGCCGGCCTTGGCCAAGTTCCTGCGCGACCTCGGCTACAGCACCGGCGAGTTCGGCAAGAATCATCTGGGCGACCACACCGACGCGCTGCCGACCGCGCACGGCTTCGAGGAATTCTGGGGCTACCTTTACCATCTGGACGCCATGCAAGGCGTGAGCTTCCCCGACATCAACAAGAGCCCGACCGAGCAGACGGTCATCGCCGCCTGCAAGAACACGCCGATTCCGGGTCTGCCCGAGGTGCCGGGCGCGGTCGATCCCAAGACCACGCCCTGCCTCACGCCGCCACGCCCGGTGATGTGGTGCCACTCCTCCGATGGCACGTCGGCAAACCAATCATGCCAGGACCAGGGTCCGCTGACGCTGGAACGCTCGAAGACGGTAGACGAGGAAATCTCGGCCAAGGTCGTCGACTTCCTCGACCGCAACGATCCCCAGAAGACCAACAAGCCGTTCTTCGTCTGGTACAATCCGGCACGCATGCACATCACCACCATGCTGTCGCAGAAGTACTTGGACATGGTGGGCGAGCCCGGCGGCAAGGATTGGGGTGTCAACGAGGCCGGCATGAAGCAGATGGACGACAATATCGGCTACGTGCTGAAGAAGCTGGAGGACATGGGACAGCTCGACAACACCATCGTCGTGTTCACGACCGACAATGGTGCGGAGACGATCACCTTCCCCGACGGCGGCACCACGCCCTTCAAGGGCGGCAAGCTGAGCACCTGGGAGGGCGGCATGCGCGCACCCATGGTCGTCCGGTGGCCGGGGCACATCCAACCGGGAACGGTCAAGAACGACATTTTCGCGTCCTTGGACTGGCTGCCCACCTTCGTCGAGATCGCCGGTGGCGCCAAGGGCAACGAGTTGAAGAAAGAGATAGAGGAGGAGAAGTATCCCGGCATTGTCAAGACGACGCTGGATGGCGTCAATCAGATCGACTACCTGACCGGCAAGTCAGGCAAATCGGCACGCAACACGTTCTTCTACTATTCAGGCGCAGATCCTTCGGCAGTACGCTATAAGAACTGGAAGCTGTACTTCGCCATGGTCAGTGATTCTCCAGCCGGGTTCATCAGCGGCGTGGCGCCCTATCACTGGGCCCAGGTGATCAACATCAAGCGCGACCCGTTCGAGACGGCGATCGGCGACCAAATGAAGACCCTGCTCGGCTATGGCGGTGCCCTGGCCTCACCGTCGACCGCCTACATTTACGATTGGAACCTCCTGCCGATCGGCCAGGCGTTGTGGCTGAAGGAACTGGAGACCTACATCCCGTTCCCGCCGATGCAGGACCCGGCGACCTACAATCTCGAGCAGGTTGTTCAGCAGGTGAAGCAGATGCGACCCAACCCCGACTGACAAGTCGGGCCGCCGTGCAGGCGTCCAAAGCAGGACGCCTGCAGTCTTTTCGACGATGGTCGATGCAATTCCCGGGATCGGGTGATAGTGCGTTGGCAGGCCTGCAGCCACGACACGCTATCACGGATGCAGGACACCACAATCAATCAAAGCGCATCATGCGGGAGACAGGAAGATGACACCGAGCACGATATTCGACCGGGATCGAGGCCGCAAAACGGCCGGCATCATCTGTCTGCTTGCAGGCTTGTTCCAGGCAACCTCGGCCGCAGCGGCGCCGACTGCCGAGCGGGCTCACGCGATCGGCGTGGATGCCTATACCTATCTCTATTCACTGGTGACGATGGACCTGACCCGGCGGCAGCTCACCAACGCGCCGGCAGGCGCGGACGGGCTGGCCGCGCCGCCCAACACGTTCAAGAACATCCCGACCTATCCCACCGCCGACATGCGGGCGGTCGTGCGGCCGAACTTCGATACGCTCTATTCGAGCGCTTGGCTGGATCTCACCAAGGGGCCAGTGATCGTCTCGGTGCCGGATACCAACGGCCGTTACTATTTGCTGCCGATGCTCGACATGTGGACCGACGTGTTCGCCTCGCCCGGCTGGCGCACGACCGGTACCGGCGCGCAGGAATACACCGTTCTGCCGCCCGGCTGGGCCGGGACGATCCCGGATGGCGCCACGCCCATTCAGGCGCCGACGCCTTTCGTCTGGATCATCGGCCGCATCAAGACCGATGGTCCGGCTGATTACGACGCCGTGCACAAGCTCCAGGCCGCTCTCAAGCTCACGCCGCTGGATGAACATGGGCAGCCGCTGCCGCCGGCCGCCTTCGTCCCTGATCCATCGGTCGACATGAAGACGCCGCCGAAGATCCAGGTCGACACGATGACGGCGGCCCAGTTCTTCGGCCATGCCGCCGAAGTCCTCAAGCTGCAGCCGCCCCATGTTACCGACCAGCCGATCCTGGCCCAACTGGCCGAGTTGGGCTTCGAGGTCGGCCGTAGCTTCGACCTCGCCAGCGCCGATCCGGTGGTCCGTCAGGCACTCGAGACGGTGCCAGCCGAAACGCAGCGGCTGATGGCCTGGAAAACCAAAAGCCTCGCGCGCGTGGCCAACGGCTGGTCGATGAACACCGACACCATGGGCGTGTACGGCAACTACTATCTCAAGCGGGCGATCGTCTCCCAGCTCGGCCTCGGTGCCAACCTGCCCGAGGACGCGATCTACCCGCTGAACCTGTTCGACGAGACCGGGCAGGTCCTGGATGGCAGCCATGACTACGCCATTCACTTCAGCAAAGCCGACCTGCCCCCGGTCGACGGCTTCTGGTCGATCACCCTCTACGACGCGCAAGGTTTCCAGGTCGCGAACCCGCTCGATCGATTCGCCGTGAGCAGCTGGATGCCGTTTGTCTACAATGGCGACGGTTCGCTCGACCTCTATTTCCAGCACGCCAGCCCCGGACCAGGCAAAGAGGCCAACTGGCTGCCCGCGCCGGATGGTCCGTTCAATCTGACGATGCGTCTCTACGCGCCGCGCAGTGATGCGTTGACCGGCCGCTGGAATCCTCCCTCGGTTATGAGAAGCGAGGCCGTGACGTCGCTGGCGGCACAATAGTTTGGGGGCATGACGCGTGCGCGTATAGGCTGGGCATAGGTGATCCAAGTGGAACGGGCCAGCAGATACAAGGTGGGCGATCCGCCACGGTCGACAGGCTGTCGCGCTGGTATCGTCGCGCTGGGTTGGTGCGCTGGCGGTCGGTAGCTGTGTTGGGGCCGGAGACGGCAGCGGCACAGAGGGCCAGTGCAATGATGGCTCCTGGTGCGGCGACCGCCTCGATCGCAACCAGGACAGCCTGATCTTGCCACAGGAATGGGACGACGCCTTCAACGCCGTGGACACGAACAATGACGGCATGGTCAGCCAAGCCGAGTTTGCGGCGGCCGGCGGCGGCTGGGGCCGAGGACATCTACCTGTTCACCGGCCAGCGGCCACAGGCCGCGTTCGGCAACTCGACCGGCGACCGCGAGATGCTGGAATGGACCACGGCCGGCAAGGGCAGGCGGCTCGGCATGCTGGTCCTGCACGACGACAGGGAGCGCGAGTACGCCTACGGACCCGCCGCGGGCCTGCCCGACACCAAGGTCGGCACCTTCACGTCGAAGCTCATGGATGAGGCCAAGCAGCGGGGTTGGGTGGTGATCAGCATGAAGGACGACTGGAAGCGGATCTTCGCATTCGATCGATGAAGGCGATCCATCTGGGGCTGGCGTCATCACCGGCATGGCTACTCTGCATCGGGAGTTGGATTTTGGCTGGATCGGCTGATTATCTTTCGAACGCCGCGCACGGCCGCCGGATATCGGCCTGGCTGCCCGTCCTTCTGGCACTTGTCCAGAGCGGCGGGTCGCTGGCCCATGCCCAGGACGCCGCAACGCCGACAGCCACGCCATCGGTGCTCCAGGAGACGAAATCCGCACCCTGGCAGCTCACCGTCACGCCCTATGTCTGGGGCACGGCGCTGAAGGGCGACGTCGGTGTCGGCAAGACCAGCGCCAAGGTCGATGCCAGCTTCAAGGACATCCTGGACCACCTCAACGGTGCCCTGATGCTGAGCCTGGAGCTGCGCAAGGGCCGCTTCGGGCTGCTGTCCGACACCGTCTATGCCGACCTGGAGGATAATGACGCCAGCGCGGAAAACCGGCTCAAGGTCGATGCCACCTCCAAGCTGCTGGTCCAGAACCTGGCCGGGACCTACCGGGTCGGCACCTGGCAACTGGCCGATTTCGGTACGGCCGGGCCGCTGTCGGTGACCGTCGATCCCTATGCCGGCGTCCGCTACACCTATCTTGACGTCCAGCTGGACGGTCAGCTCGATCTGCCCGACCTCGGCATCTCGGCCCGGCGGACCGGCGAGCAGGACAAGCAGTGGGTCGACCCGATCGTCGGCTTGCGCACCTCCTTCGCCCTGGGCGAGCGCTGGAATCTCGTTGTCGGCGGCGATGTCGGCGGCATCAGCACCAGCGACCAGTACAGCGCCGAGGCCTGGAGCGTGGTGGGCTACCGCTTCGGCCTGTTCGGCACCGACAACGCCACCGTGCTCGCCGGCTACCGGGTGCTGAAACAGAAATATGAGGATGGCAGCGGCCGCGATGCCTTCGACTGGGACGTGACCATGCACGGTCCGATCGCCGGGCTGAAGATAGCGTTCTAGCCGGACCGACGGGGCATCGAGAAGCTGGAGGCGGCCATGCGGGGCGCCGGCAACAAGTCGAGTGAATGACGCGCCAGGGAACAGTGCCGGCCCCTTTGGTGGTATCGCCGATGTTGGTACTGTGCACCCCATGATGAGGATCGCCGCCGCCCTGCTTCTCGCCGTCGCCTGTCTGCTCGCTCGCACCGCGGGTGCCGAATCTCCCGCGAGCTTCGTCGGTGCGGCGACCTGCTCGGGCTGCCATGCCGCGGAAACCGCGGCCTGGCACGGCTCGCAGCACGATCGGGCGATGGAGGAGGCGACGCCCGCCACCGTGCTCGGCGACTTCAATGACGCGACGATCACCCAGTTTGGCGTCACCTCGCGCTTCTACCGCAGGGGCGAGGAGTTCTGGGCCCGGACCGAAGGGCCGGACGGCGCGCTGCACGACTACAAGATCGACTACACGTTCGGCCTCTATCCGCTGCAGCAATATCTGATCGCTTTCCCCGGCGGCCGCTGGCAGGCGCTGAGCATCGCCTGGGATACGCGACCGAAGGACCAGGGCGGCCAGCGCTGGTTCCACCTCTATCCCGACGAGAAGATCGCCCACGACGACCAACTGCACTGGACGGGCATCAATCAGAACTGGAACTGGATGTGCGCCGACTGTCACTCGACCAACCTGCGCCGCAATTATGACCTGAAGACCGACAGCTACCAGACGACCTGGTCGGCGCTCGACGTCTCGTGCGAGTCCTGCCATGGGCCCGGCTCGGCCCATGTCGCCTGGGCCGAGGCCGGCGCCGCGGCTGGCGACCCGTCGCAGGGGCTGACCGTGCTGCTGCGTGACCGCGGCCAGGATCAGTGGGCCTTTCCCGAGGGGGCTCGCATCGCGCAGCGCATGACGCCGCTGCCCAAACATACGGAAACCGAGGTCTGCGCCCCGTGCCATGCCCGCCGCGCGCCGCTGGCGGACGGCTACACGATCGGGCAGCCGCTGCTCGACGGCTACCGGCCTTCGCTGCTCGATCCCGACCTTTACCATGCCGACGGCCAGATGGACGGCGAGGTCTACAATCACGGCTCGTTCCTGCAGAGCAAGATGTACCGAGCCGGGGTCACCTGCTCCAACTGCCACGAGCCGCACAGCCTCAAGCTGCGGGCCGAGGGCAACGCCGTCTGCGGGCAATGCCACATGCCCAGCGCTTTCGATACGCCGGCGCACCATTTCCACACCGCCGGCCAGCCCGGCAGCCAATGCGTCGACTGCCACATGCCGGCCAAGACCTACATGGTGGTCGATCCGCGCCACGATCACGGCTTTCGCGTGCCTCGGCCGGATCTCGATACGGCGACCGGGTCGCCGGATGCCTGCACGACCTGTCACGCCGGCAAGGAGCCGGCTTGGGCCGCCGCGCGCATCGCCGAGTGGTACGGGTCCGACCGCCGCCGCGAGCCCGTGTTCGGTCAGGCGTTGGCGGCCGACCGCAAGGGCGCTCCCACCGCGGGTGCGGCCCTGCTCCGCCTGGCTAGCGACCCGATGGCACCCGGCATCGCCCGCGCCACGGCGGTGGCGGGGCTGGAGCGTCATCTCGATCAGCAGGCGTTCGTGACCATCCAGCAGGGGCTCGGCGACCCGGACGCGTTGGTCCGCCTGGCGGCGGTGGGGACGCTGGCGTCGCTCGATCCGCAGCTGCGCGCGCAGGTTGCCCTGCCGCTGCTGCAGGATCCGGTCCGCGCGGTCCGCCTGGAGGCTGCCCGGGTCCTGGCGCCGGTCCAGTCCGTGGGCCTCCAACCTGAGCAGCGCACCGCGCTCGAGACGGCCTATGCCGAGTACGAGGCAGCGCAGAAGACCCTGCTCGACCGGCCCGAGGGGCTGCTGACCCTGGGCAATTTCTACCGCGACCGCGGGCGGCTGGCCGAGGCGGAAGAGACCTACGCCACGGCGCAGCGGCTGCATCCCGGGTTCGTTCCGGTCTACGCCAATCTGGCCGACCTGCTGCGCCAGCTCGGGCGCGACGGCGATGGGGAGCGGATCCTGGAGCAGGGACTGGCCATGGCACCGACCAGTGCCGAGCTGACCCATGCGCAGGGGCTGCTGCTGATCCGCCAGCAGCGCTACGCCGATGCGGTCACGGCACTGGGTAAGGCCGCGAGGCTGGCACCCGACAATGGCCGCTATGCCTATGTCTATGCGGTAGCACTCCAGGAAACCGGCAAGCCCGCGGCAGGGCTGACCGTGCTGGAGCAGGCGTATCAGCGACACCCCGACGACACGGACATTCTCCTGGCGTTGGCGACGGCGAGCCTGCAGCAGGGCGACCGGGACAAGGCGCTCCGCTACACGCAGGCCCTGGCACGGCTGGCGCCGAACGACCCCAACGTACACCGGCTGCAGGAGGCGATCGCCCCCATCGGGCCGTGAGGACCGGGGCTCAGCTGCCGAACAGGTCGAGCTGGCCGTCGAGCCGTGGCGGGCGGAACAGGTCGGTGCGCTGCGGCAGCTGCCGCCGATCGAAGCCGTGACGGGCGCGGGCCTTGGCGAAGCGCTGCGCGATCAGGTCGGCGAAGACGCCGTCGCCACGCATCCGGCTGCCGAAGCCGGGATCGTTCAGCCTGCCGTCGCGGCACTGCCGGATCAGCGACAGCACATGCCGCGCCCGTGCCGGGTAGTACGCATGGAGCCACGCCTCGAACAGCTCCTTCACCTCGTGCGGCAACCTGATCAGCACATAGCCCGCGCTGGCAGCACCCGCCGCGGCCGCGGCATCGAGAATCGTCTCGATCTCCGGGTCGGTCAGCGCGGGGATGATCGGGGCCACCATGACGCCGGTCGTGATCCCTGCCGCCGCCAGCTCGCGCACCGCCTCCAGCCGCCGATGCGGCGCTGCGGCCCGAGGCTCCAGCGTTCGGGCCAGACGGCGGTCGAGCGTGGTGACCGAGAGATAGACGCGGGCCAGGCCGTCGCGCGCCATCCGCCGCAGCAGGTCGATGTCCCGGGTCACCAGGTCGGATTTGGTGACGATCCCCACCGGATGCCGCGCCTCCGCCAGCACCTCGAGAATCCGCCGCGTGATCCGCAGCCGGCGCTCGAGCGGCTGGTAGGGGTCGGTGTTGGCGCCGAGCGAGATCGGCTTGCAGACATAGCCGGGCCGCGCCAGCTCCTGCTTCAGCAGGCCCGCCGCATCCTCCTTGACGAAGATCTTGGTCTCGAAATCGAGCCCGGCCGACAGGCCCAGATGGTTGTGGCTGGGGCGGGCATAGCAGTAGACGCAGCCGTGCTCGCAGCCGCGATAGGGATTGATCGACTGGTCGAAGGGGATATCGGGTGAGTCGTTGCGCGCGATGATCGTGCGCGCATGGTCCGGCAGCACCTGCGTCGTCGGGCTCGGCTCGTCCGCCAGCGTCTCGAGGCTGCCCCAGCCATCGTCGACCGGCGTGCGGTCGAAGCGCTCGAAACGGCCCTCGGGGTTGAGGGTGGCGCCGCGGCCCTTGTGCACCCGGGGCAGCATTCCAGTCTCCATGGAATGGAACATAACAAGAACCTAACCGTACTTGTTCGACCTGTCGAGCGATGGCCGGCAGCCGCGTTCACGTTATGGGGGTCCATTTCCGCCGCCACTGCGCCATGTTGTACCTGCCCGCTTCGTTCCGGAGACGTCTCGCCCATGCCGACAGTCGCCCCTTACGGCTCCTGGCCATCGCCGATCACCGCCGAGCTGATCACCGGCACCCAGGTGGGGCTCTCCAGCCCGTGGCTCGACGGCGACGTGGTGTTCTGGGCCGAGAGCCGCCCGCTCGAGGGCGGGCGGACGACGCTGCTGCGGCGAGCGCCCGATTGCACGACCGAGGAGCTCACGCCGGCACCCTTCAACCTGCGGACCCGCGTCCACGAATATGGCGGCCGCGCCTTCACCGCCCGAGACGGCATCGTCGTCGGGGTGGAGCTGAAGGACCAGCGGATCTACCGCCTGGAGCCGGGGGCAGCGCCGGTGCCGCTGACCCCGGAGAGCAGCGGCGCGCTGCGTTATGCCGATCTGGTGCTCGACCTCAGGCATCGGCGCGTGCTGGCCGTTCGCGAGGAGCACGGTGCGGCAGGCGAGCCTGCGAACACGCTGGTGGCGGTGCCGCTCGACGGCCCGCCGCAGGCCGGCCAGGTGCTGGCGCACGGGCACGACTTCTTCGCCTACCCGCGGCCGAGCCCGGACGGGACCAAGCTGGCCTGGCTCACCTGGGATCATCCTGACATGCCGTGGGATGCGACCACGCTCTGGGTCGCCGAGGTGGACGAGGCGGGCCGGGTGGGTGAGCCGTCGGCCGTCGAGCCTGGGTACAGCGAAAGCTTGGTCCAGCCCGAATGGGCGCAGGACGGCCGGCTGTACGTGATGTCCGACCGCAGCGATTTCTGGAGCCTCTACCGTGTGGAAGGGCGAAGCCTCACCCCGGTGGCGCTGCTCGGCGCCGAGCTGGCGGGCCCCTTATGGCAGCTGGGCGCGCGATGGTACGACGTCGTCGACCCGACCTCGGTGCTGGCGATCGCGACCGAGCTGGGCCGGTCGCGGCTGGTGCGGATCGATCTGGCCACCGGCGCCGATGCGACCATCGAGCTGCCGTTCGCGGAGTTCGCGGGCGTCTCTTGCGCCAACGGCACGGCGGTGGTGCAGGCGCTGGCCGAGGACGGGCCCGGCTGCATCATCCTGCTCGATCCGGCGCGCTCAGGCTTTTCCACCCTGGTGCGCGCCGGCTCGAGCGACGTCGCATCCACGCTGATCGCGAGGCCCGAGCACATCACCTTCTCGAACGGCGACGGTCGTCAGGCTTTCGCGCTGTTCTACCCGCCGACGAACCCCGCGTTCATCGCCCCTGCGGGCGAGCTGCCGCCGCTGGTCGTGCGCAGCCATGGCGGGCCGACGGGGCGGGCCTCGCCGGCGCTGAACCTGCAGATCCAGTTCTGGACCAGCCGCGGCTTCGCCGTGGTCGACGTCGACTATGCCGGCAGCGTCGGCTACGGCCGTGCCTACCGGCAGCTCCTCGACGGCAAGTGGGGCCTGATCGACGTCGAGGACTGCTTGGCGGCGGCCCGCCATCTCGTCGCCACCGGCCGGGCCGATCCCGACCGGCTGGCGATCCGCGGCGGCAGCGCCGGCGGCTACACGACGTTGTGCGCGCTCACGTTCCACGACCTGTTTCACGCGGGCGCGTCCTGGTACGGCATCGGCGATCTCGAGGCGCTGATGCGCGATACCCACAAGTTCGAGAGCCGCTATCTCGACCGGCTGATCGGGCCGTGGCCCGAGGCCGCCCCCGTCTATCGCAGCCGCTCGCCGCTGCATCATACCGAGCGGCTGAGCTGCCCGGTGATCTTCCTGCAGGGCGAGGACGACAAGGTGGTGCCGCCGAACCAGGCCGAGAGCATGGTCGAGGCCCTGCGCCGCAAGGGCCTGTCGGTCGCCTATCTGAGCTTCGCCGGCGAGGGCCACGGCTTCCGCCGGGCGGAGTCGATCGCCGCCGCCCTGCTGGCCGAGTACGGCTTCTTCTGCCGGATGTTCGGAATCGAGCCTGCCGACGCGCTGCCGCCGCTGCCGATCGAGAATCTGCCGCAATCGGGCTAGCGGCCGGGCGGCAGCGGCGTCGCGCGGCCTAGGCCCACAAGGCGGAGACAGGACCGAGATTCTGCCAGTGTCCGGCCGGGTCCAGGTCGCGGGCATGCAGCCGGTCCTCGTCGTCGAGGGCGAGGACCTGGACATTGCCGACCGGATCGGCATCGAGCGCCAACAGGCGGCGGCCCTCCAGGGCCACGGTCTGCCAGCTGCCGCGACCCTCGACCGGGCCGATCGACACCGAGTCGCCATCGGCGGACATGGCCGCCACATGGACCGTGGCATCGACCGGCGCCACGAGGAGCGGCGCCGAGCGGAACCGGCCTTCGGTGACCCGCCAGGATTCGGGCTCGCCCGCGAGGCCCAGATGCAATTGCCCCTGCTCGTCGATCAGCGCCAGGTGCAGGCGCCCGTCCGATCCGCGCAGGGCAGCCGGCAGACCCTTCGTGGCCACCGGCTGTCGCGCCCAGTCGGGCGCGTCCGTCTCCGGCCGGGCGAGACGGGCGTGCAGGAGCGTGCCGTCCTCGTCCAATGCCACGAGGTCGAGGCTGTGCTCGGTGCCGGCCGTGACGAGCAGGTTGGTCAGGACCCACTCGCCGGCCGGCTCCGTGGCGCCATCGTCGGTCACGCGCTGCAACCGCCCCGCCGGATCGAGATGGAGTGCCAGCTTGGTGCCGGCAGTGCTCAGCGCCCTGACCACCCCGCCACGCGCCGCCACCCCATTCATGCCCATGCGCTGCCGCCGTGCCTTGCCCACGAAGGGATGCGGGTCGGTGACCGTGCAGGTCCAGCTCCCCGACGCGTCGAACATCAAGGGGCCCAAGCGGCTCGCCAGGCGCAGCGGCCCGCTGTGGGTGCCGAGGGTCGCGGGCAGGTCGATCTGCTGCATGGCCGACGCATGCGTGTCGAACGCGGTCTCCCAGATGGCGGTGCCACGGGTGAACGGCCATCCCCAGTCGATCACCGACAGATCCAGGCCGAGCCCCGGATAGATCATGTCCGGATAGTCGTCCTCGGAGGCCACCATCCCGACCAGGACGGGAGTCGGCACGTGATCGGCCACGATCACGTCGAGCGCGAATGGTCCCGGCACCCTGGTGCCGTCACCGATGCTGTGCTCGCGGCTCGTCAGCGTGCCGAGCAGATCGCGGGAGCCGACCGCGAGCAGACCCAGCGAGAAGGTGATCTCGCCACGGGACATCTCGTCGCCATCCGCGATCATCTGCACGAGATTGGTCTGGACCCGCAACTGACGGTCGAGCGTGCCGATCTGTCCGATGTCGACGACGGGCGCGCGTTGCCAGGGGCCGGGAGCCAGCGTGATGCGGTACCAGTAGAGCGTGCCGGGCGTGAGCTCGACGAAGCCGACCCGGAACTGTTCGGCAGGGCCGGCAAGGACCGGAAAGCGCGTCGCGACGAGATTGGCGGGCACGAGATCGCTGCCCCGGTCGCCACTGATGCTGCGAAACAGCTCGATGACGGGTATGGATGGAAGATTGAGCCCGATGCGCAACGTGATCGTCTCGGGTGTACGCACCGCGGTGAGGGACGAGAGCGCCTGGAGTCGTCGCGTCCTGAACAGATCGGCCAGCGCCGGGGCCAGCCGGCCTGCAATGGGCTTGATGTCGGTCATCGGCTCTCCTGAGGCACGCTCCCCCAACGAGGACCGGCGACGTCGGCCGGATGATCGCGCGGCAATCCCCGATAGACAAGATCCATGGCTTGCCTTCAGCGGCCGGATCACGTGGCCAGGTCGCGAGCTGACGCGAGCGTCTCTTGGGCATTCTCGCTCGACGACGCCTCGAGCATGACGAAGAGCTACTTGCCGGAATCGGATCGGAGCGTTGTGCGGAGGCCGAGGTCGTGAATGCGGTTGTCGCAGCGGACTCTCCGAACCAACGGTATCCAGCTGTTCTCCATCTTCCGCCACCAGGTTGACGACGCACTGAACTGTACGTATCGCTGGCAGTTCTGCTTCTGGCCGGAAAGTTGTCAGCGGCTCGATGCCATCTACGAAAAAGCGGCAAGTATAATCAGGGAGAAAGAACTTGGAGCAGATCGAGCCGGCCTACGGAACGGCGACCTTGCTCCTGATCGCCGTTGGCGCGGTGGCGATACTGCTGGTCCTGATTTTGCGCTTCAGGCTGCATGCGTTCGTCTCCCTGGTCCTGGTCAGCCTCGCCACCGCCCTTGTGGCCAAGGTGCCGTTCGCCGACGTCGTGCCGACGCTGCTCCAGGGCTTCGGCAGCACGCTCGCGACGGTAGCGCTGCTGGTCGGCTTCGGGGCGATGATCGGGCGGATTCTTGAGATCACCGGTGGCGCCCAGGTGCTGGCCGATCGGCTGATCGAGCGCTTCGGCGAGCACCGCGCACCTCTGGCGCTGGGCGTCGCGTCGCTGCTGTTCGGCTTTCCGATCTTCTTCGACGCGGGGCTGGTGGTGATGCTGCCCATCATCTTCAGCGTCGCGCGCCGGTTCGGCGGCTCGGTGCTGACCTACGCGCTGCCCGCGGCCGGCGCCTTCGCGGTGATGCACGCCTTCGTGCCGCCGCATCCAGGCCCGGTGGCCGCCGGCAACCTGCTGGGCGCCGATATCGGCCTGCTGGTTTTTGTCGGGCTCGTGCTGGCCATCCCCACCTGGTACCTGGGCAGCTACCTGTTTGCCTTCTGGGCCGGCCGCAAGTTCGTCCTGCCCGTTCCGGCCTTTCTGGGCGATGTCGAGGACGTGCAGCACGGCCGGACCCTGCCCGAGTTCAGCACCGTGCTGATGATCCTGCTGCTGCCGCTGGTGCTGATCTTCCTCAACACCGGCCTCGGCACCCTGGCGACCGCGGGCGTGGTGGACGGCAAGGCGCTCTGGGTCGAGCTGCTGCGCATGATCGGCCAGACCCCGGTGGCACTGCTGATCACTGTTCTGGTGGCGATGTGGAAGCTGGGGGCGCCGAACCATTCCAGCGCCAGTCTCGAGAAGATCATGAACGACGCGCTGGCACCGGTCTGCGCCATCATCCTGGTTACCGGTGCCGGTGGCATGTTCGGCGGCGTGCTGCGGGCCAGCGGCATCGGCCAGGCGCTGGCCGGCAGCCTCTCGTCGCTCGGCATGCCGCTGATCATTGCGGCCTTTCTCGTCGCCACCGCCCTGCGCGTGGCCCAAGGCTCGGCCACCGTGGCGCTCACCACCACCGCCGGGCTGCTGGCGCCCACGGTGGCGGCGACGGCCGGGCTCTCGTCGCTCGATCTGTGCTTTCTCGTGATCGCCATCGCCTGCGGCTCGACCGTGCTCAGCCACGTCAACGATTCGGGCTTTTGGCTGGTGGGCCGCTTCCTGGACATGGACGAAAAGACCACATTCAAGACCTGGACGGTGATGGAGACCCTGCTCGGCTCCATCGGCTTTCTGTTCGCGCTGATCGGATGGTGGCTGCTATGAACGCTGACGACACACAGCATCTTGTCGTGATGGGCGTCTCCGGGTGTGGGAAGTCCACGGTCGCCGAGGGCTTGGCGGCGGCACTCGGCTGGCCCTTCGACGAAGGTGACCGGTTCCACCCGCAGACCAGTATCGACAAGATGGCGGCGGGCGTTCCGCTGACCGACGAGGACCGCTGGCCCTGGCTGCGGATCCTGGCCGACCGCATCGCGGCGCGCGAGCGCGAGGGGCGGCCCTCGATCCTGTCCTGCTCCTCGCTGCGCCGCGCCTATCGCGACGTCCTGCGCTCCGGCGCGCCGCGCGTGCGCTTCCTGCACCTGCACGGCGACCGTGCGGTGCTGGCGGAGCGGCTGGGCGCGCGCACCGACCATTTCTTCCCCGCCGACCTGCTCGATTCGCAGTTCGCCGCCCTCGAGACGCTGGGGCCGGACGAGGATGGAGTCGTGGTCGACGTGGCGCTCGGCCCGGCGGAGCAGGTACGCGAGGGTCTGCGCCGCCTCGGGCTCGGCTGATCTCGAGCTGGTGATTCGGGCTCGAGCCCGCTTGCGAGCCGTCGTCTAGCGGCTGGCGACCACGGCCGCACCATCGCGGCGCGCGTAGAACAGATGGGCGCCAATTCTCGCCACCCGGGTCACCGGCTCGCCGAGATTCGGGCGGCGCACGTAGTCGGCATGGTACCACAAGGCACCATGGGTCGGGTCGCGACCTGGTGCGGCCAGTAGCTGCCGCGCCAGCCGCAACGCTCCCCGCCAGGCGCGCGCGTCGCCCGGCCGGTCCGACCGGCCATCGCAGACCCAGCTGAACTGGCAGCCCTGATAGACGACTTCGGCGACGCTCTTCGGGTAAGCCGCATCGGCCATGCGGTTCATGACGACCCAGCCGACCGCCAACATGCCCAGCCGGCCCTCTCCCCGTGCTTCATGATACATGTTGAGCGCCATCACCCGAATGTCCCGCGCGGTCGGTTCCGCAACGGCCTCGGCACCAATGGCGACAATACAACAGACTAGGGCTGCGGCTCCCGAGCGGCGCATTTGGAGGTGTTTCCCTTATTTTTTGTCCACACCCGACAAGCTGCCTTAGATCACGGGACGGCAAAGCGCAAGTTTCACCCATTTTCTGCTTGTGGGGTGGCTATCGACGATTGGTGCCGTCAAGTCGGCTGGCTGCCGGCAAGCGCCGCGATTCCAGTACTACTGCGACAGTGCGACCCGGAAGCCGAGCTCGTCCTCGCGGTGCGCGCTGTCCTTGCGATCGCGGCTGGCACACCGGGCGCGGCGGTCCCGATCGTCCCATGAGCCGCCGCGGATCACGTGGTCTTCCGGGTCCGGCCCGGTCGTGCGCGCTTCGGCGTCTGCGGGTCGGCCGCCGTGACCGTTGTTGTAGACGTCCTCGACCCATTCCCAGACATTACCGTTCATGTCGTGCAGACCCCACGGGTTCGGGGGGTAGCTCCCGACCTCCTGGGTGCGGCCGACCTGCCGGTTGTAGTTCGCCAGGGCAGGGCCGATGGCGTCGCCGAACGGGTAGTTGGTCTCCGTGCCGGCGCGGCAGGCATATTCCCACTCGGCCTCGGTCGGCAGGCGATAGGGCTTGCCGGTCTTGGCGCGCAGCCATTCGAGGTAGAGCTGCACGTCGGCCCAGGCAACATTGATCACCGGCCGCTTGCCGCCGCCCCAGTCGGCATCGGGCGGCCGGTAGCCGCCGCAGCCCCCGTCGCCGAGGCAGGCTTCCCACTCGTCGAAGGTGACCTCGTTGCGGCCGAGGGCGAAGGGTCGCCCGATGGTGACGGCGACGCGCGGGCGTTCATCGGATTGGGACTGCCGGTCGAGCCAGGTGGTGCCCATCCGAAACTCGCCGACGGCGAGCACCACCATGGTCGGGCATCGGCTGCAGTCCTGGAATGTCTGCACGGTACCGGGCGTGCCCGTCGTCGGAACCGGTGGCCGGTCCGAATTGTCCTTGGTCATGATGAGCTTCGGTAACACGGTGATGCCGCCGGCGAGGGCTGCGAGCAGCACCAACCCGGCCAGCCAGCCCATCCACTTCCGTCTGCCGAGCTGCCCGACCGCCGTCGGGCTCGGCGCCACGATGGCCGGCTCGTGCAGTGGAGCTGCCCCGTCACACAGAGCCGCAATCGCCTGCAGGACATCGTCGAACCCGGTTCGGTCGCCGCCCTCCCAGCTGGTCAGGTCGGCAGCATGGATCGACCGGAAGCCCATGGGCGGCTCGACGCCGTCGACCAGCACGGGCACCAACGCCTGGCGCTCCAATCCCTCATGCGCCTCGTCCCGGACCCAGCCCGAGGCGACCGAGG
Organism: Geminicoccaceae bacterium; assembly: GCA_049292515.1. Classification (GTDB taxonomy): domain Bacteria; phylum Pseudomonadota; class Alphaproteobacteria; order Geminicoccales; family Geminicoccaceae; genus Benzoatithermus. Next base: position 27,363 of record JBATRI010000595.1, read on the forward strand.
CTGCCGACCAGATCACGACGACGGCCTTGGCCGTCGCCAGCTCGGCGCCGATCACGGCGGTGAAGTCCTTGCCGGGTAGGATCTCGCGGTCCCACCACACCGACCGGCCGGCGGCCTCCAGTGCGAGCGCCAGACGCCGAGCCCGCTCTCTGTCCTCGCGCGCGTAACTGATGAACACATCGGCCATGCAGGATACGCCGCTGGTTGTGCTTCTGCCGCCGGGCAGCCGCCTCGCCGACGATGCAGCCTAGCGGCGAACGCTCCTCCGGGCCACCACCCCTGGGGGAACACGGCCGGGCCGTTCGATCGACCCGCCCAACCAACACCATGGCCGCACCGTCACTTAAGCGCCACGCGCGTGCCTGCCGGCACCCTGGACAGTTGCCGCTAAGGCAGGCAATCCTTGCCCTTATCGATCTGGAGGGAAAGACATGCGCGGTTTCGCACGGTTGTTGATGCTGACGATGATGCTCGGCGGGTTCGCGGTTTCGCTAGCGGCCTGTGGCGATACGTGGCGCGGCGCCAAGGAAGATACGGGCGAGAATCTGGAGAAGACGGGCGAGACGATCGAGAAGGCCGGCGAGGCGGTTAAGCCTTGAGCTGACCGGCGTGCAGCGGGCCGGGCTGAACCCAGCGACGGCCCGCTCTTGAGGCAAGGGAGAGCGCGTTCATGAACGTCTTGTTCTGGCTGATCATCGGCGCCATCGCCGGATGGATCGCCGGCAATGTGATGCGCGGTGGCGGTTTCGGCCTGCTCGGCAATATTGTCGTGGGTATCGTCGGGGCACTGGTTGGTGGCTGGGTGTTCGGCCTGCTCGGAATTGCCGCGGGCGGTACGCTGGGCTCCCTGGTCACGGCGGTAGTCGGCGCTTGCGTGCTGTTGTTCATCGTGAGTCTCGTCAAGCGCGCCTGACCTCGCGCCATCCGATCCATATTCAGGTTCGTGACCCGGGCGGTGTCGCCCGGGTCACGAACTCTTGTTCCCTGGTGGCCTCGAAGCTGTGCAGGCATGCGCTGGCGGCTGGCTGTTGCGCGCCCGATACTCCTAGGCAGTTCAAAACCTAACATCTATTATAACTTAAGTAGCTGGGAGTATGAGCCGAGGCGACATCGCATTCTATTTTAAATTGAAAATGACGCAGGATATGCAACCGTGGCGAAGATAGTCGTTCGGCATGTGTCCGGCAGCAAGCAAAACCAGATCGAGCAATTTGAGCTCGACGCCTTCAGCCAGCTGTCGATTGGTCGGGATCCGAGTTCCAACGTCGTTTACGACGCCATTAAGGACGACCTGGTCAGCCGACGTCACGCGCTCATCGAGGTCGCACGCGAACCCAAGCTCGCCTTCATCATCACCGACCGTGGCAGCGCCAATGGCACGTTCGTCAACGGCAGACGGCTGACCGGCTCGACCGAAATTGGCCTTGGGGATCGTGTCACGCTCGGTCAGGACGGGCCGAGCTTCGTGCTCGACCTTGAGCCGCGGCCCGTTCCGTCGACTCGCCTGATGGTGCAGGGCAGCACCCACAGCCCCGCGCATGTCGTCATCCAGCCACCGGAAGGCATGCCGCCGGCACAGGCCGGCATTGGGCACGCGACCTTCGAGCGCAAGGTCGAGGAACGCCTGGTCGAGGAGCGCCGGCGCTCGAGCCGACGCGGCGCCTATGCGCTGGCTGCGGGCGTCGTGCTGCTCGGTATCGCAGGGTTCGGCCTCTATCAGCTGAACCGTCAAGCCGAGCTCAGTGTCGCGGCCGCGCTCGAGGATACCCAGGCGCGGATGAGCGAGGCGGACCAGAAGCTGGCCGAGGCCCAGCAGGCGCTGCTGCGCAAGGCCGGCCGCTACTCGCGGCAGGAGATCGCGGCAAAGGCGGCCGCATCGACGGTCTTCATCGAGACGACATGGCGTCTCTACGATCGCGCCAGCGGCAGGCCGTTGTTCCATCGTTGCCGCACCGTCGGCGACGCCTGCCTGCCGTTGTTCGTGCGGCTCAGGGACGGCAGCCTGGAGCGCTGGCTGACCATCGACGATGAGAACAAGAGCAACCGACCGATCACCAGCACGGGGCGCGGCACCGGTTTCGTGGTCTCGAAGGATGGCTTCATCCTGACCAACAAGCATGTCGCCAGCGGTTGGTTGGTGGCGTCGGGTGCCGGCGCTTTCGACGTTGACGCAGCGCAGGCGCTGGTCGTGTCCTACGGCGACAGGTGGTCGAGCGCTCGCGCCGCGAGCCCGAGCGAGCGGGAGCAGATCACCAGGCTACGCCGTAGCTGGGTGCCCATTGATGGGGCGCCTCTCTTCCTGGCGACGCGGGCGGAGCTGGCGCCGGGCAATCCGACCTTGTTCGAAGGTCGCGCCGACATTCTGGAGGTCCGCTTCCCCGGCACGAGCGGCGCCGTCGCGGCCCGTTTCATCCGGGCCTCCAACGAGGCCGACGTGGCGCTGATCAAGATCGACGTGCCGCAGGAACTGCCCCGTCTCGAACTCGCCGCCGACGACTACCTGCCACCCCTGGGCGAGCCCATCACCGTGATCGGCTATCCGGCGGCCTCCGACCAGACGATCAGCGTGCAGGAATCCAATCAGGGGGGCGTCATGCACACCGCGATGGAGCTGATACCGGAGCCCACCGTCGCCGACGGGGTTCTGTCCCGCATCGGCACGACGTCCGGTGCCCTGGCAAGCAATCCGGGCGTCACCACCTATGGCAGGCTTGGTGACGTCTATCAGCTCTCGGCCACCGCGATCGGTCCCGGCAGCAGTGGCGGCCCCGTGCTGTCGTCCGCCGGCAAGGTGATCGGCCTGCTCACCTACCTGGTGTCGGGCGGGCATGGCGAGCGCATCAGCTATGCGGTGCCGATCAAGTACGGCAACAGGATCATGAACCTCACCCGGATCACGCAGTAGGTCGGTGGCAGTGGCTGACGTGGCGATGAACCTCGAACCAACCTCACGCCGGGCGTGCCGCTCGGGCAGCATGGCCGGCGCACCTGCGACCGTCAGGCTCGAAGGGGCGATGCTCAGCGACCGTGGGCACGTGCGCGCCGACAACGAGGACTGCGCGGCCTACGTGCTGCCCCGACCCGGCGATGCCGACGACCAGCGGCCGGCGGTGGCGATCATCGCCGACGGCATGGGGG
>JBATRI010000596.1:0-17287 GCA_049292515.1 Geminicoccaceae bacterium
TCCTCGGGCAGCAGGCCGAAGGCGTCGGCGCGCGGGCAGCGGTGGGCTGAGGGTTCGGGCATGGCGGGGTATCCGGCAGCTGGGGCGGCTGCGCGGCATGGTAACAGATCAAGGAATATATTCCAATGCCGGGTTAACCGGGCGTTCGGGATATTGGTGCAGACTGGCGGAGCCTGGAGCAGGTGCGGCGCCCCGGGCGGGTGGGGGCAGTTCCTTGCCGGCCGGAGGCCGGGGGCGGACAGGGTCGGGAGGATGGGGGTGTGGGCGGGTGGTGTGAACGGGGGCGACAGGGAGGCTCTGGTGGTGTGGTGGGCGGGATCGCGGTTCGGCGGGCAGGGGTTTCGGGCGGTGGGAGCGGGGCTGCGGGCAGGGAATTTTATGCCCGTGGGCGGACCCGCGGGCCCTCGGCCGCGTTGATCCGGGGCGGCCGGCTCGGGGTCGCTCGCTGGAGGGTCGAGACGGACCGATGGAAGCACCAAGCCTCGATCGCCGGTTGGTGGCGATCCTCGCGGCCGACGTGGAGGGCTACACCCGCCTGATGGCCATGGACGAGGAGACGGCGCTGGCCACGCTCTCGGCGCACCGGGCGGCGGTCGACGAGCTGATCGTGGCCTATCGCGGCCGGATCGCCAACACCGCCGGCGACAGCGTGCTGGCGGAGTTCGCCAGCGTCGTCGACACGGTCAGGTGTGCGGTGCGGATGCAGCAGGAGGTCGCCGCGCGCAACGCGGGGCTGCCGGAAGCGCAGCGGATGGCGTTCCGCATCGGCATCAATGTCGGCGACATCATCGCCAAGGACGGCGACATCTTCGGCGACGGGGTGAACATCGCGGCCAGGCTGCAGACGCTGGCCGCCGCCGGTGGCATCTGCGTGTCGCGGGGCGTGCGCGACCATATCCGCCACCTGGGTGCCTTCCGGTTCGAGGATCTGGGCGAGCAGCAGGTCAAGAACATCGACCGGCCGGTGCGGGCGTTCGCCATCCTGGCGGGCGACACCAGCGACGCGGCGGCGGACGCTGCCGCGGCCCAGCCGATCGGCCTGGCGGCACCGCCGCCGGCCGCCGAGGAGCTGCGGCTCGATCTCGCCATGTGGCAGACGATCAGCGGCAGCGATCAGGTGCCGGACTTCCTGCTCTACCTGGAGCGCTTCCCCGAGGGCGAGTTCGCGGCCCTGGCCCGCGACCGCATCGCCGCGCTGTCCGAGGCGAAGCCGGAGCAGGCACCCGCAATCCCGGCCGACACCGCGGTCGAGCTGGCGTTCTGGGACAGTGTGCGCGACAGCGACAATCCCGCCATGCACGAGGCCTATCTGCAGAAATATCCGGACGGGGAGTTCGTGCTGCTGGCGCGGGCGAAGCTGGAGGAGCTGGCGTAGCAGGGGTGCGATGGAGTGAGGAACGGTGCTGACCGAGCGCTCCGACAAGGCTTGGCGGGCTCCTTGAGCCGACCTCACCGGAGCGAGGTGCCGTCACCGATTTGCTCGGTCCCGCCTACTTCCGGCGACGGACGAGTGGTGTGCTGGCGTGATACGTAGCACCAGATTAGGTTAACCCAGATAAAGACAGTCGCTGACCTCTTTATCCCTTCGTCATTTGCCGGCTCGAGCTGCATCGGCTGCCCGTGAATGTGGCCCGAACAGGCTAATTGGTATCGGGGAGCCGATAACGCCGAACGTGCAGGGCGTCCTCCTCCCAAGTGATCTCCAGAACTTGGTTCACGAGATCGGCATCGGCGGCAAGTTCGTCCAATGCCTGCTCGAAGAGCTCGAGCTGCATGTCCAGGTCCATCCCCGATGGGCCGTTGAGACAGACAAGCCCGGCATGGATGGTGACATCGGCATACTGCCCTTTCGAGCCGGGCTTCATTGGCGGACCACGGAAATCCACGGCGTTCCTGGTGACGAATGTCCAGTCGCCGGCAAGGACGAGGGGCTTCAGTTTCCAGTCCTTGCGGCCGGCCAGCCCCAGCCAGACGACGTGGGACGATTCGCCATGCCCCTGGACGCGAGCGAGCCTGGTCAGCTCCGGGCTGAGGCACTCGTCGATCAGAAACTTCACCCCGCCTGCCTGCGGCGCGGCGCCCGGCGCTCGGCGACGATGACAGCCCCCTTGGGAAGCCTATCGCCAGCCCGAGGGCGACCTCGCGCGGGATTTGCCTCGGCGTACATCGCCGCAAGCTCGATCCTGGCCGCATCGAGCGACGGATAGGCCGCGAGCATACGGTCCATCGGCAGACCGGCGGCCACGGACGCGGCGACATCATGGACGAGAACCCGCGTGCCACGCACGACCGGCGCCCCCCCGAGTACTTCCGGATCGGACACGACCATGTCGCGGGCGACTGCCAGACGATCCATGCGCTCCTGCGTGCGCTTGACGAAGGGGGCCAGGTCGATGGTGAGAAACCCGTCGCGCACGGTCCAATCCTCCTCGACCAGCCCAGCAGGCGCGCGGGCGTGGGGCCGATGCAGGCGTACCCCGATCTCTCGGATGGCGGACAGCCTCTCCTCTGCGGTCAGGCGCCTGGCGCTGTCGACGTAGAACGCGATGAGCGCACAGGCGGCTGCGGCGACGCGCCGGCCGTCGTCGAGCGAGAAAAAGCCCTCCGGCAGGATGCGCTCGTCGATGACCCGGTTGACGTCCCGAAGGGCGACATGGGCGACCACGGCGGCCTCGGTGGGCCTCAGCATATCCGCAACAGAGCCCATGGCGACCTCCGGGGTAAGTATTCCGATGGGTCGGAATATATAGTGTCGGCTGGTGGATATCAATGGCTCAGGCGGCGCATGAAGCGGCCGAGGTCGCCGTCGGCCCCGGGCTATAAGACGAGGTTGGGCATCAGGCGCCACGCGAGCAGGCGCTTGCCGGTGTGAGCGTACTCTACATGGCAACATTAGTCGCGATCCGACAGCACCCGATTATCCGCGACTTTTACGAGCCCCTGTGGGATTCGACACCTTTATTGATGATCCCTTTACTGCTCCGCGAACTCTAGCAGTGATGCAAGCCGTGAAAAATCTCTATAGTCCTGCCCCTTTGGTGCGGGCAGGCAGCGGAGACCACGGAGGTTGGCTTTGGACGACAAGTGCGTTCTGTCGCTCACGTTGAAATCTGGCGTCCCGAGCATCGAATGGACGTGGCCACCGCTGCCCCGAGGATATCGGGCCGCTGTTCTCGCGCTGACACTCGTCTGCTCGGCGCATTCGATACCGGCAGCAGGGTCCGACGTCGGCCGCCGCTTCCCGCTCGAACGGCAGGTCTTTGTTGATCGCGCGACAGGTGCCCTGCTGACGGCACTCACGACCGCTACGGTCGACGACAACAAGCTCTATCAAACCCATCCACAGTGGACGGCCGACGGCGTCTACGTGATCTTCTACTCGTACGGCCGATCGAGTGACGGTCAGCCTCAAATCTTTGCCGTCAATGAGATTACGGGCGAGATCATCCAACTCACGGACGGCCCTGGCGTGTATGCCACCGACGTCAGCGTGAACCTCGCACCCAAACTGAATAAGCTTTACTATCTCCGCAATATAGAAGGCCGCACTCATCTGATCGAGATCGATCTCGAGGGGCTTCTGTCCAGCGATCCATCTGATGCTGCCAAGAAGATCGGCGCCGAGCGGGTGGTGACCGTGCTCCCGCCCGACTACCGGGATGCCGGCGGCTTCTCACTTGATGCCGACGAAAAGGTTGCCTATTTCGGCGTCCATCTTCGTGACCCGCCGCCTCGCGAACGTGGCAAGCCCGAGCCACAGATTCCAGGTGGCATCCGGGCCGTCGACCTGGTGACCGGGGCCTATGCCAAGGTCATCGATACCCCGTTCCGTATTGGTCACACGCAGGCCAATCCATGGGTAAGTGGAGAGATCCTCTACTGCAACGAGACCGGCGGCGATGCCCCACAACGCATGTGGATTGTCAGGGCCGACGGCTCGGGCAATCGGCCCTTGTTCGAGGAAGAGCCCAGCGATCTCGTGACGCATGAGGTCTTCATCGACCGTGACCATGTCATGTTCAACCTGATCGGCAGGAAGCCCGCGCAGCGCACCCGACCAAGCGGCATCACCGTCGTGAGCCTGCGCGACGGGGGCGTCGAACTCGTTGGCCAGGTGCCCGGCCCAGGATTTTGGCACGGCGGCGGCACGGAGGACGGGCTATGGGCCGTTGGCGACACCTTCGACGGTGAGCTGTACCTGCTCGACCGACGCAGCGGCAAGCGAACGTTACTGACCGCGGGCCATTCGGGTCACGCGCATGAAAGCTTCAGTCCGGACGGCACAAGAGTATTGTTTCAATCCAGCCTGCTCAGCAGTGGCAAGACGCTCGACCTGTTTGTTGTCAACCTGTCCGCCGCGCGTGGATCTTGACGAGCTGACGAAGCTAGGCGGTACTTGGTGGTGTAAAGTATGGCTTACCGGTAAAAGGACTTGCGCCAGTCCTGAATCCTTTATCCTTCAACATGCGTTCATGACGCTCCCTGCTGCCGGCCCCTTCACGCTGGGCACGCCGCTGCGCCGTATTTCCCCCGGGCGCAGCCCGAAGCGGCGATGCAGGGCGCGCCTGAGCGCCGCTTCGGACTGATAGCCCACCTCGGCTGCGATCTGGGCCATGGAGGCCTTGCCGCCGAGGAGCCGCCGCCGCGTTAGGGCCAGCCGGAGCTCGGTCAGGATGGCCAATGGCGGGCAGCCTGCCGCGGCGCGGAATACCGCCGCCTCTGCCGAGAGTTCGTCTGCCACCATGGCCCGCCAAGCCGGAAATTGAGCCGACCGGGCATGTCTCTGCGCCGCCCGGGCATACCGCGAAGGCCGCGCCAGGCGCAGAGTTCGTGCATCAGCCATGGAGATCCTCATGCACATGCACGACTGGAACACCTACCGGCAACAGGTTCTGGCTGGCGTCGGCGAGCTCGGCAAGCTCAGCCCGGACACGGTGCGCGGCTACATGGCGCTCGGGCAGGCGGGGGCCAAGACCGGGCGGCTCGATGGCAAGACCCGCGAACTGATCGCTCTCGCGGTGGCCGTCACGCTGCGCTGCGACGGCTGCATCACCGTCCACAGCGAGGCCGCGCGCAAGCAGGGCGCCAGCCGGGAGGAGATCGCCGAGGCGCTGGGCGTCGCGATCAGCGTCAATGCCGGTGCGGCGCTCGTCTATTCGACGCGGACGCTGGACGCGTTCGCCGCCGCCGGCGAAGCCTGACGGCGTTGCGAGGAAAGCAGTCATGAAAGGTGGCGCGGCCCCGCATCGTTCCGGCCGGCAGAGCAAGGCCGGGCCGGAACGATAGGGGGTCGTCAGGCCGGAGTCAGGGCCTGGGCATGGTGGGCCAGGTGGTCGGCCATGAAGGTCTGGATGAACCAGTAGGAATGGTCGTAGCCGGCGTGGCGGCGCAGGGTCAGGCGCTGGCCGGTGACCTCGGCGGCTTCCTCCAGCAGCTCGGGCTTGAGCTGATCCGACAAAAACTTGTCGGATTGGCCCTGGTCGACCAGGAGCTGCAGCGGCAGCGGCCCGCGGGTGCGCAGCAGCTCGCAGGCGTCGTGCTCGGCCCAGAGGTCGTGGTTGGGGCCGAGATAGCCGGTGAACGCCTTCTCGCCCCAGGGGCACCGGGTGGGGGCGCAGATGGGGGCAAAGGCCGAGACGGAGCGCCATTTGCCCGGGTGGCGGAGCGCCAGGGTCAGAGCGCCGTGGCCGCCCATGGAGTGGCCGAAGATGCCCTGATAATCAGGGTCGGCCGGGAAGTGGGCGGCGACCAGCGCCGGCAGCTCGCTGGTGACGTAGGTTTCCATGCGCCAGTGGGCGGCCCAGGGCTGTTGCGTCGCGTCGAGGTAGAAGCCGGCGCCGACGCCGAAGTCCCAGGCATCGGCCTCGCCCGGCACATTGTGGCCGCGCGGGCTGGTGTCGGGGGCCACCAGCATGATCCCGGCCTCGGCGGCGTAGCGGGCGGCACCCGCCTTGATGAGGAAGGTCTCCTCGGTGCAGGTGAGGCCGGCGAGGTAGGTCAGCACCGGGAAGGGGCCGCGGCCGGGCGGGCGGAAGACGCCCAGGCGCATGGTGCCACCGGTCGAGCTGCTGGCGTGCTCGTAGAAGCCGACCGTGCCGGTCCAGCATTTCTGCTCGGAGAGCGTGGTGAGGGCGGCCGCCATCAGAACTGCACCACCCCGCGGATCGACTGGCCGGTCTTCATCAGCTCGAAGCCCTTATTGATGTCTTCCAGCGGCATGGTGTGGGTGATCAGGTCGTCGATGTTGATCTTGCCCTCCATGTACCAGTCGACGATCCGGGGCACGTCGGTGCGGCCGCGCGCACCGCCGAAGGCGCTGCCCTTCCACACCCGGCCGGTGACCAGCTGGAACGGGCGGGTCGAGATCTCCTGCCCGGCGCCGGCGACGCCGATGATGATCGAGGTGCCCCAGCCCTTGTGGCAGCATTCCAGCGCCTGGCGCATGACGTTGACGTTGCCGATGCACTCGAAGCTGTAGTCGGCGCCGCCCTTGGTGAGGTCGACCAGGTAGGGGACGAGGTCGCCTTCCACCTCCTTCGGGTTGACGAAGTGGGTCATGCCGAACTTCTCGGCGAGCTGCTTGCGGTTCGGGTTGAGGTCGACGCCCACGATCATGTCGGCCCCGGCGAGGCGCGCGCCCTGGATGACGTTGAGGCCGATGCCGCCCAGGCCGAACACCACCACGTTGTCGCCGGGGCGGACCTTGGCGGTGTTGATCACCGCGCCGATGCCGGTGGTGACACCGCAGCCGATGTAGCAGACCTTGTCGAACGGGGCGTCGCTCCGGATCTTGGCCAGCGCGATCTCGGGCACCACGGTGAACTGGGCGAAGGTGGACGTGCCCATGTAGTGGCGGACGGGCTCGCCGCCGAGGCTGAAGCGGCTGGTGCCGTCGGGCATCAGGCCCTGGCCTTGCGTGGTGCGGATCGCCTGGCAGAGATTGGTCTTCTGCGACAGGCAGTACTCGCACTGCCGGCATTCCGGCGTGTAGAGCGGGATGACGTGGTCGCCCTTCTTCAGGCTGGTGACGCCCTTGCCGACGTCGACCACGATGCCGGCCCCCTCGTGGCCGAGGATGGCGGGGAAGATGCCCTCGGGGTCGTCGCCCGAGAGCGTGAACCAGTCGGTGTGGCACAGGCCCGTGGCCTTGATCTCGACCAGCACCTCGCCTTCCCTGGGCCCGTCGAGCCTGACGGTCTCGATCGACAAAGGCTGGCCGGGGGCCAGGGCAACGGCGGCTTTCACGTCCATGACGGCATCTCCTCCCAAACGCTGGCCCCTGACCTAGCGGCGGCGGGGTCCGACGTAAACCGGCCCGCTGCCGATGGCGGCATCGGCAGCGGCGATTGCGGGAGGGATGCCGCTCAGGCGGCCGCGGCTGCGGCGGCCGCGCTGGTCCGGCGGCGGAACTGGGTGGTGCGGATCATCTCGCGGATGCGGGGCTGGATCTCGGTGCGCCAGCGGGTGCCGTTGAACACGCCGTAATGGCCGACGCCGGGCTGGACATAATGGGTGTGCAGCTGCGGCGGCAGCTTGCGGCAGAGATCGTGCGCGGCCTCGGTCTGGCCCAGCCCGCAAATATCGTCCTTCTCGCCCTCGACCGTCATCAGCGCGATGTCGGTGATGGCGTCGCAGTCGACCAGCTGGCCGCGATGGGTCATGGTCCGCTCGGGCAGCGAATGCTCCTGGAACGCGGTGCGGACGGTCTGCAGGAAGAACTCCGCCGGCAGGTCCATGACCGACAGATATTCCTCGTAGAAGGCGCGGTGCTGCTGGACCGAGTCGCAGTCGCCCTTGACCAAGTTCGCATAGAGCGTCTTGTGCGCGTCGACGTGGCGCTCGAGGTTCATCTGCATGAAGCCGGTGAGCTGCAGGAAGCCCGGGTAGACGCGGCGCATGAAGCCGGGGTTCGGCCACGGCACCGGCTCGATCACGTTCTGCTCGAACCACGCGATGTCGCGCGACTGTGCCAGCTCGTTGACCTGGGTCGGGTTGCGGCGGGTGTCGATCGGGCCGCCCATCAGCGTGAGCGAGGCCGGCCGGCACGGGTCGTCCGCCGCGGCCATCAAGGCGGCAGCCGCCAGCACCGGCACCGCCGGCTGACAGACCGCGACGACGTGGGTGTTGGTGCCGATGTAGCGGATACAGTCGATGACGTGGTCGATATAGTCGTCGAGGTCGAAAGAGCCCATCACCGCGGGGACGTCGCGGGCGTCGCGCCAGTCGGTGATGTAGAGATTATGCTCCTGGATCATCGCGGCGACGGTGCCGCGCAGCAGCGTGGCGTGGTGGCCGGACATCGGCGCCACCAGCAGCACCTTGGGATCGTAGCGCTTGCCGACGACCCTCTCGTCGCGGTCGAAGTGGAGCAGGTCGCAGAACGGCGTGCTCTTGACGATCTCCTCGCGCACCGGCACCGGCAGACCCACGACCGAGGTCTCGGCGAGGCCCCAGGCGGGCTTACCGTAGCGGCGGGTCAGCGATTCAAACACCTCGCAGGACGCCGCCACCTTGCGTCCGATCTCGGTGTGGGCCAGCGGATTGAACGGGTTCGAGCAGGCGCGCTGCAACCACTGGGTCTGCGCCCGCCACGGCCGGAGCAAGGTGTGGGCGAGCTCGTAGGTTTGATACTTCATGCGGCCAATCCAACTCTCAAGTACGGCCAATCCAACTCATACGCTCGATTCGAGAAGCTTTATCAGGCTGTAAAGTGTCACGACATGCGCATCGTTACCGCAGCGGCGCTCGGTCGCGCACCACGTGCGTACCCGGTGGGCCTGATCGAGGGGCGCGTGGCGCTTGCCGTGCGCGTTGGTGGTGAAGCATGGGGTGCATTAGGTCGTCGCTTTGATGGCTCATGAATGAAACACAATTGGGTGAACGCCGGTTCCCAACAGGCATGCGGCGAGCCCATGCCGGCCGGCCGTTGCGAGGCAAATTCTGCTGGCGCCCGGCGCCATCCCGCAAGCGGCAAAGCGGCACAGGGATGCGGGTCGTCAACGGGCTGCGGGCGGCGAGCGACGAAACGCGCAAGGCCGGCTGCCGCGAGGGTCAACGGAAGCATCGGCTACCGTGGTCGGCGAGGGCGACGTCGTGCAGCGCTTGGGCGGTCGTGCTCTCGCGGGTTCGTCGTCGGGTCGACGTTGGTTGCCAACGCGGGAAACGCCTTAACGGCGTTCCCGAGCGGTCTCGATGATCTCGGCGATCTGCTGGCGGGGAAGATCATACGGGGGCGGAAAAGGTCCGGGACCTTTGTCGGCGGTCACTCGATACGCAAGGTGCCCGCCGGGTGAACGAAAAGATACAAATGATTGTCGTACTAAAGCTGCGATTCGATAGCCATCTTGTCGATGACTGACCAAACTTGCTTGATCTTGCCCGCCTGGAATTCGTAGAACACATTCTCGGTAAATGAAACGCGACGTCCATTGACGGGAAGGCCAAGAAAGTTGCCCGCTGGCGTACAGTCGAAGATCAGCCGGCTCGCGATATGAGGCGAATCCGAGATCAGGAGCTGGATGTTGAAATAAAGGTCGGGAATCTCACGAAAATCTCTGACCAGCATCTCGTGATAGCCCGTTAATCCGATCCGTTGGCCGTTGTAGTGCACGTCATCGTCGACGAACTGCCCCAGCTTTTGCCAATCCTGTTGGTTCAGGCAGGCGATGTAGTCTCGGTACACGTCGGCAAGGTCGGTTTCCATCGCGGCAATTGCTCCTGTCCCGCTGCAAGACCATGGGGGTAGAGTAGGCGGGCATTCTTCGGCGTCCAGTGGTTCAGGCGGTGTTCACCGGATGATCGAGCTTGTGGAGCGTCGTTTGCGCCGTCAAGGAGGGACTCGGCAGGATGCGGCGGTGGCCGATCTTCGTGCCGATCTCGATCAGCCCTTCCTTCAGGCTGATCGGGGACCGGTCCTCGATCGACTCAGTTCGTCGCCAGCGTGCCGGAGATTGCCAGGATTGCAGGCGAGGACGTCGAACTGGAAACGCACGGCGTCAGCGGCGAACGACTCGCACCACAGCCACCTCTACTCAATTGTGCACCCTTGGCCACTTTCTTCATTTTGCTGCCGAGTCGGACTGATGGTGAAAGGGGGCCTCCCGCTCGGCCCCGACGCCGCCCAGCGGAAGACGCATTCGGCCGACTGCTTGGGCGGGATGCTGCGGCTTGAGTAGGTTTTTTTCAGTGTCTGCCGCACGGTCTCGTGCGAGGGCGTGGCGACGTGCTGCAGCTCGACCATCCGGGGCCCCCAGGGCGCCAGCCCTGGGGTGGGCATGCGCCCGGCCAGCAGGCGCAGCGTCCAGCGCCCGCGCTCGACCGGCGGGGTGGAGCAGGCCAGCGCGATCAGCTTGGCTTCCTGTTCGCCATCGAGCTTGCGCTGGTATAGCCGCTGGCCCGACCCGGTGCGGGCTGAGCGCGGCCTGCAAGCCCTCCAGGACAAAGCGCCGCCGCAAGCGCTGCATGGTCGCGATGCCAACCTCCAGCACCGCAACGATCCGCTCGTCCGGCCATGCTGGGTCGCCCTCGCCTTGGTCGGCCTCGAGCAGGACCTGCGCCTGCTTGAGCCTGCGGACATCGGCTTCGCCCCGGGCGAGCCGTTACTCCAGTTCGTCGCGCTCCGCTGCCGTCAGGTCACTCGGTACTTCTTCATCACTCGCCTCCTGCCGGTCCCCAACGGACCAACAGGCCGGCAAGCCATCATATCACCGCTGGCGCTGCACTAGACCGTCAGCGCCCCAGATTGAGCCCGCCTGATCTCAGGCGTCGGCCCTGCAGCGAACCGTAGACTGGGAGAATGATCAAAAATCGCTCTGATGCAGTTTAAGAAGGTATTGTATAAACGTCAATGTGAGCTATCGTTGTCACTCCGAACTCACAAGCCGTACTATCCAATCGTCAGTTGCCTAAACTGATCATAGACTACAGTACAAGGATACCTATAGTCATGTTTGTCAGACGCCCACGTCGACTCGAATCGCGTCATGGTGACAGAATATCATAAGATAATATCTTAAAAGGATGCTGTACATTCGTATCGCCAATAGATAATCATATAATGACAAAGACAGCATCGTTGGACAGATAACGATGAGATAACAACCAATCAAACGTTTCGTTGCGTTCTCCAAACTATCTAGTTGTATGACTGGATCATGCAGATGCTCAATCATGTTCGCTGTTGCGGTTTGTAATGCAATAATTTCAGTCTAGTTGGCCCTTGGGCATCCATCACGGCGCGGGCCGCGACAAGGACCTCCAGGCCTATCTCGACGAGTACGTGTTCCGCTTCAACCAGCGCACCGCCACGAGCGTCAGCTACCGCTTCGCCAAGCTGATCGAGCACGCCGTCCACCCCCGAGTTACCGCGCCATCCTTCGCGGCGTGACCTGAAGGTCATAGAGGGAAAATATTATGTATTTTGAATCAATGAAAATGCGATCGATGCAGGTCGCTGTACTCGTAATTTTTTTAGGAGCAGTCGTTCTGATTAGTCAACGAGTGCATGCTGCCATCAGTGATACGCTCACCTATACATGGAAGACAGGCTCCACCTATTTACGTGACCACTGGAACATCTTGCTGGCGAAGGGGCTCACGGGTTCCTACGTGAGCGCAATGCCCATCGGCGCGGAGTGGTGGGGATTCAGCACGGAATGGCCGAGAGATCCTGTAAGTCCCGGTGTCTGTCCGGGAACAAAATGCCCGGGATTGATACGTTTTGTCGGTCCTTCCCCGACGGACTTCAGCATCTCTAAGCGAATAGTTCTTCCGAATGAAGCTATCACGGACGTGTTCGAATGGAACTCAATTACAAAGACCTATAGCACTACGACGCTTGCAGCAAAACGCATGTTCACCCGCCCGACCATCTTCAAGGTGCAGAAATCGGGAGGCGGAGGAGATTTCTGGGGCTTCATATATGTCACCAACAGCTATCCTCCGCTGGATGGACGAGTTTTTCCGGCCACAATCCGCTCGAAAGACGGCATCAATTGGGAATACTTGGGTAAGGTCAAGGGTGATCTTGCTGCAATGTTCCCGGACGGAGCTCCCTATTGGGGAAGCGGGCATAGCCTCGAGGTCCGCGCAGGGACAGTTCCTTTGAATATGAGCGTCCCGGCAGCGAACAAATTCTTTACTCTCATCGACGGGACTCGGCTCGGGGTACGCCTCGCAGCTCTCTTCTCGGCGGATGGCACCACTTGGTACTTGGGCAGAAATCCGAATGGCACGATCCAGGAGCTCCTCCCGGTTGACGTGGCGGGGCACATGATCGGGCCAGTATTTCCGTCACTCCGTCGAGTCGGCACCGCAGGGTATCTTGCTGCCGTTCCGGATGGCTGGTATTCGACCGGCGCGGCCGTCCGTAATGCCGCTCTTATCCACTCCTGTGACGGGAAGGTGTGGCAGTCTCTCGGAGACCCGGCTCGTCAAGACCCTACGTTTATCGGCCAGAAGACAACCAATCTTGCCTATTTCGACAAAGCTACGCGCACACTGTACCTCTATGCCTCTTGGGGTGCAGGCTTTGACACGGCCAATTTCTTTGAGGTCCTAAATAAAATTATCGTGCCGGCAACGATTCCGTGTCCACCGGGTACAACCGTCACCAAATAATGATCAGTTATTGTTTTGGTGTTTAGAGTCCGTCCGAGGCGGTCGAGATCCAGCACGACCAAGACATCATTGCAGCGCAGATGATCGAGGCAGGCGACCAAGCCGGGGCGTATCGCATCGGCCCCTGAGGCGGTGTCCTGGAAAATCCGCTCGCATTCGGCGGCACCGAGCGCATCGAGTTGACGGTCGAGAACCTGTCTGCCCTCACTGGTCGAGATACTGGCATAGCCGATCAGACTCAAGAGCATCTTCGCATCGGTTTCTGGTCAAAAAAATGAATCTAAGAGCCTGACTCAGTATCCTATAAGTTATTTATCCTTTTGCGAGCCTGCGCGAGAGCAGCTTGACGCTGGCCAACATGAGCCAGGCGGTGGCGGTCTCGGCCAGCGCCTCGAAGTCCTTGGCGAGGCGGCGGTCGCGGTTGAGCCAAGCCAGGGTGCGCTCGACCACCCACCGTCGAGGCAGCAGCTCGAAGCCGTTTGCGCTATCCGAGCGCTTGACGATCTCGAGCGTCCACTGGCCGTGCGCCGCGAGGGCGATCTGCAGCTTGGTGCCGGCATAGCCGCCATCGGCGAAGATGTGGCGCAGCCACGGGAACAGCTTGCGGATCGAGGCCAGCGGTGGCACCGCGCCGTCGCGGTCTTGAACGTCGGCAGCGCGCACTTCGGCCGCAACCAGCAAGCTATGGGTATCGGTCAGGATACGGCGCTTCCTGCCTTTGATCTTCTTGCCGGCGTCGTAGCCGCGCAGCCCGCCGGCCTCGGTTGTCCTCACGCCCCATCGCCTCGCGGGCGGCCAGCAGCAGGTGATGGTTGATCCGCCATCAGCTGCCGTCGTCGCGCCAGCCGTAGAAGAACCGCTGCACCCGTGGTGTAGGGCGGAAACTCCTTGGGCAGCAGGCGCCACTGGCAGCCCGGCGTCAGCAGATAAAGCATCGCGTTGGTTGCCGTGCGCAAGTCCGTTGCCCGTCGCCGCCCGAGCGGCTTGGCCGCTGGCGGATGCGGCGCGATCAACTGCCATTCTTCATCCGTCAGGTCACTTACATACCGCAAACCTTCACGCCGATACTGGCGGCGGGTGATTTCAGTCCAAGACATCTTGTGGCTCCATCGTTGCTCGCAACTCCGACTAACCACAAGCGGCTGAAATCACTCAGATCTTTTCGGGTAAGGCTCTAACAGACCAACCGGCCAGCAAGCCATCAGAGTACCGCTGACGCTGCAGTAGGCCGATAACTACAGGCACCGCAATCTTAAGTCTCCTTGAATTAGCAATGTAAGAAGAATGGTCTGTATGTAGGTGGATAATATTGATATGTATTCACCTTTAAGGTGAAGCATAAATATAGATATGATTATTTATTTTCTATCAGGAAAACAGCATGCTATAGTATGTCGTTGGTATAGAACCGACAAACGACGCGTCGATCTGGCTCGACCGTGCAAGCCGATTGTCGAGTGGATTGGCTTTGGCCTGAACATTTGGAGGCAAAAATGGTGCTCAGTGTTAACTTCCGGCGTTCTATGGCTGCGATCGGCATGCTGACGGCTGCCGTTGCCATGGTCGGTGCCGGCACCCCGGCGATGGCCGACCCCGACATTTACAATCAAGGCCCCGCCGCGCGCGATTCCGGCGTCGCCCCGAGCAGTACCCCCGGCGACCGGGCCGCCTGCATCAACGGGACGGGTGCCGTCCCCACGATCGCCTACAGCAAGGGCACACTCAGCGTGACACGCATCGCCACGGGGACATACATCGTCCTCTTCAATCGTAATGTGAGGAATTGCGTGAAGAACGCAACCATTGGTTTGTGTGGGTTCGTCGGCGTCTCGCCTCCCGGCGAGATCACCACGGTCAGCAGCGTCGCTTTCTTCAACGGCGTCTTCGTCACCACCCACAACTCCTTCGGCGCCCGATCCGATCGCAGCTTCCACCTTCTGGTGACCTGCGAGTAGGCGTCAGCAGCATACCTCAAGAGCGGTCCGAGGGGGCCGTCCCGAGGGTGTGAAACCCGCAGTTGGCCCCCGACGATCGGACCCGAGCCCACCAGCCCATCGACGGGTGCGGCTCTCGCTGATCCGCTGCGGCCGTGACGGGCAGGGGCCAAGCAAGGCGCTGCGATGGGAAGGCCAGCAGCGGCTGGATGTGATGGTCGGCATCGTCGCCAATGCCAGCGAATCGGCCATGCCTGGCGTCAACTTCGAGACCCGGCCGAAAGACGGAACGTCGACTTCCCTGGCGTGCTTTCAGGCATGACCAGCACTCCGCGCCGACGTTACTTCGGCTGCCAGATCGCGTACCATTTGCGCACCGGCTTCAGCGTCTCCCAGGTGCCCTTGAAGCCGGCGGGGATGACGAAGCCGTCGCCCATGCCGTAGAGGTCGACATGGCCGTCCTGGTCGGTCAGGCGCACCTTGCCGGCGAGCAGCAGGCAGAACTCGTGCTCGGTGTAGTCGACGTCGATGACGCCGCCCTCGTGGGTCCAGTAGCCGGCGGTAAACGCGCCGGTCGGGTCCTTGTACCACTCGGCGGCGTCGACGTCGGCGGGCTTGCGATCGAAGCGGATGGTCGGCATCGGGGGTCCTTGCGGGGGCGGGCGCTTTCGGCTTAAGCCTCGGCGCCGACCAATGGAACGAGGGGACGACGTCATGCTGCTCGGGCGCCGCACAAGCTTGGCCCTGCTCGCCGCCACTGCCCTCTGCTGGCCGGCCCTGGCGGACGAGCCGGTCGCCGTGGCGGTCACGGCCATCGTCGAGCATCCGGCGCTCGATGCCACGCGCGACGGCATCAAGGCCGCCCTTCTGGCGGGTGGCTACGAGGATGGCAAGAACTTGCGCTTCACCTACGAGAGCGCGCAGGGCAACCCGGCGACCGCCGCACAGATCGCGCGCAAGCTGGTGGGCGACGCGCCGACGGTGATCGTGCCGATCTCCACGCCCTCGGCGCAGGCGGTGGTGGGGGCGACCAGGGAGATCCCGGTCGTGTTCACCGCGGTCACCGACCCGGTGGGGGCGAAGCTGGTCAAGGATGCAGCCCATCCCGGCGGCAACGTCACCGGCATGTCGGACCTGTCGCCGATCGGCAAGCAGCTGGAGCTGATCAAGGAGATCACGCCGCAGGTGAAGCGGCTGGGGGTGATCTACAATCCCGGCGAGGCCAACTCGCTGACCCTGATCGAGCTGTTGCGGCGCGAGGCGCCGGCGCACGGCATGACGGTCCAGGAAGCACCGGCGCCGAAGTCGGCCGACGTGCTGCCGGCGGCACAGAGCCTCGTGGGTGGGGTCGACGCGATCTACGTGCCGACCGACAACACGGTGGTGACGGCCCTCGAGGCCGTGGTGAAGGTGGGCCAGGAGAACAGGCTGCCAGTCTATGCCGGCGACACCGATTCCGTGCCGCGCGGGGCCATCGCCGCCGTGGGCTTCAACTATTTCGACGTGGGCCGGCAGACGGGCGCCATCGTCCTGCGCGTGCTGAAGGGCGAGAAGCCGGGCGACATCCCGGTCGAGGGGGTCGAGATCACCGAGCTGTTCGTCAATCCCGGCGCCGCCGCCTCCATGGGGGTGACGATTCCCGAGGCGGTGATCGCCCGGGCCAGGACGGTGGTGCGGTAGCGCCGGGGCGCGCGTGAGCGCCGTCGCGTTCCTGGGCGCGGTCGAGCTCGGCCTGATCTACGGGCTGGTGGCGCTGGGCGTCTACCTGTCGTTCCGCGTGCTGAGCTTTCCCGACCTCACGGTGGACGGCAGCTTCCCCTTGGGGGCCGCCGTCGCTGCCACCGCGATCACCGGCGGGCTGGGCGCCTGGCTCGGCACCGGGCTCGCCCTGCTGGCCGGGGCCGCGGCCGGGCTGCTGACGGCCGTGCTCAACGTGCGCTTCAGGATCCTGCATCTGCTGGCCAGCATCCTGACCATGATCGCGCTCTACTCGATCAACCTGCGCATCATGGGCCGCCCGAACATCGCACTCCTGGGCGAGACCACGGTCCTGACCCCGGTCGAGGAGCTGGGCTTGTGGACGCCGCTGGCGCGGCCGCTGTTCCTGGCCGTGGTGGTTGCCGTCGCGGCCTTGCTGCTGATCCGCTTCCTGCGCAGCGAGGTCGGGCTCGCGATGCGGGCCACGGGCGTCAACCCGCGCATGGCCGAGGCGCAGGGGATCGCCGTGGGTGCGGCCACCTGCCTCGGCATGGCGCTGAGCAACGCGCTGGTGGCGCTGGCGGGGGCGCTGTTTGCGCAGGCCAACGGCTTTGCCGACATCACCATCGGCACCGGCACCATCGTCGTCGGCCTCGCGGCGGTGATCGTCGGCGAGACCATCCTGCCGCGGCCGACCGTCGCCATGGCGGTCATCGGGTGCATCATGGGCTCGATCTTCTACCGCATCGTCGTCGCCCTGGCGCTGGAGGCGGACTTCCTGGGCCTGCAGGCCTCCGACCTCAACCTGGTGACGGCGCTGATCGTGGGCGCGGCGCTGGTCCTGCCGGCGACGCGGGCGAAGCTGCTGGCGCGGCTGGCGCCGGCGCGATGATCGAGCTCGGCGGGATCGAGGTCACCTTCGGCCGCGGCACGGTACTGGAGGCGACGGCGCTGCGGGGGGTCGACCTCGCCATTCCCCAGGGCCAGTTCGTCACCGTGATCGGCAGCAACGGCGCCGGCAAGTCGACCCTGCTCAA
>JBATRI010000597.1:0-3270 GCA_049292515.1 Geminicoccaceae bacterium
TACCGTTTCGTGACTGACGACGATGCCGCGGGCGGCGAGCATCTCTTCCACCATCCGAAGGCTGAGCGGGAAACGAAAGTAGAGCCAGATCGTGTGGCTGATGACGTCGGGCGGGAAACGGTAGCCGGCGTACGAGGGCTTGGTCGGCGAGATCATGCCGAGCCGGTAGCCGCCTTCCCGCCGCCAGGCAACCGATCTCGCGCCAAGTTGACGGTGCCCGAACCGGCGGTTGGTCTCGCTCAGCTTGTCCGGTTCGCTCATCAGCAGGCGGGCCACCTTGCGCGGGGTTGGCGGTTGGGCCTTGGCCGGTGCCCGGCTAGCGACAAGCGCCGGCACCCTACTGGAACCGCGGGCCAGATAGTCTGTTTCTCTCTGCGGGAGGACCCAAAAAGGCCCAAGTTCAGAATCGGATGGCTAGCGTTGGCAGCAAGCGTGGCCGACTAGACGCTAACCTAGATTTGGCATTGCTGCTGAGCCTACCTGTATGGATCGGGGTCGATGGCGCGTTCGTGTTGGTTTGGGTCTCAGTAGCAGATCGAAAGGGCGGCGCGGATTACCGCTAAAGCGTGGCGTGCCAGTACAATTCGACGGAGCTGTGAGTGCCGTCTGGCGACCACTGATTATGCTTACGTGTTCGTCAGCCGAGGCGATCGACGTATGGACCTAGAGAATTGAAGTTCGCAAGCCGAGAAGAAGTAAATATGAGCTTAAATACCTTAGCATCGCACCAATGCCCCAACGGTGATACGTGGCAGCTCTTGCAAAGCGTTGATAGCCATCATCAATTTGCCCTTTGCACCGCGAACGACGAAAAGACCTATTTCGAGATTTCGGTGTTTTCGGCCAAATTCAGATGGACCCCCCAGCATCTCTGCCTCATACCCATGGCGGAATACTGTGTTCGCCCGATAGACGGGCAGTCCACTCCATACTGCCTGTCGGCTTGCTCCCCTTACGAAGCCAGACGCTTGGTGGCCCTGCACAACGGCGGCAGTGCCCGCCACGCTGAGAATCGGTGGGTATTTGAATGCGTGCCGTTGGCGGCTGAAAATGGTGGGCGTAGACACGGCCGACAGATACACCTGCCTGTTCAGCCAATTTCAGCTGGCCGACACGCTGCGCATGACCGCCATCTATGTGAACCGCGTCCTGCGCCAGCTCCGCAAGCGTAGGCTGTCTTGGCTTCGCGCGAGCTGTTGTCGAAGCATGCCGGTCGATTCGATCATGACATCCGGATCGAGGCGAACATCTGCCCTGAGATCGAGTGGCCGGCGTATGGCGGACAGGATTCGGCTGCGGATGACGACGAGGACGACAAGGATGGTGAGCCGCGCTCGCCGTTGGCGCATCCGGCCATGGTGGCGGCGGAACTTCGCCAACGACGAGTGACGCGGACGCTGGCGCGTCTTCCTGCTCAAACCCGAAACCTGCCGGCAGCCTGCAGCTCATTGCGGCGCAGCTTCCAGATCTCGGTCGGCCAGCGCCGTTTGGCGCAGATCCAGTCGTCCGGGCGGGCGACGATCCATTGCTCGAACAGGCCGTTGAGCCTGAGCATCATGGCCAAAGCTGCCTGCGCCGGGTCACGGGTGCCCAGGTCAAAGGGCACGGGTGGATGGAACGTGGCGCGAAAGCGTGCTCCCGGCAGGCGCTCGAGCTGCACCGGGACTAGCGCCATCCCAAGCTTAAGCGCCAGCCGGGCTGGCCAGACCGTCGTCGGAGCCGGATGGCCGAAAAACGGCAGCAGCGGCTGGCCGTCGTGCCGCCCGTCGACGAACATCCCCACATGATCGCCACGCTCGATTGCTGCTAGTACGCCGCGCAGGCCATCCGTTACCTTGATGAAGCCGCAGGGCATACGGTCGCGATAGCGCGCGACGGTCGCCTCGACGCGCGGGTTGCTCCGCCTGGCGAACATCACCGAGACCGGCAGCCCGGCCATTTGGCCGGCAAGAGCATGGACGTTCCAGTTGGCCTGATGCATCCCCACTAGCATCAGGCGCTGCTCGCCACGCTGCGCCGGGCCGAGGTCGAAATGGCTGACCATCTCGACCCTGGGGTTGCCACGTTCGCCGGCTATGGTCGGCAAATGTGGGTACTCGGCCACGGTCGCGAAGATGCGGCCCCAGATCGCCCGGCCCGTCGAGGCGACCCAAGCTTCGTCCCGGTCGGGGAATGCCAAGCGCAGGTTGCGCTGCACATGCTCGTGCTGGCGCAGCCGTGGACCGAGGCTGCGTCCCAGAGTGTCGCCGATCATAGAGGCGTGTTGCACGGGCAAGGATGCGAACGCATGGCAAGTCAGGCTGAGCGTCTGTGCCTCGAGCCGGTGCAGCCAGCGGTCGATGGTCCCCGAGTCCGAGGCCAAGCGCCGTATTGTGCGGCTGAAGTACAGCCTAGCCATGTACCGTCACCTTCTCTGCTCAGCGGCGGCGCATCACTGCCCACGTTGAACCTCTGTCATGCGACGGTAACGTAACGGCCAAGTGCGCGGATGGTGTCCACCGCTAGACGGCTGGTGTTAAGGGTTGGATTGGGTAGCCTGGTGGGTTTGGCCTGCGGCTGATATCGGCTGCATCCGCGTTTCCAGGCCGCATGGGCTACCCTTGATGACCTGGTCGTCGATCAATGGGCGTTGTTGCATGGATACGCTAACCATTTGATTCTGCTAGATTTATTAGATCTGCAGTTTTAGTTAAACCATTGATATTTATAGATTCTTGCCATATCCATGCAACAATGCTGCGTGCGGAGCTGCAGCCCGAGTTGATGACGGCCCAGCGGTCGCCACTGGCGGTCGCTGGAGCGACACCGGCCGCCACCGCGGGTCCGGAATTTTCACCTTTATCGGTCATCGCGGCACTTGCAGTGACAATTGTCATACCAACAGCCAATGCTGCGGAGAATAAATACTTGGATAACGTCATGATCAGCTCCTGTCAGGACACATCCGATCGGCCTGCTTCTGCAGGCGTTTATTTGAACGGAGCAGAGGGGCATCATTGAGGCTTATGAACTTTGGTCAATCGACCACGCCGACCGAATCGAGTTGGATAGTTGATATGCTGACCAAATGCAAGTACTAATCTCCTATGGATAGCCCTGACATCGCGCAACCCTATCGCATTGAATTAGCTTGAAACCCTGAGAACTACCTCTCCATAACGCTCAGGCAGGTTGACGGATGCGGCGGCGCTGGTAGCGTGAACGAAGCAAGAACATGGAGGGCGTGATGGTGCCGGACGAGCTGCCCAGTGATCTGCCGTCGTTCCTGGC
>JBATRI010000598.1:0-8567 GCA_049292515.1 Geminicoccaceae bacterium
GCCCAGCACCACGGTCTGCGCCCCGGCCGTCCGCAGCAGCGGCACGGTCTCGGCGCGGATGCCGCCATCGGCGGCGAGGTGGACCGCATCGGTGCGCCCGGCCGCCTGCAGCATGCGCCGTACCTCCAGCAGCCGCGGGCAGGCCTGCGCCGACAGCCCCTGGCCCTTGACCCCGATCGCGGTGCCGAGCAGCGTCACGAACGCCACCCGATCGAGATACGGGGCAAGGGTGGCGACTGGGGTCTCCAGCCGCAGCACCACCCCGGCCGCACAACCTAGCTCGGCGATGAGCGCCAGCGCGTCGGCGGTCACCGGGCCGTTCTCCGGGTGGACCGTGACGAGATCCGCACCCGCCGCCGCGAACTCGCGGATCTGCTCCAGCACGATGTCGCCCTCGACCATCAGGTGCACGTGGATCGGCCGCCTGGTCAGCGCCCGGATGCGGGCGACCTGGTCGGGGAAGAACAGGAACGACGGCGCGAAGCGGCCGTCGGCGACGTCGATGTGGTAGATGTCCGCATATGGCTCGGTGCGGCATAGGTCGGCCGCGAGATTGCACAGGTCGGCCGACCAGAGCGAGAACTCGCCCAGCAGGCGGTCGCGCGGCAGCCCGGCCACGAAGGCGCCGGGTCTGGTTTCGGGCATGGGAGAGCCTCCGGTCATGGGATCTGCTGCCGCAGGAACGCGTCCACCGCCGCCCGGAACTCCGTCACGTGGCGCGGCTTGTCGGCAGCCTTGGGGGTGATCGTCGCCAGCTGCGCGCCGGGAATGGTCCGGGCCAGCTCCTGGGCGTAGGCGAGGGGATGGACATGATCCTGATCGTGCCCGAGCACGAGCGTCGGCACCGCGATCGACGCCACGTCCGCCGCCGTCACGCCGGGCCCGTCGCGCGCGATATCGTCCACGAGGTCGGCGGTGAGCCGGGGATCGGGCCGGTCGAAGAACTTGAGCAGCGAGGCCAGGTTGTCCGGGGCCTCGCGCGCCAGCATCAGGGCGGTCGGCGAGTCCGCGAAACGGTCGCGCGCGACCGTGGGCGCCTCCGTCCGCAGCAGCTGCGCGATTTCGACGAAGGGCTGCATGTTGAGCGGGGCCGGCTCGAACAGCCACGCCGGGCGGGCCAGCACCAGCCCCGTCACCCGCCCGGGATGACGGACGGCCAGATGCAGCGCGATGGCCGCACCCGTCGAGATGCCGCCGGCAATGAACCGCTCGATACCGCAGCGGTCGCAGGCCGCCATGACGTCGGCGGCGAACATCGCGATCGAGAACGGGCGCGACGACCCGGGCTCGGACTGCCCCTGCGCCCGGCACTCGACCGTCAGGCGCCGATAGGCCGGGCCATCCGGGAAGTTCTCCGCGACCTGCGCCGCATCACCACCGAGACCGTGCTGGAACAGGACCGGGCTGCCCCGTTCGCTGTCGAAGAAGCGCAAGACGGCATCGTCGCGCCGAAGCGTACCTATCCTCATCGGGCCAGCAGCCCGGACAGGAACGAGGCCACGGCCGGGGCGTCCTCGGCCGTCAGCCCGTGCGTCACCACAGGGCCGGCAAAGCCGACGCCGCGCAGCCGTGCGATGAGATCCGGGAAATCCACGACCCCCTGGCCCACGGTGGTGAAGCTGCCGTCGTCGGCACGGTCCTTGGCGTGGGCCATGGCGATGCGGTCGCCCAGCAGCTCGACCGCCGCCGCTACGATGGCCCGCGCCTGCGCACGGCTCGCCTGCTCGAACAGGTTGGCCGGATCGAGGACGACACGGACGTGCGCCGAGCCCATCTCGCCGATCAGGCGCCGTGCATCGGCGGCCGACGTCACGACGTTGGCCTGCTCCGGCTCGATGCCGAGATCGACCCCGGCGGCCTCGGCCAGCGTCACCGCCTGCGCCATTTCCCGGCAGAGATCCGCCCAGGCGGCGGGCGTGAGGTTGTCGGGATGGTGCCGCCATTGGTCCTGGGCGTCGCGGCTGCCCGTGCACAGGGTGACCAGCCCCACCTCGAGCGCGCGGGCCGCTGCCAGCATCACCCCCAGCCGGCGGAGACCGTCGGCGCGTACGGCCGGATCGGGATGGATCATGTTGTAGGTGGCAGAGAGGGCGACGATGCCCACGCCGGAGGCCGTGGCCGCGGCGCGGATCTCGGCCAGAACGGTCGCGTCGATCGCGTCCGGCATCGGCGGCAGGCCGACACAGGCCATGTTGAACTGGGTGCAATCATACCCGGCACGGCGCACGGCCTGGAGCACCGTGGCAGCGTCGGCGCCGGCGAAGGTCTTGGCGAAGATGCCCAGGCGCATCAGATGGCGCCTCGCATGTCGGCCACCTTCACCGCCTGACCCGTGCGTGCCGACTCCGCGATCGCGGCCATGGCGCGGACCGAGGCCAGCCCGTCCTCGATGTCGGCGCCGCGCAAGGGTGCGCCGTGCAGCACGGAATCGGCGAAGCCTTCGAGCTGGCGACGGAAGAAATGGCCGTCGGCGCCGAGCGGCCGGCGCCAGGTCGCGTCCTTCTCGGCGAAGATCTCGACCTCGCTCGAGCGGTAGTACCAGGGGTTGTAGGTCTTCGCGAGGATGCTGCCATGCTCGCCGTAGAGCTGGAACCCCTCGTGCCAGTCCATGCGCACGGCCACGGTCAGGTCCAGGTGGCCCAGCGTGCCGTTGGCGAAGCTGGTCTCGACGAACCAGCAATAGGCGCCGAACCGCTCGGCCAGCCGGGCGCGCACCTCGGTGATCTCGCCGCACAGGAAGCGGGCGGTGTCGACCAGATGGCTGCCGTGCGCCAGCATGTAGTAGCGGCGCAGGTCGGCCTTCGGGTTCTCGCGTGGCTTGCTCGCATGCCGGCTGGTTATCGGCAGCGGCTGCACCGCGTCGGTCATGCTGTAGCGATGCGTGCTGTCGCAGTACCAGGCCTTGAGCGCCAGCAGCTCCCCCATCTCGGACTGGATGAAGTCGCGCGCCGCCTCCAGCCCCGGATCGAAGCGCTTCATGTGCCCGACCTGCAGGATGCGGCCGGTCCGGGCGACCACGGCGCGCAGCTCCTCGACCTCGCCGACCGCGACCCCGATCGGCTTCTCGGACAAGACGGCCTTGCCCGCTTCCAGCGCCCGAATCGACATCGGCACATGGAACGCGTCCGAGGTGGCGACGATCACCGCCTCGACCTCGGGATCGGCCAGCATGGCGTCATAGTCGGCGTAGGCGTGCGGCACGGCGTACGTGGCCTGCATGCGCGCCAGCAGATCCGGGGCCGCGTCGCAGACGGCATGGAGATCGGCGTTGCGCGCCTTGGCGCAGGCCTCGAGGTGGGCGAACTGCGCAATTGGCCCACAGCCGAGCACACCCACGCGCAGGCGGCGAGCTTCCTTCTCGATCATTCGGGCGTCCTCACGCGGCCAGCACGCGCAGCGTGTCGCGGTTGCGCCGCACCGCGGCCGCGGGGTCGGCGGCAGCGGTAGCCGATTCCTCCTCCAGCACCAACCAGCCGTTGAAACGGGGTGCGGCCGCGACGACGTCGATCACGGAAGCCGTGGCGCAGACGCCATCGCCGAGCATGCTCCAGTTCCCGGTCGCGTCGACGTCCTTCAGATGCAGGTAGCGGATGCGATCCTGGTAGGTGCGCAGCGTGTCCAGGATGTCCTGGCCGCCGCGCAGGATGTGGCCGGTGTCGGGGACCCAGCCGATCAGCGCCGGGTCGGTGAGCTCCATGATCCGGTCATAGTCGGCACGCGTGGCTAGCAGCGTGTTGTGGTGCGAGCTGGGATGCAGCGCCACTGGGACGCCCGCCTGCACGCCGCGCCGCCCCGCTTCGTTGTAGAACTGGGCCGCGGCTGCGAACTTGTCGTCCAGGCTGCCCGGGCTCATCACCGTGGCGCTGCCCAAAGACAGGACGGCACCGGGGAACCGGCCCACGAACGCGAGCGTCCGGTCGACGGTGGCGAGGTCGTCAGCCAGGGCCGCAGGCTCGGTGAAGCCGCTGGCGCTGCCGCAGGCGAACGCCACCAGCGTCAGGCCATGCTGCTCCAGCGCCGCGGCGAAGGCATCCGGTCGGTCGGTATAGTGCCCGATCATGGTATCGGTGATCTCGATGCCGGCATAGCCGCCGGCGGCGATCGCGGCCAGCAGGTCGTCGGCGGTGCCGGTCCAGGCGTCGCCCAGCATCTCCCAGGTATAGGTCTGGCAGCCGACTTGCAGCTTTGCCTTGGTGGTGTCTGACATGTTCATTCTTTGACCGCGCCCTGCGTGAGACCTTCGATGATGTGCCGCTGGAAGATGAGCACCAGGACGATCAACGGTACCGTGACGACCACGGACGCCGCGGCGATGTCGCCCCAGGGCACGTAATAGAGGTTGGTGAAGTTGGCGATGCCGACCGGGATGGTCTGGTGGTCGATGGTCGACGTGAATGCCAGCGCGAACATGAACTCGTTCCACGCCGCGATGAACGCCAGCAGGCCCGTGGTCACGATCCCGGGCAGCGACATCGGGATGATGATGCGCACGAGCAGGCCGATGGTGGTGATGCCGTCCATGCGCGCCGCCTCGTCGATCTCGCGCGGCAGCGTGTCGAAGTAGCCGAACAGCACCCAGGTCACGAGCGGCAGGCCCAGGGCCAGATAGGTGATCACCAGGCCGGCATAGGTATCGAGCAGCCCCATGTTGGAGGCGATCAGGTAGAGTGGCCCGACCACGGCGATCTGCGGGAACATCGACACCGACAGGATGACGCCCAGCACGCCGAACCGTCCCTTGATGTCGAGGCGCGACAGGGAGAAGGCCGCGAGCGAGCCCACGAGCAGGCAGAAGATGGTGGTGAGTCCGGCGACGATGATCGAGTTCAGCACGTAGAGCTGGAATTTCTTGACGAAGAACACGTTGGCGTAGTGTTCCAGCGTGAAGGGCGACGGCCAGAAGCTCGGCGCCGCCTCGGTGAGCGCGCGGTCGTTCTGGAACGAGGTCGAGAACTGCCAGACGAACGGCCCTGCCGACCAGACCAGGATCAGGGCGGCGCCCAGGTAGATCAGCACCGGCCGCCAGCGATTGCGCGAGACCATCATTGCCTCCTGAGCTGGCGGACGATGAAGATCCCGAAGCCGACCGCGATGCAGGTCTCGGTGATGAACATCGCCGTCGACAGGGCGGAGCCGTAGCCGAACTGCAGGGTCGAGAACAAAATCTTGTAGCTGAGCGTGGACAGGGTCTCGGTCGAGTCGGCGGGTCCGCCGCCGGTGAGCACGTAGACCAGGTCGAACACGCGGAACGCGTCGAGGGCGCGGAACATGCCGGCGATCAGCAGCGTCGGCACCAGCAGCGGTAGCCGCACGAACCAGAACGTCTGCCAGGCCTTGGCCCCATCCATGTGCGCCGCCTCGGTGAGCGAGCCCGGCACCGTCTGCAGCCCGGCCAGCAGCAGAAGGGCCATGAACGGTGTGGTCTTCCAGACGTCGGCGATGATGATCGTGCCCAGCGCGTGATCGACCGAGCCCAGCCAGTTGATGTTCTCGTCGATCAGCCCGGCCGAGCGCAGCAGGTAGTTGATCAGGCCGTACTGGCCGTCGAACAGCCAGCCGAACATCTTGGAGGTCACGACGGTGGGCATGGCCCACGGCACCAGCATCGCCGCCCGCACGATCGAGCGGCCGATGAAGGGCTCGAACAGCAGGAGCGCCATCCCCAGGCCGAGGATGGTCTCCAGCAGCGTCGAGACGAACGTGAACACCATCGTGTGGCGCCACGCGTTCCAGAACTGCTCGTCGCCCAGCAGCGTCGCGTAGTTGGCGAGGCCGACGAAGTCGTTTTCCTGGGTGACCAGCGAGGTGTTGGTCAAAGATAGCCAGACGCCGTTCAGGATCGGGTAGACCGACACCGATCCCAGCGCCACGAACACCGGCAGTAGCAACAGCCAGGGCGTCAGTGGCAGCTTGCGCCAGCCGGCCCCGGCGAAGGGGCCGACGACGGTGGCGGGCTGGCCGAGGCTCATCAGGCTTTGACGATGCCGTCGATGCGGGCGCTGGCGGCGTCGAGCTCAGCTTGGACGTCGCCGCTCACCAGCGCCTTCGACACGCCCGACTGGATCGCCAGCGTGACCTGCGCATACTTGGGCGTCACCGGCCGCGGCGTGGCGCCGGTGAACACGGACTTCAGCTCCTTCATGAACGGCTGCTCCGCGCCGAGCTGCGGGTTGTCGAACACCGCCGGCCGGGTCGGCGCGATGCCGAGCTGCAGCGCGAAATGCAGCTGCGTCTGCGGCGAGGACATCCAGGTCAGGAAGTCGATCGCCGCCTCGCGGTTCTTGGTCGCCGCGTTGACGCCGTACTGGTAGCCGCCGAGACAGGCCGAGCTGCGGCCGCCGGGGAAGTGGGGTAGGGGGGCGACGCCCACCTTGTCCACCACGGCCGAGGCCTTGGCATCCTGCGAGATCGAGTAGACGTAGGACCAGTTGCGCAGGAAGGCGCCCTTACCGGCGGTGAAGGGCATCCGCGACGGCTCCTCGTCCCAGCTCAGCACGTTGGCCGGGCTGATCTTGGTCTTGTTGATCGTATCGTAGAGGAACTGCACGGCCTCGACCGCCTTGGCATCGTTGAGCCGGGACGACTTGCCGTCGGGCGCCAGGATGGCGCCACCGTTGGAGCCGATCACCGAGACAAGGTCGCAGACCAGGACCTCGGCCTGCTTGCCCTGCCAGAGGAAGCCGAAATCCACCTTGCCGGCTTTCTGGAGCTCCTGCGCTGCCGCGGTCAGCTCCGCCCAGGTCTCGGGCACCTTGGCGCCAATGCCCTCGAGCAGGTCCTTGCGGTAGTAGAGCATGCCGGAATCGACGAACCAGGGCAGGGCGGTCAGCTTGCCGTCGAAAGTGCAGGCATCGATGGTGCCGGGGAAATACTCTTTCTGCATGTTGGCGTCGAAGTATTCACCAATAGGAAGCGCCCATCCGGCACCGGCGAATTCTGCGATCCAGACCACGTCCTGTGTGAACACGTCTGGCGTGCCCGTACGCCGTGCCAGCTGCTGAACCAGCGCCTGATGCACCTCGGTCGAGGAGCTCGGCGGCGGCAGCTCGACATAGGTCACATGAACCTTGCTTTGGGCCTGATTGTAGGTCTCGACGACTTCGGCCAGCGTCTGCTTGCCGAAGAACTTGGCGCTGGCGAAGGTGATCTCGACCCGATCGGCGGCGCGGGCGCGAAATGGCCTGCCCAGTGCCACGGCGCCGGCTGCGGCCCCGGTACCCAAGAGGAACTTACGGCGGTCGGCAGGAATCGGGCCTGACGTTGCATCAGCCATTGCAGGACACTCCCAGATCGCGACGAGGCGTCGCCGCTTTTTTGTTTCGTGCCGATCATGCCTAGCCGACGGCATCATCGTCAAGCGCAAAGCTGCATACTATCGCATAAACAAGCATGTTAGATCGAAAACACTTGCCCATGACGTGCGAGTTGGCGCATGCGGCAGGCCGGGAAACAGCGATGTTCGGGGAGATGGCAATGCGGTCGCTGGGGATCGGGGTTATCGGCTGTGGCAATATCTCGATGACCTATCTGCGCAACGCGGCCCTGTTCCGGGGGATCGAGCTGCGCGCCTGTGCTGATCTGGCGCCCGAGATGGCGCGGCTGCGGGCCGCGGAATATGGCATCCGTGCTGAATCGGTGGAGGCGCTGCTGGCCGCCCCGGACATCGGCCTCGTGCTCAATCTGACCGTGCCCAACGCGCACTACGGCATCAGCATGGCGGCTCTGGTGGCGGGCAAGCACGTGTTCACCGAGAAGCCGCTGGCGGCGACGGCGGCGGAAGGGCGGGCACTGGTCGCCGAGGCCCGGCAGCGTGGCCTGGCACTGGGCTCGGCACCCGACACGTTCCTTGGCGCTGCCGGGCGGCTGGCGCGGCGCCTGATGGACGAGGGTGCCATCGGCCGCCCGGTCGCCGGCACCGCCTTCATGATGGGCCGCGGCATGGAGCACTGGCACCCGAACCCGCAATTCTACTACCAGCCCGGCGGTGGCCCGGTCCTCGACATGGGCCCCTATTATCTCACCATGCTGGTCAACCTGCTGGGGCCGGTGCGGCGCGTGCAGGCCATGGCGTCGATCGGCTCGCCCGAGCGGCTGATCACCGCCCCCGGGCCGAGCAGCGGCACCAGCTTTGCCGTCGGCACGCCGACCACGCTCATGGCACTGCTCGAGTTCACCGCCGGCACCGTCGTCACCCTGGGCATGAGCTGGGACGTGTTCCGGCACGGCAACCACCCGATCGAGCTGCACGGCACCACGGGCTCGCTGCGGCTGCCCGACCCCGACACGTTCGGCGGCACGGTGGCACTCAGCACGGGCGGCGGCGAATGGCAGCACATGGCGACCGAGCATGCCCTGCACGGCCAGCTCAACTGGCCCTATGCGGCGCCCGATCGGGCCAACTATCGGATGCTGGGCGTCGCGGACCTGGCGCACGCCATCGCGACCGGGTCCACGCCGCGCGCCTCTGGCGATCTGGCGCTGCATGTGCTGGAGGTCATGGAGGCGATCCTGGCGGCGGGCGCCTCGGGGCAGGCGGTGACGGTCCCCGAGGGCGGGCAGCGCGCGGC
>JBATRI010000599.1:0-12226 GCA_049292515.1 Geminicoccaceae bacterium
GGCTGAGCCGCCAGCCGATGGACGGCAGCCTCGACGAGGCGGGGGCGGCGGCCCGGCTCGAGCAGGAGCGGGCCAAGGATCCGCTGTTCCGCGGCCCCAGCTTCGAGTCGATCTCGGCGCACGGCCCCAATGCCGCCCTGCCCCACTACCGGGTGACGGCCACGAGCAACCGCCCGCTGACCCCGGACACGCTCTACCTGATCGACAGTGGCGGCCAGTACCTGGACGCCACGACCGACATTACCCGCACGGTGGCCTTGGGCACGCCCAGCGAGGAGATGCGGGAGCGGTTCACGCTGGTGCTCAAGGGTATGATCGCGATCTCGCTGGCCCTTTTCCCCGAGGGCACCAGCGGCGCCCAGATCGATGCCCTGGCGCGGGTGGCGCTGTGGCGGCACGGGCTCGACTTCGACCACGGAACCGGCCACGGCGTCGGCTCCTACCTCTGCGTCCACGAAGGTCCGGCACGGATCAGCAAGCTCGGCACGGCGCCGCTCAAGCCGGGCATGATCCTCAGCAACGAGCCGGGCTATTACAAGCAAGACGCCTATGGTATCCGTACCGAGAACCTCGTCGCCGTCGAGGCGCGCGGCACACCGGAATCGGGTGACCGCCCGCTGCTGGGCTTTCGTACCCTCACCTTGTGCCCGATTGATCGGCGACTCATCGAGCCAATGCTGCTGACCGCCGAGGAGCGCGGCTGGCTCGATGCCTACCACGCCCGCGTTCGGGAGGAGTTGCTGCCGCTGATGGCCGAAGGTGCGGACTGGCTCATCGAGGCCACGGCGCGGCTGGATTAGAGCCGAGGCGCCAGGCCGACTATTCGGCACAGCACTTGGCCTGCCATCTCCAGACGATCTGGACAACGCATTACCGAGTCGTGCCGGCGAAACCGCCGTTCTGAAAATACCGAGCGCGGACTCGTCGCTTTGCAATGGCAACTAGGCGTCGACTGCTCCCGAAGGGCGCATCTGGAATACGTTCGACATCTTTCGATGTGTATGTCGGATGTTCATGCACTTGCACGCTATACATTTGCTGCCAGCCTATTCCTTCTGTGACTTGTCCAGCATGCCGGTGATGATCGCAATGACAATAGGCGTCATTAGCGTCTATTTCCCGATAGACCTGCTCGGCGGTTTCGGCCTCATGTACAATGTCGGCGACATCGGTGGCAGCGGAGTAGATCTGACGAGATGATTGTAGCCTGAATCGAAACAATTCATTTCTCGGTCACGGGCTGGCGGGTCGCCGCCATCCCCTTATTTGTTGGGCATCGCAGCCAGTCGAGGGAGTGACCCGGTGACCAAGGTTCTCGTGCTCTATTACAGCAGCTACGGCCATATCGAGCAGATGGCCTATGCCGTCGCCGAGGGTGCCCGGGAGGTCGAGGGCGTCGAAGCCGTCGTCAAGCGGGTGCCGGAGCTGGTCTCCGACGAGGTCGCCAAGCAGTCGCACTTCAAGCTGGACCAGCCCGCCCCGGTGGCCACGCCCGGCGAGCTCGGCGACTATGACGCGATCATCGTCGGCACGCCGACCCGGTTCGGCAACATGGCGGCGCAGATGCGCAATTTCTGGGACCAGACCGGCGGGTTGTGGATGAAGGGGGCGCTGGTCGGCAAGGTCGGCAGCGTATTCGCCTCCAGCGCCACGCAGCATGGCGGCAACGAGACCACCATCATCACCACGATCCCGACCCTGCTGCACCAGGGCCTGGTCGTGGTCGGCCTGCCTTATGCCTGCGCCGATCAGATGGGGCTCGAGGAAATCAAGGGCGGCTCGCCCTACGGTGCCACCACCATCGCCGGCGGCCAGGGCGAGCGGCAGCCGTCCGAGGCGGAGCTGGGCATGGCGCGCTTCCAGGGCAAGCACGTCGCCGGAATCGCCAAGAAGCTCAAGGCCTGAAACCGGCCTTGCGCCAGCCTCCGTTCACGGGGGCTGGCGCCAGAGAGGCCACCAATCGCCGGCTCGGAAGACGCACGACAGAGATTGTCGTGATCGGTCGGCCATTCCGGCACCCCAATCGGAATGGAGACGATTCATGGGCCTGCTCGTCGACGGCCAATGGCACGATCGTTGGTACGACACCGGGGAGTCCGGCGGCCGCTTCGTGCGCAGCGCGGCGCAATGCCGGAACTGGGTGACCGCGGACGGCAGCCCCGGCCCGTCAGGGGGTGGCGGCTTCAAGGCAGAGTCGGGCCGCTACCATCTCTATGTCTCGCTCGCCTGCCCGTGGGCCCACCGGACGCTGATCTTCCGCAAGCTCAAGGGGCTGGAAGCCATGATCGGGGTTTCCGTGATGCATTGGCTGATGGCCGAGCACGGCTGGACCTTCGAGCTGGCGCCAGGCGCCACCGGCGACACCCTTTATGGCCTGCCCTACCTCCACGAGCTCTATGCCCGCGCGCTGCCGCGCTACACCGGCCGCGTGACGGTGCCGGTACTGTGGGACAAGCAGCGGCAGATGATCGTCAGCAACGAATCGTCCGAGATCATTCGGATGCTGAACTCGGCCTTCGACGACCTTGGAGCTAGCCCGGGCAACTATTATCCGACTGCGCTCCAGCCCGAGATCGACGCGGTGAACGAGCGTGTCTATGCCGCAGTCAACAATGGCGTCTACCGGGCTGGATTCGCTACCACCCAGCCGGCCTACGAGGAGGCAGTCGTCGAACTGTTCAAGGCGCTGGACTGGCTCGAGGAGCTGCTGTCACGTAAGCGCTACCTCACCGGCGCCAGCATCACCGAGGCCGACTGGCGCCTTTTCACGACGCTGCTGCGCTTCGATCCGGTCTACCATGGCCACTTCAAGTGCAACCTGCGTCGGGTGAGCGACTATCCGAACCTGTGGGCCTACACGCGCGAGCTCTACCAATGGCCCGGCGTGGCCGAGACGGTCGATTTCGACCACATCAAGGGCCACTATTACGCCAGCCATCGGACCATCAACCCCACCGGAATCGTGCCGCTGGGTCCCTTGCTCGATTTCTCGGCGCCGCATGGCCGGGAGCATCTCGAGACCGCCGCCTGAGCCGTCGGCGATGCTGATGCGGGTCGGTACCGCACTGCTCTGCCTGAGCCTCGTGGCATGCGCGACGACCGGCGAACTGCCGCCACGGCCGACGGTGGAGCTGCCGGCTCCGCCGTCCACCGTGGATGCACGGCTGTTGGTCGGCTCGTGGCACTGCCAGGACCTCAACCCCTACCCGGATCAGCCACGGCAGACGGTCGTCGCGACCTATGCGGCCGACGGCGGTTTCGTCACCGAATCCCGCACGGAGGCCCATGGCCCGATCGGCCCCATCGTCGCCACGGCCCGCGGCAGCTGGGAAATTCGGGATGGCCAGCTGCGCACCAGCAACGTGCGCACCGAGGCGCGTGCGGCCGACGGCGATCGGCAGACCGACATATTGGCTAAAGCCACGGCCGAGCTGGTGGACGCGCTGAGCGGTACGAACCCGAACGTCGCCGAGATCCTGGCGCTGGAGCCGTCGCGTATGATCACCCGCCCGCTCGGCAGCGACGATCCACCCGTGATCGCCTGTGCCCGCTAGATCAGCGGCGCACCGCCCGGAGCATGGTCGGTGCGACGGCACCGCTGCGCAGATTGGCCAGGAGATTGGCAAAGGCTGGTGCGAAGAGCTGGCCGAGCAACAGGCGGATCGTCATCGGCGGACCCTTGCCGGCCGCAGCGACGGCGGCCCGCTGCTCGAACCAGGCGGCGCTGGCCTCGCGCAGATCGCGATGCTCCTCGACCGCAAAGCCGGCCCGATCCAGCAGGTGGAGCAATTCGGGCAGATCCACGAGGAAGCTGGTCGAGCCGTCCGCCGACCACGGCGTCGGATACTGGACGGCTCCGCCGGGCCCACGCAGGATGTCGTAGATGACGAACACGGCTCTCGGGCGCAGCACGCGCGCGGCCTCGGCATAGAGGGTGGCCTTGTCCGAGATGTTCATTGCCACGTGCTGCGTGTAGGCGGCGGCGAAGCTGCCGCCCTCGAATGGCAGGTCGAGCGCATTGGCGGTGAGGAACCGTGCCCGATCGGCGAGCCCACAGCGGCGCGTCAGCTCGGTCGCGGCGGTGACATATTCCGGGGTGAGGTCGACACCCACGACCCGCAGGCCGCGGGTCGCTGCCAGGAAGCGCGCCGGCCCGCCCAAGCCACTGCCGATGTCGAGCACTTCGGTGGCCACAGCGGCAGGCAGCCAGTCGGCGAGCTCGACGGTGGCCTCCCGGCCGCGGGCATGGAACTCGTCCACGCCCGCGAGGTCGTCGACGGTGGGCTTGGCCGGATCCTTGCCGCTCTCCTTCAGCGCCGCCTCGATCCGCCCCAGGACATCGATCTGGCCGTAGTGGGCCGCGACCGCCTGCTCGACGCTCACGGCCGGTCGCCGCCGTCTGCCGGTGGCTCCGCGGGCGGCGTAGCCGCGGGGGCATAGATACCGGACAGGAAGAAGTCCCAGACACCGTAGACGAAGATGCCGGCGGCCAGCCAGAACCACAGGCCCCCTGGCTCGATCCAGCCTTCGAAGCCGAGCCAGGCGACGGCCAGCCCCAGCGCCAGCACCCTACGATGCAGCGGCACGAGCCAGGGGTGCGGTACGTTGGCCATGCTCAGGCCGCCATCGGCAAGGCACCCAGCGAGTCGTTCAGCCCTGCCTCCAGGCGATCAAAGAGCAGGTCGATCTCCGCGGTGGTGATGATCATGGGCGGACAGATGCCGATCGTGTCACCAGGGATCGGCCGCACGATCAGCCCGCGCGCCTGACATTTGGCCACCACCTGTGCGTTGACCTTGAGGGCCGGATCGAACTGCTCCTTGGTCGCCTTGTCGCGCACCAGCTCGACGCCGCCGAGCAGGCCCACGCCACGCGCCTCGCCGACCAGCGGATGATCGCCCAGCCGCTGCAGACGCTGGAGGAAGTGTGGCGACACATCGCGCACGTGCTCGATGATGCCGTCGCTCTCGTAGATCCGCAGCGTCTCCACCGCCACGGCCGCCGCGACCGGGTGGGCACCGTAGGTGTAGCCGACGCCCAGCGTGCCCAGCTGCGCGCTCTGGTCCGCCAGGACCTGATAGAACGCGTCGCTCATCAGCAGCGCCGCGATCGGCAGGTAGGCGGAGGAGAGCTGCTTGGCGCAGGTGACCAGGTCGGGGCGGATGTCGAACGTGTTGCAGCCCCACCAGTTGCCGGTCCGCCCGAAGCCGCAGATGACCTCGTCGGCGACGAAGACGATGTCGTACTTCTGCAGGATGGCCTGCACCTTGGCGAAATAACCCGTGGGCGGGACGATGACCCCACCTGCGCCCTGCACCGGCTCGGCGAAGAAGCCCGCCACGGTGTCCGGGCCCTCGGCCAGGATCAGGTCCTCGAGCTCCTTGGCCAGCCGCTCGACGAACTCGCCCTCGGTCTCGCCGGGCAGCCCGTCACGGTAGAACGACGGTGCGGTGACGTGACGGAAGCGGTCCATCATCGGCAGGTCGAAGCCATTCGACGTGTAGGCCAAGGATGCGGTCAGATGACCGGCGGCGATGGTGATGCCGTGATAGGCGCGCTTGCGCGCGATGATCTTCTTCTTCGCCGGCAGGCCACGGGCGTTGTTGTAGTACCAGATCAGCTTGATCGCGGTGTCGATCGCCTCGGAGCCGGAATTGACGAAGTACGAGCGGGTGATCGGCGGCGGTGCGATCGACGCCAGCTTCTCCGCGAGCTCGATCATCGGCTCCGAGGAGCGATGCGAGAAGCTCTGGGTGTAGGGCAGCTTCTCCATCTGCCGGCGGGCCACCTCGGCCAGGCGCTTGTCGCTGAAGCCCAGCGCGGTGCACCACAGACCGGCCAGCCCTTCGATGTAGCTATTGCCGTCATCATCGATGACATAGACACCATCGCCCCCGCTGATCACCAACGGTCCCTGCTGCTCATGCTGCCGCAGATTCGTGTAGGGATGGACGGTGTAGAGGATATCCCGCCCCTGCAGGGAATTTGGCGCCAAGGCCATCTGGCTGCTCCTGAAGTCGGGTGACCGCCGCACGCTGCTATGGTCCACCCGTTGCATACTTGGCGGGCACTGTAGTCCCCAGCGCGATGGGCAGCAATCAGGCCCGACCTGGTTGGACAGGCGTCTGCCCTGCGCCGGCGCTCAGGCTCGGAGCCGTTGCTTGCCTCAGGCGGTGCCCGGACCTATCTGCGGATCGCGGCGCAACGAACCAAGGGGCATAGGATGGCCGAGGCCGATATGTTGGTGCCTGGGCAGCATGGCCCTACCGTGGCTACAGGCCCTCGGTTGCCGGCCGATCATCCGCCGATCACGCCCGAACGCGTGGGTGTGGTGCTGCTCAACCTCGGCACGCCCGACGCCACCGATTACTGGTCGATGCGTCGCTATCTGAGCGAGTTCCTGTCGGACAAACGGGTCATCGACTACCCGACTTGGCTCTGGCAGCCGCTGCTCCAGTTGGTGATCCTGAGCAAGCGGCCGGCAAGCAAGGGCAAGGACTATGACACCATATGGAACAAGGAGCGCGACGAGAGCCCCTTGAAGACCGTCACCCGCAGCCAGGCGGAAAAGCTGGGTCAGCGGCTCGAAGCACGGTCACCGCGTCTCATGGTCGATTGGGCGATGCGCTACGGCAACCCCAGCGTCAAGAGCGTGCTCGACCGACTGGTCGCGGCCGGCTGCCACCGGCTGCTGCTAATGGCGCTCTACCCGCAATATGCCGCACCGACCACGGCCACCGCCTACGACAAGGCGTTCGATGCGCTCAAGACCATGCGCTGGCAGCCGGCGCTGCGCACGATGGGGCCGTACCACGACCACCCGCGCTTCATCGCGGCCCTGGCCGACAGCATCCGCCAGCATCTGGCGGGCCTGGACTGGGCGCCCGACCTCGTCGTGTTCTCCTACCACGGCATGCCCAAGCGCCTGCTGCTGAGCGGTGACCCCTACCATTGCCATTGCCAGAAGACGACGCGGCTGGTGCGCGAGCAGTTGGGCTGGTCGGACGACCGGATGATGGTCTGCTTCCAGTCGCGCTTCGGCAGCGAGGAATGGCTGCAACCCTATCTCGACAAGACCATGGAGGCGCTGCCCGGGCGCGGGGTCAAGAAGGTGGCGGTGATCTCGCCCGCGTTCGCCACGGACTGCCTGGAGACCCTCGAGGAGA
The DNA here is from genome assembly GCA_049292515.1 of Geminicoccaceae bacterium. Classification (GTDB taxonomy): domain Bacteria; phylum Pseudomonadota; class Alphaproteobacteria; order Geminicoccales; family Geminicoccaceae; genus Benzoatithermus. The sequence goes on from JBATRI010000599.1 coordinate 7,167, forward strand.
TCAACGTCGAGAATCGCGAGCTGTTCATGCACGCCGGTGGCGAGCAGTTCACCTATATCCCCTGCCTCAACGACACCGAGGCACACCTCGACGTGTTGGAAGAGCTCGCCCTGAACGAGCTTCAGGGCTGGATCTGACCGCCTGAGGAGTGGGCCGCCTTCAGGCGGGTCGCGCCGGATAGTTCATTGAACATGGGCCGCGCCGTGCTTTCGGACATCGACGCTCGCGCCCGCAGCGTCACGTGCGGGAGGGAACTGTGAGATCGGCGACTACCACGCTCGACGGCCGACCAACCTCCGCGATACACGTCGCAAACACATAGGGGCCGACTACCCAACGACAGCTTCGGCTCCCAACATACAGCCCTCGGGCGGCCCGTCATGATACGGGTCCAGCAACTGCAACAGAGCATGCTTCTGGCCCAACCGGCGGCATCGCCGATCCTTCGCGGCAACGCGCTGGCGCTGCTCAGCACGGTGCTGTGGGCCAGCGGCTTTCCTGCCACCGAGTACCTGCTGCGGAGTTGGGACCCGCTCCTCCTCTGTCTTGCCCGACTGGCGACCGCCGCCGTCTTTCTCGCACTGCTTGCGATACTGACCGGGCGGAGCCGCGAGTTCCGCCGGGCACCCTGGGGTGACGTCCTGTGGCTCGGCGCGGTGGGCGTCGCGGCACCCGTTTTCCTCCTGGTACTGGGGCAAAGCCGCTCGGACGCCGTGACGGTGGCCATCATCAGCACCACGATGCCGCTGATCTCGGCACTGATGAGTTGGGTGCTGGACGGCAAGCGCCCACAGCTGCAGGTGTTCCTGGGCATCGCCCTGGCGCTCGTTGGCGGCGGTCTGGCGGCTCTTCCCGACGGTCAGCGGGCCGCAGGCCCTCGCGGCGGCGAGGCGCTGGTGCTGGGATCGATGATCTTGTGGATCTGGTATTCGCGGGCGGCCATGGCGCGCCTGCGGACGCAGAGCGACCTTGCCATCAGCGGGCTTACCTTCCTCGCCGGTACGGCCTTCGTCGCGGTGGCATTGGCCGCTGCCCTGCCCCTTGGGCTGGCCGCACCACGGTTCGACCTGACTCCAGCCAGCCTCGCCACCCTGCTGTGGCTCGGAACGATGGCCATTGGGCTGTCGGTGCTGCTGTGGTTCACGTGCGCGCGCCTGCTGGGGCTCACCGTGGCGGCGATCCATACAAACCTGGCACCGTTCTATGTCATGCTGATGGCGCTGGCGGTGGGCGGCACCGTGTCCGGCCGCCAGGCTGCCGGCGCCCTGCTGGTGGCTGGTGGCGCACTGCTGGCGCAGCTTTCGCGGCCGCACCCGAATGCGGCCTAGCGCCAGTAGACCGGGCCGCATCCGATCCGCTACAGCGAGCACCCAAGCACACTGCCCGGGGCCGCCATGCTGCTGCAGCAGTTTCAATCCTTGATCGAGCGCGGCGAGATCGTCTTCGACCCGATGCAGGAGGCTGCAGTCCGCCGCCTCGATCGGCTGGCCGACGAGCTCAAGGCTTGGCAACCGGCCGCGCCACCCACCGGCTCCGGGGGCCTGCTGGCTCGCTTCGGCTTCGGCCGCGAACCCTCCCCGCCGCCAGCCCCGCGCGGCCTCTACCTGCATGGCGGGGTTGGTCGCGGCAAGTCGATGCTGATGGATCTGTTCTTTGCCTCGGCACCAATAGAGGCCAAGCGCCGCACCCATTTTCACGAGTTCATGCTGGACGTGAACCGCCGGCTGCACGAGTTGCGGCAAAACGGCGGCCGTGAGGACCCGCTGACGGTCCTTGCCGCGGATCTCGCTAGTGAGCAGCGGCTACTCTGCTTCGACGAGTTTCATGTCGTCAACATCGCCGATGCGATGATCCTGGGGCGGCTGTTCGAGGGTCTGTTCGCCCGGGGCGTGGTCGCGGTTGCCACCTCCAACTGGCCACCCGACCGGCTGTACGAAAATGGCCTGAACCGTGACCGCTTCCTGCCGTTCATCGATCTCCTGCTGCAGAAGGTCGACGTGCTGGCGCTGGATGGCCCGGTCGACTACCGGCTGGCCCGGCTCCGCGACCTGCCCGTCTACGTGCACCCGCTGGGTCCCGACGCCGACGCGCGGCTGGACCAAGCCTTTCACGCGCTCACCGACGGCGCCGAGGCGAGACCGCGGGATGTCGTCGTCGGGACCCGCCATGTGACGGTGCCGCGCGCTGCAGCTGGGGTCGCCCGCTTCGATTTCGGCGATCTCTGTGCGCGTGCGCTGGGCGCCGCCGACTATCTCGCGCTGACCGAGGCGTTTCACTGCCTGTTCCTCGAGGAAGTGCCGCGCCTGACGCCCGACCGGCGCAATGAAGCCCGGCGCTTCATGACCCTGGTCGACGCGTTGTACGAGCGGCGCGTGGTGCTGTTCGTGTCGGCCGCGGCCTCACCGGATCAGCTCTATGCCGCCGGCGACGGTGCCTTCGAGTTCCAGCGCACCGTGAGCCGCCTGATGGAGATGCAGTCGAGCGACTATCTGGCCGCCTGCCGCAACCGCCATCCCGACCAGCTGCCGACCACCTTCGCCCCGTTCGCGCTGACCAACGATCTCACGTGATGGTAATGGCCGCGCGCATGGCGGTCGGCCACCATCATGCTACAGCCGGCTGCCTGCGCTGCGTGGAGGCGGCCTGCCATGATCCGGACCATCCTGCTGTGTGTGGCGGTGGGAGTCGCCACGGTGCTCCTGCACCAGGAAGGCCTGCGCCGCCTCGAGCGGGTTGCCGCAAGAGTTGAGCATGTCGGCCGGCACGCCAGGTGGGTAATGCTGGCGGCGGTCCTCGGGATCTTCGGCCTGCACCTGCTGGAGATCGGGATCTATGCCGGGGCCTATGCCGTCGCCGCCGACCTGCTGCACCTGGGCCATCTGGTCGGCGACGTCACCGGCAGCGACCTCGAGTTCGTCTATTTCTCCGCCGAGACTTATACCTCGCTGGGCTTCGGTGACATTGTGCCGGAAGGCGTCATGCGCCTGCTGGCGAGCTTCGAGCCACTGAACGGCCTGATCCTGCTCGGCTGGTCGGCATCGTTTATCCATGTCGAGGTCCAGCGCAATTGGCCGCGCGACACGGCCGTCGTCGGGCGCACGGGCGGTCTGGGACCTACACCGCCACGGCGATTGCCGCGCCGTCCGAAACGCTATCGTGCCACACCCCACCACTGACCAGGTGGTCCAGCTCACAGGCCACAGAGGCGCCAGGGGCCGATATCGACGTGCAGATGGTTCAGATGATCGCTGTCGGAGTCTGGTGTCAGGGTGACGCTGAAATGCTGGCAGGCGGCCTTTGCGACGGCCCGCAGGAAGCGCTGCTCGTCGCGCGAGCCGTCCCAGCCGGACTCGACCGACACCACGCGCCCGTCGGCCAGCTGAAAGCCGGCCACATCCAGGGCGCGGGCCTGGGCGTGCAGACTCCGCCGCGCGCCGTTGCCGGTCATCCGGCGGCAGGCAAAGCTCCCGAAATGGCGCACGGCCACGACACGGCTATGCATGATCGTGCGTGCCGCGCGGTCGATGTCGAGCTCGAACTCACTCCACGCGAGGAGCATGGCGCAGCTCGTCTTCAGCGGTGGGCTGAACCGCGCCAGTATGCCGCTGGTCGCGAGCACGGGCGTGTCGACCGGGCAGGTCGTCGTACCGCCCACCCATGGGCGTACGGTGATGCCCTGCGCCGCGAGCGCGCGCAAACAGGCTGGGCCGGACAGCTGATAAGGTGTGACAGGCGCGCGGCTAGGTCTGGGCTGCCCACCACCACAGGCGCCGAGCAGAAGCAGCATCGCCGCGACAATTGCGGCAGGGCTACGAAGGCTCAGCCCCTCTCTCCGTCGCAAGGCGGCTTGCACGCTTGACCAGTCCGGGTCACGATGGACCTGAAATAATCTTAACGTGCCTGCATGCACGTTTGAAACCATCAGGGGCCCACATGATAAGCTGTAGAACTGTGCTCGCGTCCATCGCCGTCACTTTGCTTGCCGGCTCCGCCTCGGCGCAGACCTACCCGGACCGCACGATCACCATGATCGTTCCGTTCGCAGCCGGCGGGCCGACCGACACCGTGGCCCGCCTGATCGCCGAGCCGATGACCCAGAACCTCGGCCAGCAGGTGATCGTCGAGAACGTGGGCGGCGCCGGTGGCACGTTGGGCGCGCGCCGGGTCGCTACCGCCGAACCGGACGGCTACACGCTGCTGTTGCACCATATCGGCCAGGCCACCAGCGCCTCTTTGTATCGCAAGTTGACCTACAACCCCGCTGACGCCTTCGCGGCGATCGGCCTCGTGACCGATGTGCCGATGACCGTCGTGTCCAGGCCCGAGTTCGAGCCGGCGGCGGTCGGCGAGCTGATCGAGTACGTCAAGACCAACAAGGACGCGGTCACGCTGGCGAATGCCGGCATCGGCTCAGCCTCGCATCTGTGCGGCATGCTGCTGATGAACGCGCTCGACACCCCGATGACCACCGTCCCGTACAAAGGCACCGGACCGGCGATGACCGACCTGCTCGGCGGCCAGGTCGATCTGATGTGCGATCAGACGACCAACACCACCAGCCAGATCAAGAGCGGCAAGATCAAGGCCTACGCGGTGACGACCAAGGAAACCGTGAGCTCCCTGCCCGACCTGCCGACGCTCGATTCTTCGGGCTTGCCCGGATTCGAGGTCGCCGTCTGGCACGGGCTGTATGCGCCTGCCGGCACGCCGCCGGAGGTCGTCGACAAGATCGCGGCGGCACTGCAGGTGGCATTGCAGGACCCCAAGGTGATCGAGCGTTTCGCCGATCTCGGCACCGAGCCCGTGAGCCAGGATCGCGCGACGCCGGCAGCACTCGACGCTCATCTGCAGGCCGAGATCGTGAAGTGGAAGCCGATCATCGAGGCGGCCGGCGTCTACGCCGACTGAGCTCGGTCGCGCCGCAACGCCGCCGGAGTGAGCGGCACGGTCAGGGAGGGAAGGTAGATGTCGGCGGGTTTCGAGAAGCCGCGTGACGTGGTGGGTGGTCTGGTGGTGGTGGGGATCGGGGGGCTGTTCTTGCTGTTCGGGCGGGAGCTGCC
>JBATRI010000600.1:0-2073 GCA_049292515.1 Geminicoccaceae bacterium
CGTACTTGACATCACGAGGCCAATGCTTCCGACGCCATCATGCGGCGGCTTCATGCCGACCGCGGAGAGAACCATGATCCGACTGGGACAGCGTACTATCGCCAGGGAAGATCAACGAGGAGCTTGACCCGCCATAAGAGAACAATGCCGGCCAAACGGCTGGGCTGCTCAATACTTCGGATCTACCTTCCTTTCCCGGCTCAGGCGCACGCCGATGTCGTCGTCGGAAAGGGCCTTCACGGCGGCATCCAAGTTCTTGACGGGCAAGACGAGCTCCACGCTCTGGCCACTGGTCGAAAGGCTGCCATCGACGGTGGCGGCGCCGAACGGCCTGATCTTCTCGTCCAAGCGCCGCTCCCATTGTTCGAGGGCTTCCTTCCAAACCTTGCGATCCGGGGTCGAAGGGGCTCCGCGAAACTGGACCGTCAGCCGAACGCCCTCCTCGCCGTCGCTCGTCGTCTCCATGGCGCCAAGCTTGCGGAGCTTCTCGATCTCGGTCTTGTCGATCTCGGCCATGACGCGCCTCCTCTTCAGGAGGTGGGAGCGGACAGACCGTATTGCGACAGGTCGATCCCACCGGCGCCTGCAATCATGACAGAGAGGCCGTGCGAAGTCACCGCCTTCGACAGAAGGACTCCGCGGATCTCAGCGGGCGTGACGCCGAGACCGAGCTGGCGGCGATGCTCCAAGATCAACGCCGCCGCTCCAGCGACGATGGGCGTAGCCATGGACGTTCCGCTCTCCCGGCCGAAGATGTCATGGCGGGCCGGATTGGGCGCGAGAGCGCCGTCCGCCCCGCGCGGTACGGGCGTGGTCGAGGTGACGTTTACGCCGGGCCCGGCGAGATCTGGCTTCGGCGCGCCATAGGCGGTTGGGCCCTGACTGCTGAAATCCGCCGGCAGGAACGTGCGTTTCGTGATCGCCCCCACGGTGATGGCTCCGCGCGCATGGCCGGGGCAGCCGAGCTCGGTATCGAAGGCGCCCGCTTGGCCAAAATTGCGCAGCGCATTGGCGCGGTTGTGTTCGTTCCCGGCGGCGACGCAGACGATGGCGCCGAAGAAGACGGCGTTGTCGACGGCGGTGCAAAGCTCACAGCGTCCGTCCGGGCAGGTCCAGCCGTGGCCGTCTCGCGACCAGGTAGGCAGGTGATTGAAGCCGAGGCTCATCGAGAGGATCTCCGCGTCGAGATCAAGCGCCTCGTCCACGCCCTTGGTGATAAAGGTGCTCGTCCCGGTCCCATCCTGGCGCAGCACCTTGACGTTGAGGAGCGTGCAGTCCGGTGCGATCCCGCCGAAGATCTCGTCCCTCGATGCGATGGACCCGGCGCAATGGGTGCCGTGGCGTCCCGGCAAGTCCGTCGTTTCGCCGCAGGTCGAAACCGACTGCGCGACCGAGAGCATCGGGTGAAGGACGTCGACCCCGGAATCGAGCACGGCAACCCGCACCCCGGCGCCCCTCAGGTCCCCGAGCCGGTCGCGGACGCCTGCGAGGTCAAGGTCCAGGGCCGCGTCATCCATGGTTGTCGGCCTCACCATGCGGTCGAGCTCCAGCGACCGCAGGACGTCGGTCTCTCCGATCCGCTCGATCTGGCTCGGCTCGAGGCTGGCCGCGATGGCGTTGGCGAGGTAGAGGGGCGTCCCGCTTCCGCCGGTCAGAACATCATTGGCAGCTTGGATTCTAGCTGCTACGCGCGCCTTGTATTCGGACCAGGTCTCGCCTTCACGCGGCGCCTCCTGCGGCAATTGCAGGACGAGCGGCAAGGTGGCGTCTCCGCTCCCTCCTTCTCCCAAATCGACATGCGCGCCGAGCATCTCCATGGCACGGCCCCAACCCCCGGCGGCGGGACCGTCCCCGGCATTTTTCAGCGTTGCCAAGGCTTCTCGCAACAGGGGGCGGACAAAGGCCATGGGAAGTCCTCCTTTAGGATTACGCGACGACCGGGGAAGAGGCGGCCGCGAAACGGGCGAGCGCGGCGACCGAGGGGCAGAAGAAATATCCGCCGCCCGTCGGCACGATCCAGGTGGTGGTCGTAGCAACGGAGCGGAACGGCCCGGCCGGCGCGCGTGTGAACAC
>JBATRI010000601.1:0-2000 GCA_049292515.1 Geminicoccaceae bacterium
GCGGGTGCGTCGTGGACCTGACCGTCGGTGAGCGCGATTACGGCACCGAGCCGTGCGCGGTCGCTCTCGGCCAGGGCCTCGCGCAGCCGCGAGAACAGCAGCGTACCCTGGCGGCTGTCGGCGTCGAGCTGCACCTCGCGGACCTCGACGCCAGGCAGCCGCGCCAGCCGCTCCTCGAGTGTCTTCTCAGTGGCTGCCAGCTGCGCGGGCCGGTTGGCCAGGGTCTGGCTCGGCGAGCGGTCGGTCATCAGCAGGACCAGATCGTCGAGCGGGGCGCGATCCTCGCGGCGCAGGATCGGGTTGGCGAGGAAGGCCAGCAGCAGGGCCAGGAAGATGGCCCGCCAGACGGCGCCGCGGGCACGCCGCCAGAAGGCGATGCCAGCCAGCAGCACGGCGACGATGCTCAGCAGCACCAGCAGCCACCAGGGCAGCTGGGGAGCGAAGACGAGGCTCAGCGCACTCATTGGCCCAGCCGCTCGAGCAGGGCGGGGACGTGCACTTGGTCGGTCTTGTAGTTGCCGGTGAGCGCGTACATGGCGAGGTTGACGCCGAAGCGTCGGGCCATCTCGCGCTGGATCTCGCCGCCGGGGACGACGGGGTAGAGCGGCTCGCCGCTATCGTCCTCGGCCCAGGCGCCGGCCCATTCGTTGGCGCCGATGATCACGCCCGACACCCCGTCATTGATGCCGGGAGCCGCCTGATCGACCCAGAGCGGCTGGCCGGCCCAGCGGCCGGGGAAGTCCTGCAGCAGGTAGAAGGAGCGGGTGAGCACATGATCGGCCGGCAGCGGGATCAGCGGCGGCAGGTCGATGTCGCGCAGCAGCTCGGCCAGCCGCCGCTCGCCGGCGCCGCCGCCTTCCTGGCCGGGGAGGAGCCCGGCGGCATCACGCGTGTCGAACAGGATCATGCCCCCCTGGGCCAAGTAGCTCTCGACCCTTGGGATCACCCCCGGGGCCAGGTCCGGATGGTCGGGCGGGACCGGCCAGTAGAGCAGGGGAAACAAGGCCAGCTCGTCCTTGGCGATGTCGACGGCCCAGGGGTCGGCGGCCTCGATCGAGGTCCGCATCGACAGCACGCGGGTGAGACCCTTGAGGCCAGCCTCGCTCTCGGAGTCGACTGCGGCATCGCCGGTCACCACGTAGGCCAGCCTGGTCTCGCGGGTCAGCTCGATGATCCGTGCGTCATCCGGGCCTGCCTCCTGGGCCATGGCGGGGACCGCCAGCAGCGCCAGGACCATGGCGGCCGTGGCCGGGCGCGCCAACCAGCGGGCCGGGAGCAGGCCGCGCAGGGCGAGGGCGATGACGAGGTCGGCGAGGGCCAGCAGGAAAGCCATGAAGACGAGATAGGGCGCGAGATCGCGCTCCGCAGCACGGGCGTAGGGCTCGGGTGTGGCGCCGGTCCCGATACGGCCAAGCGGCAGCAAGGCCGGCAGCGCCCGTTGCAGGTTCAGCGCCGAGCGAGCCGCATCCGCCCGTTCTTCGATACTGCCGCGCAGACCCACCGGCGCGTAGAGGCCGGGCGGGTGCATCGGGCCGGGCTCGGCCGTGGCGAAGGCCTCGGGCGCCAGTGCCGGCAGGGCACCTTGCGGCGTCCCCAGGCGGCCGAACGCATCGAGCGTGCGGTCGGGCTCGAGAGGAGTCTGCTGCATGCCGCCGACGCCCTGGCCCAGCGCCAGGATGCGCTCCAGCATCTGCACGAACAGGCCGGACAGCGGCAGCGACGTCCAGGCGGTGTTGGCGGTGGTATGGACCAGGATCAGCCAGCCCTTGCCGCGCCGCGCGCCGGTGACCAGGGGCGTGCCGTCGGAGAGCGAGGCCAAGGTAGCGGCGGCGAGATCGGGGCCGGGCTCGGCCAGGACCTGCCGGTTGACCCGGGCCTCGCCGCTGACAGGAAGGCCGGCGAACGGGCTGTCCGGTGGGAAGGGTGCCAGCGCCACCGGTGGGCGACCAGACGGACGGGCTCGACACGACGCCCCACATCCTGCTGTGATTCTGCGAGCG
>JBATRI010000602.1:0-68970 GCA_049292515.1 Geminicoccaceae bacterium
CGGCCTCGCTGCAGCCGGCGGTGATCTCGTCCAGGATCGCCACCCATTCGGGATAGGGGTGGGTCAGCTCGGAGACTGTCCAGTCGCTGCCGTACATCACCCGCTCGAAGCCAAAGCACGCGAGCACGTGCTCGACATAAGGGCGCAACTGCTCGCGCCGCCAATGCGCGTGATCCGCCTCGGTGACCACGCCCGAGAGCTTGCAGACGACGTTGGGTGCCTTGGCCAGCTCCTCGAGCTGGCTCTTCCACGGCTCGACCAGGCCATGCCGGATCCCCGGCTTGCCGATATGGTCCAGCACGAACTGCACGTCGGGACAGCGTCGGGCGAGCTCGATCGCGAATACCAGCCCCCAGTGCTTGACGCAGATGTCGAAGGTCAGGCCGCGCGCCGGCAGCAGCCGCAGACCGGCGAGGAAGTCCGGGGTCAGGCAGAAGCTCTGGTCGGTCTCGGTCTCGATCAGACGGCGTATCCCGCGCAGGGAGCGGTACTCGGCCAGCCGATCCAGGTCGGCCTCGACCGCGGTCCCGTTTTCCATCGGCGCGTGAGCGATCATGCCGCCCAGTCGCGGATCCCGATCAGCCAAGCCCTGCACCCAGGCCGCTTCCGCGAAATGCAGACCTTGATCGACCGCCACCTCGGCGAAGACGAGCCGCTCCACCGCGACCTCGCCCCGGCAGGCATCGAAGTCGGCGAGGTCATAGCGTCGATTGATCTTCGGCACCCGCTGCAACCAGCTGTAGCGCAGCCAGCTCGGGTTGTAGAGGTGGACATGGCTGTCGACGATCGGAAAGCTCGGCATTCACTGCTCCGTTGGTGCTCCCTGAACTTGGTTTGAATGCTAAGCCCTGCCCGTCCGCCGTGCTAGAGGCGGGACGGTAGAGGTGTGGAGGGCCGATGGAGATCGAGCGCAGCGTGCTCGGGCGGAGCTGGCGGCTGCGGACGTGCGACGAGGCGTCGGCCCTGGCGATCAGCCAGCGGCACGGCGTGCCCGAGGTGGTGGGCCGCGTTCTGGCCGGGCGCGGGGTACGGCCGGCGGAAGCCGCCGCGTTCTTGAACCCAAGGCTCAAGGACTGGCTGCCCGACCCGTCGCATCTGCACGACCTCGACCGCGCGGCGGAACGGCTCGCTGCAGCCGTGCTCGCCGGCGAGCGGGTCGGGGTGATCGGCGACTACGATGTCGACGGTGCCACCTCGACCGCACTGCTGACCCGCTACCTGCGGGCGTTGGGGGCGCCGGTCGAGATCGTCATTCCTGACCGGATGCTGGACGGCTACGGCCCGAACATACGGGTGGTCGACGAGCTGGCTTCCAAGGGCTGCCGGCTCCTGGTGACGCTGGATACCGGCACCACGGCCTTCGCGCCGCTGGCGCACGCGGCCGAGCACGGCCTCGAGGTGATCGTGATCGACCATCATGCGGCGGAGGCACGGCTGCCCGCGGCCTTGGCCTTGGTCAACCCGAACCGGGTCGATCAGACGAGCCCGCTCAAGCATCTGGCGGCGGTGGGCGTCACGTTCATGGTGCTGGTCGGCGTCAGCCGTGTCCTGCGCCGACAGGGCGCCTTTGCCACCCGGGCCGAGCCGCCGCTGCTGTCCTGGCTCGATCTGGTGGCCCTTGGGACGGTCTGCGACGTCGTCCCGCTCACCGGCCTCAACCGCGCCTTCGTCTGCCAGGGCCTCAAGATCGCGGGTGCCGGGGGTCTGCCGGGCCTGTCGGCGCTGGCGCAGGCCGCCGGGGTGGCGCGGGTCACCGATGCACGCCATCTCGGTTTTGCCTTGGGACCGCGGATCAACGCCGGCGGCCGCATCGGGAAGTCCGACCTCGGCGCTCGCCTGCTGACGACCGATCTGGGCGACGAGGCGGCTCTGCTCGCGGGTCAGCTGCATGCGCTCAACGCGGAACGGCAGGCGATCGAGCGGGGCATCCTCGAGGCGGCCCTGCGGGCGGTCGAGGCTCAGATCGACGCCAAGCTGCCGGTGCTGGTGGCATCCGGCTCCGGCTGGCATCCGGGTGTGGTCGGCATTATCGCCAGCCGGCTGGTCGAGCGGCACCATCGCCCGGTGATCGTACTGGGGGTGAATGACGGCATCGCCAAGGGCTCGGCCCGCTCCACGCGCGGCTTCGATATTGGGGCGGCGGTGATCGCGGCCCGCCTGGAAGGCATCCTGCAGCAGGGGGGCGGTCACCGCATGGCGGCGGGGATGACGCTGGCCGCGGCCGATCTCGATCGCTTCCAGCGGTTTCTGCTCGACCGGTTCGCGGCGGAGACCGGCGGCGGGGTGCCTCCGCCGGAACCGCTCGAGCTCGACGGCGCGCTGAGCGTCGGCGCGGCGCAGCCTTCGCTGGCGAGCCAGATTCTCCAGATGGCACCTTACGGCCCAGGCAATGCCGAGCCACGCTTTGCCCTCACCGACGCGCGGATCGCGCAGGCGAGGATCGTCGGCGACGGGCATGTGAGCGCCGTGCTGAGCGGCGTCGCCGGCGGGCGGGTCAAGGCGATATCCTTCCGCAGCGCCGGCTCGCCCCTCGGTCGCGAGCTTCTGGAAGGCCGGATGCCGCTGCATCTGGCGGGCCGGGTCAAGCTCGACACCTGGCAGGGCCGCGAGCAGGTCAGCTTCGAGATCGAGGACGCAGCCCAGGTCGGCTGAGCCGCACCCCGCGTGCGCGGCTCAGAAATAGAGGCGGGTCGACACCCCCGCATGATCCGACGGCCACAGAGCGGGCCTGGTCGGGCCCGCGGGCGTCCGGTCGGCGACGTTCTCACCGATACGGGTCGCGTTCAGGACCAGGACCGGCGGCGAGCCGACGAAGACGTGGTCGATTCGGTCGGTGAGCTTGGAGCGGCCGTTGCGCAGGTCCGCGTCCTGACAGCAGGTCGGGTCGGGGGTCGTGCCCTTGTACGCGGTCCAGGTGTCGCGATAGCCGGCAGCCAGGAACAACCGGTAAGGCGGCACGATCCCGCCGCCGGGCGAGCGGTCGGTGGGCGCGGAGTTCAGGTCGCCGGCGAGGACGAGCTCGCTGTTCTTGGGATTTGGTGCGGCAGCGAGCCGAGCAATCAGCTCCACCGCCTGCGCCGCCTGGAACACCATCGACAGAGGCTTGCCGGGTATGGGCTCCTGCACCTCCAGATGTGTGACCACAAAACGTCGCGCCTGTCCCCGGACCATGGCATCCACGGCGACGAAGCCGCGCCTGAACACGGCGGTCACGCCGGGCAGTGCCGGCAGGGGCACCGCGAGCCGCGCGACATAGCTGCAGCCTTGCTGCGAGACCGTGCAGCCGGCGAAGGCGACGGGCCTGGCCGGCACGTTCCAACGGCGGAGGATGACGTCCCGATCCTTGACGAGCAGGAGGGCGTTTCTGCCGTTGATGGTGAAGGGAAGCCCGTTGACCGTTCCAACACCCGGCACCGGCACGCTGATCTCCGCGGTATCGAAGTTCTTGACCCGTGCCGCGACCACGTAAGGCGCCCGGCGTGAGCGCAGCGCGTCGAGGGTCACCTGCAGCTGGTCGACGAAGGCCCCGCGGATCCTGGGCTCGGCGCAGGCTCCAGGCGTGGGCGGCAGCTCCTGGCAGGAGAAGTCCCAGACCTCCTGGAGACCGACGAGATCGGGATTCTCCTTGGCGATCAGTTCCGCCTGCCGCTCGGCACGGGCGGGAAAACGGTTACGCGCAACCTGCGCCAGCACGTCCAGCAGCGTCGCGTTGAACCGTGCAGCCGAGGCCGTCACCAGCGGGACGATATCCGCGCCGAGATATTGATTGTAGGTGACTATCCGTACTTCTCGCGCGCGCGCCACGTTCGGTTCAAGCGGCGCCGCCATCGACGAGCCAGAGGCCGCTGACAAGCCGACCAGGCAGACGGCCACCATATGCAGACGCTTGGCCCGACTTATGCTCAAGCGCATGGAACAAAATACACATCCATTAATAATATGGATCGTATTAATAGCCATGCTATCGAACCTTTATAGATTGCATTACGACAATCAAGCATTCACCAATTATCCATCTTAGCAGTCAACCAACTTCAGTCAAATGAATAGAGCGGCGCTCATCATCGTGCTGCACCTGCTGCCTTGAACCGATCACAAACAGTTGGACGGCTATCGCCAAGCGCAGACAGTTCTGCTACCGGTTGATTAACGCTGAAATTATTACTCTTGAGCACGCGAGAAAATGACCAGATGGCTCCGACTGCTCGCTATGGTCTTGCTCGGCTGCGAGCTGCTGCGCGGCGGTGTCGCGATGGCATGCCCTGGTGAGGCACCCTGCGTCGTCGCGAGCGGCAGCTATCTGGCACTGCCTCCGCCTGATTGGGATGGCCGGACGAAGCTCGACGCCATAATCTTCTTTCACGGCTGGCAAAGCAGCGCCGAGGCGTTCGCGACCGATCACGCGTTCACCCGAGTGTTTGCCGACGAGGGCGTGATGCTGATCCTGCCGAACGGCCTCGACAAGACCTGGGCCCACACGGGCTCACCCAGCCAAGCCCGGGACGAACTGGCGTTCATGGACCAAATACGGGCCGACATGCTGGCACGCTGGCCGATCGATCCGGACAGTATCCTGGTGACCGGCTTCTCCCAGGGCGGCTCGATGGTCTGGGACCTTGCCTGCCATCGCGGCCGTGACTATCGCGCCTTCGTCGCCGTTTCGGGCGCGTTCTGGGAGCCGCTGCCGCAACGCTGCGACGGCGGCCCCATCGACCTGCTGCATCTCCATGGCACCACCGATCCGGTGGTCCCGATGAGTGGCCGCCAGATCGGTGAGCGCTGGCGGCAAGGCGACGTGTTGCAAGGCCTGGCCGTGCTGCGCGCCGCCGACGGTTGTCCATCCAAGCCGACGTTCGACGATGTCGAGGCTGGCCTCCACTGCCAGGTCTGGTCAAACTGCGCCAGCGGGCGCGAGCTACGTTTGTGCCGGCATCCGGGGGGTCACCTTATGCCGGAAGGGTGGGTGCATCTGGCTCACGCCTGGGCCAGGGGCCTTGAATCAAGGGACTAGGGAGGTTGACCGCAGTGCTGACCAGTGGGGCGCAAGGGGTCTATCTGATCGCGGCGACGCCTTTTCACGATGATGGGGCGCTCGATCTGGCCGGTGTCGATCGTCTGACCGACTGGTATCTGGGGCATGGCGTGGACGGCCTCACCATTCTGGGACAGCTCGGCGAAGCGCCGAAGCTCACCCAGGACGAGGCACTGCTCATTGCCCGGCGCGTGCTCGCCCGAGTGCGCGTGCCCGTCGTGGTCGGCGTCTCCAGCCCCGGCTATGCCAGCCTGAAGCAGCTCAGCGATGCGGTCATGGATGCGGGCGCCGCCGGCGTCATGATCGCCCCGCCGGGGACGCTCAAGGGCGACGACGCGATCCTCGCCTACTGCCGCGACGTCACCGGCCTGCTGGGGTCGGTACCATGGGTGCTGCAGGACTTTCCGCTGGCCGGCGGGCCGCCGATGAGCGCGGCACTGGTGCGGCGCATCGCCGATGCCTGTCCGAGCATGGTCGTGCTCAAGCACGAGGACTGGCCGGGGCTCGACAAGATCAGCGCCATTCGCCGCCAGGAAACGCAAGGCGCCCGGCGGCTCGCCATCCTGTGCGGTCACGGCGGCATCCTGTTGCCGCACGAGCTGGAACGGGGCGCCGACGGCGCCATGACGGGCTTCTCCTACCCGGAGATGCTGGTCGACATCTGCCGCATGATCCGCGACGGCCGAAACGATGCCGCGCACGACACCTACGACGCTTACCTCCCACTCGTGCGCTACGAGCAGCAGCCAGGGCTGGGATTGGCCGTACGGAAATATGTGCTGTGGCGGCGCGGCGCTCTGACCTCGCCGGCGCTCAGAGCGCCAGCGCCGCCACTGAGCACCGAGACCCGGGGCGAGGTCGATCGCCTGCTGGCCCGGCTCGAGCGGCGGCTGAAAGGCTAAGCAACATCTCGACTCGCGAAGCCCAGGCCGTTAGCGTCGCGCCAACAATTCGACAGGCGAGGGATAGGCGATGCGGCGGATCATATTGCTGGCGGCGATCTTGAGCGTCAGTGGCTGCGCTACGTACAAGAACGACAACCAGCCGCTCAGCGAGTTCCCTGGCATCCAATCGCAGATCATGAACTACTACGACGATAACGCCACCGAAGAAGACTGGTACTGCGACGCTGTCCAAATGCAGACCATCGACGACAGCAAAGTCACCAACCAGTCGTCGACCCAGGTCAAGATGGCGGTAACTTACTACTTTACATCACTTGACGAAGAGGCTGGTCGCGGCGGCGAGCATTGCCAGGGCTTCAATACCCGCTTCTTCACCTTTGACCGCAGCGCTGGCGGCCTGACGCTGGCGTCCATGTCGGGGCCGCAGCGTCAGCCCTGAGGCCGAGAACGGCAGTGAGCCCGGCCAGCGCTGGCGCTGCCTCTTCGGCCATGACCATGCTGCGAGTGTAGGGGTCGCCGTCGACCGGCAGAAAGCCGTCGAGCAGGAGTGCGGCGCGGGAAGCGGCAAGCTCCTCATCACTTGCCGCTTCCACAAGCGCATCAAAAAGCTGGAAACGGACGTCATTTGGGCGTCCCGCGGCGGTGATATAAGGTAACGCCGGCGCCGCTTCGCTCTCAGCAATAATTCGCAACGATGCGATCTCCGCCGGAGCGACCCGCTCCAAGAGAGCAAAGGTCACACAATCGATGGCGGCAAGATCGGCAGCACCTCGGACGATGGCCCCCAGCGACGCGCGGTGGCCGCCGGTACTAACGGCCCTGGCAAAGAATGGCCCCGACAACCCGGCCTGGACGAGCGCATGCCCGAGCGCCACCCAGCCCGAATGCGAGCCGGTGTAGTTTATCGCCGCGGTGGCGCCGAAGAAATCCTCGAGGCGTTGGCGCGGGTCCTTTCGGCGAGCGACCAGCCACGAACGATAGGTTCCGGCAGAGCAGCCGGAGGCGCGATAGCAAGATATCGCCACCGCCTCCACCTGCCCCGCGAGGTGAGTCACCAGATCTCGGCCACAGCATTGGCTCAGCAGCAGGCTTGGCAAGCGCCAGACCGACGCGGTGGGCTTCGTCCGATCGAGTCGGAGTGGCACCGGGTCGACGCCATGCCGGGCCGCCGCCTGCGCGACTCCCAGCCACCACGCGTCGGTGGTGACGCGCAGCTCCGGCAGGTCGTACATCGGCAGGCTGGCCAGCATCGCCCGGATCCGCCGCTTAGGTGTGGTCGGGATGGACGGGATGGTCCTTGGGACGGAGCAGGAAGTGGCGCGCAATGGCCTGGTAGCCGGCGATCAGGTAGCCGCCGTTCCAGGCCAGGATCTCATCCCGGCGGGCGCGGTAGAGCGCGGGCAAACGGTACCAGGCAACGCCTGGCCAGCGATGGTGAACGGCGTGCAGGTTGTTGTGCAGGAACAGGAAACCGAACACACCCGCATCCTCGACCACCGCGCACCGTGCACCCGGATCTCCGGCCGGGCGGTGCTCCATGTAGCTGCGCAGCATGGTGAGCGCGGTGCCGGGGAAGATGAACAGCACGAGATATTGCCAGAACGGCATGCCGCAGATGGTGACGATCCAGGTCAGCAGCGCCGCCATCCAGATGATGTGCTCCGACCATATCCGCAGGTGGCGACGGTCGCCTGCCGCCAACCGGCGCAGCTCCTCGCGCCAGAAGCCGGCGACGGCCAGAACGGGGCCGACGATCAAACGGCCGGCCAGCGTCTGGTTCGCCACCAGCACGGCCCGCATCGGCGCCGACAGGCTTCGCCATTGCCCAGCGGTGACATAATAGCTCTCGGGGTCATCCAGCGGATCGGTGAGGGTATCGTTGCGATGATGACGCAGGTGGAGCTGGCGATAGATCTCGTAGGGCAGCCAAAGCCAGAACGTGGGCTTGCCAAGTGCGTCGTTGAGCCAGCGGATGCGGGTCGGGTGGCCGTGGATGACCTCGTGTTGCAAGCTGCCATGAAGGACCACAGCGATCGTGCCCAAAAGCAACAGGAGAGCCCAGGGCAGCACCGCGTGGTTCCAGGTCAGCAGTACGAACAGGAGATAAATCCCTGCCGCTAGGGCAACTGTCGGCCATTCGATCCGCTGGTCCTGCACCAGCTCGTCGCGGCGCGGGGCCGCAACGTTTCCAGATTCCGCTATCATCCCCGCATCCGGTCGAGTGTGTTTTTATGCACACATATTTCACGCCATTGTGGCTTTCATAGCAACAAGAATCTTCATCTGCGGTGCAGGCTGGCCACACCGGGAGGTGTTGCGCTACCAACGAGGTCGCTACAGGAGCCCGACGCCATGCCCGACCATGATCTCGTCATCCGCGGTGGCACAGTCGCCACGACGACCGACGTCTTCCGCGCCGACGTCGCTGTTCGCGGCGAGCGGATCGCAGCCATCGGGCTGGGCCTTGGTCCCGGCGCCGTCGAGATCGACGCGACTGGAAAACTCGTTCTCCCAGGCGGCGTGGACAGCCACTGCCATATCGAGCAGCTCACGGCCTCGGGCCTGATGAACGCCGACACGTTCGAGACCGCGTCGCGCTCCGCCGCCTTCGGCGGCACCACGACGGTGATCCCGTTCGCGGCCCAGCATGTCGGCATGAGCCTGACCAAGGTCGTCGAGGACTACCATGCGGCAGCGGCCCGTGGCGCCGTGATCGACTACGCGTTCCACATGATCCTGTGCGATCCCCGGCCGGAGGTGCTGGCCCATGAGCTGCCGCCGCTGGCACGGGCGGGACACGGGTCGCTCAAGGTCTTCCTCACCTACGACCGGCTAAGGGTCGAGGATGCCCAGTTCCTGGACGTGCTCGAGGCCGCGCGGGCGCACGAGCTGATGGTGTGCGTCCATGCCGAGAATCACGGCATGATCACCTGGATGGGCAAACGCCTGATCGCCGGCGGCTATCGGGCGCCGCGCTACCATGTGCCGTCCCACCCGCGGCTGGGCGAGATCGAGGCCATCGGCCGGGCCATCGCCTGCGCCGCGCTGATCGACCAACCGCTGATGATCTTCCACGTCAGCACGGCGGAAGGTGCGGGCGTAATCCACCGCGCCCGCGGCGAAGGCCGCAAGGTCTGGGGCGAGACCTGCACCCAGTACCTGACCTTGGGCGCCAAGGATCTGGACCGGCCGGGCCTCGATGGGGCGATGTGGATGTGCTCGCCACCGCTGCGCGAGCCGTCCGACCAGGAAGCACTGTGGTGGGCGCTGGAGATCGGCACGCTGCAGGCCGTATCGTCCGATCACGCACCCTACCGCATGGATACCAGCGGCAAGCTCGCCAAGGGGCCCGAGGCCCATTTCAAGGAGATCGCCAACGGCATGCCCGGCCTGGAGCTGCGGCTGCCGGTGCTGTTCGACGCCATGGTGAGCCGGGGGCGGCTCGGGCTCGAGAAGTTCGTCGAGCTGACGGCCTCGGCGCCGGCGCGCATCTACGGCCTACACGAGCGCAAGGGCAGCATCGCCGTTGGCCTCGATGCCGACCTCGCGATCTGGGATCCCGTGCGTACCGTGGAGATCGCACAAGGCCCACGGCACGACAATGCAGGCTACACGCCCTTCGCGGGCCGTACCGTCCAGGGCTGGCCCGAAACGGTGTTGTGCCGGGGCCACGTCGTCGTTGCCGACGGGGAGCTCCGCGCGGCCCCCGGCTCCGGCCATTTCCTGCCCCGTCGGGGTGGCCCTGCCGCGGCACCTCTTGGCCGGCCCGCGCCGGAATTGGATCCCGGTCGGAATTTCGGGGCGCGGCTGCTCGGCTGACCGAGCTGATGCGCGCAGTTCCAGCGGCTCAGCCGCGCAGTCGCTTCTCCAACTTGGCGACACTCTCAAGCTGGTAGCGTGCAGCTTCGAGCGCCGGATCGAGGTGCAGCGCTTCATTGAAATCCGCCCGCGCCTCGCGTGGCTTCTCCAGCACGAGGTAGGCCTTGCCGCGGCCATAGAACAGAGCGGCCAGATCGGGGCTCAGAGCAATCGCCTTGTCGAAGTCAGCAATCGCGGCATCGAGCTTGCCCAACCGTATTTCCGCATTGGCCCGGCTGTTGAGGAAGAGCGCATTGTCCGGCTCAAGCCGCAGTGCAGCGTCGAAGTCGGCCATCGCCGCCACGTCGTCCCCCTTCTTCGCGATCGCGTCGCCGCGCCCCGCATAGGCGGCGGCCAGCTGCGGCTCCAGCCCGAGAGCGCGCGTATAGTCCGCGATCGCGAGATCGAAGGCGCCTCTCTTGTATTGAACGTAGGCGCGATTGCGGTAGCCGGCCGCATCATCGGGTGCCAGCGCTATGACCTTGTCGTAATCGGCGACCGCCCCGTCTAGGTCGCCTTGGCGCAGCCGGAGGTAGCCGCTGACGGCGTAAGCACTGACCGACTTGGGAGCGAGGCCTGCAGCCGTCTGGGCGTCGGCCAGGGCCGCCGCGTCGTCGCCCATGGCCATCAGCGCGTTGGCCCGCGCCAGATACAGCTCGGCATTTTCCGGCTGAAGCCGAATGGCCTCGCTCAAATCGCCGACAGCGGCTTTCGGATTGTTGGCTTGCCGATACGCCGCAGCCCGCATCGTCAACGTACCGCCACGCTCCGGTCTGATGGTCAGCGCCTCGGTCAGGTCCGCAACGGCCACCTCTTCGTCACCGCTGGCGAGCGCGATCCGGGCACGACCGGTCCGCGCGTTGAAGGTCCAAGGCGCCTCTTGGAGAACCTGGTCGTAGTCGGCGCGCGCGGCCGCCATGTCGCCGACTTTCTCTTCGGCCTGAGCCCGCGTCAGCCGTGCGGCCGTGTTGTCGGGCGTCAACGCCAAAGCTGCCGACAGATCGGCGATGCCCTCGACGTAGCGATCGGACTTCGTGTAGGCGGTGCCGCGCGCGGCCAGGAAGCGAGCCCGATCCTCAGCCGGAGGATTACGCTCCAGGAGCAGGTTGCAGGCCGCCAGCGCCGCAGCCTGATCCGGGTTCCGATCGCGGCAGTCCTTATTGGCGAGGCGCAGCTTTTCGCTGGTCGTGCCACATGCGGCCAGACCCAGCAGCAAAGCCGCCGCCATCGTCGCTCTCCCTAGCATCACCTCATGTCCCTGCGTCCATCGATGGGGCAAACATGTCATATGTAACAGTGATGAACCAAGTAGCCTTTCACCCAGGCGTGATCGGGTACAGCAAGTGGCGCATTGATCCTCACCGGCCGCTGATGCGTAGTAACAATCGAACCTGCGATCTGGTTGGGCCGAGGGCCCGGCCATCGTCGGTTTTCCCCCGAAAACTTGTGGCCCGGCTGCACCAAGCGGTCGGGCTTTTTTTCAGCTGGCGCCGCGGCGGGGAGATGCTTGGCGCGGCGTGTCGGCCTCCGCCGACGGTTTGATGGCTCGCGGCCGGCCACAATCGTCATAGGAGAGCCATCCGGCGTTCCCATCGCCCTCGACCGGGTTCGTTTCGACACAGGCGGCATGCGTTGGTTCAGTTGGCGAAGGCGTATAGAGCGGGTTAGATTCCCCTTCCAGGTGCGATAGGGACCGCACCGGCTCGACCAGGATGACCCCTCGACCGTCGTCGGTAGCGATGCAATCGTAGCGCGCGCCATCGGTCTTCAACACCCGAACACCAGTCAGGCCGGAGGTGATCGGCCATGCCTTGGTCACGCCAGCCGCCGCGGCACCACCATCGGCGAGGCACGCCCGAATTCCCGACAGCAGTTCGGGCAAGGCGGTGCTCCAGTCCGGCCTCTCCTCGAAAGGCACGGCCGACGTGTGTCGCGATGCCGCGACGTCGGGCGAGCAGCCAGCGACGATAACGAGACCAAGCAAGCCCAATCCCAGTACCGGCCTCATTGCTCGCTCCAACATCCGGCCACCGCGGCTGATCAGCAGGTCATACCGCCGTCGATAACGTGGATGGCGCCGGTGGTGTACCCGCTTTCGTCCGAGGCGAGATAGAGCGCCAACTGCGCGATCTCCAGTGCGGTGCCGAGGCGGCCCATCGGCTGGCGGGCGACGAATGCCTGGCGCGCCGCCTCATAATCGCCCTGTGCACGCATCCGACCGTCGAGAGAGGGCGTCTCCACCGTGCCCGGGCAGATCGCGTTGCAGCGGATGCCGCGGCCAACAAAATCCATGGCGACGGCCTTGGTCAGGCCGATCACACCGGCCTTCGAAGCGCCATAGACAAACCGGTTGGGCACGCCCTTCACGCTCGATGCGACCGAGCTCATGTTGACGATCGCACCACCACCACGCTCCAGCATTCCCGGCAGCAGGGCCCGAATCAGCCGGTACATCGCGGTCAGATTTAGATCCATCGAGAACGCCCAATCGGCCTCGGTGCACTCCAGAATGGTGCCGTGGTGCACGAACCCCGCGCAGTTGAAGAGGACGTCCACCGCCCCGACCTCGGCCGCGAAGGACTCAATGGCCTTCGCATCGGTGACGTCGAGCCTGCATGTCATCGCGCCATTGAATCCGGCCAGCGCCGCTTCGTTGATGTCGGTCGCGATCACCTCGGCACCCTCGCGCGCGAACAGTTCAGCGCTCGCCCGCCCGATGCCTTGGCCCGCCGCAGTTACCACCGCCCGCTTGCCTTCCAATCGTCCAGCCATTCTGACCTCCCTCGACACCGTTTCATGGCGCAGCGATGAGCGGCCGGCAACCGCCCGTCAAGAGACGCCTGACTCCTGCGCGGCACTGTCCAGCGCAGGCCCAAGGCTTGCAGGCACGTGCGAGACAGAACTTGCCGCGCCGGGCCATGCGCGGCAAAGTCGACGCTAAATCAGGACAAGGAGGCACCTCCAGATGCGATTCGTGCTCGCCGTCGCCATGGGATTGCTCGCCGCGCCCGGCGCCATCGCGCAGACGTCCGCTCAAGACCCACCGGCGGCAGCAGGCGGCGTTACCGCAACGCCGATCACACCGGAGGCCTCCGGCGCCCATTCCGCGCCCGGGGCCACGACCGAGGCCAGTCCAGCCGCCCCGGCTCCGGAGGTAGCGGCTGTCGGCGATCAACCGGCCGACATCACACAGGCCGTCGCCTGCGCCACCCTGAGCCAGCAGTTCGGTGACACCCTGACCGCCCTGACCGCACCCACGGCCAAGACGCCGCTCGACGAGAAGGTGAAAACGACGAGTTCGGAGCAGGCCGGCGCGGGGCGGAAGGCCTGCATGGCCCACGATTACGCTACCGGGCTGCAGGGTCTACGGCAGGCACTCGAGACGTTGGGCAAGAAGCCCATCGTGTGAGAAACGCCGATTGCCTCAACCGCCCTTGACCAGGACCAGCAGGTAGATCCCGTCCTCGACCCGTTGCTCGGTCAGCTCGTGGCCGGTGATCTCGACGAACTCCTCGAAATCGCGCGGTGCGGCGGGATCGGTGGCCAGCACGCAGACGCTGGCCCCGACCGGGAGCACCATGAGCGCCTGGCGTGCCCTGACCAGCGGCAACGGGCAGCTGAGCCCGCGGGCATCGACCAGCGCGTCGTAGCTTTTGGCCATCGCTCAGCCCATCACGCGGTCGGCATGAACGGCGCGGACTCCGTTCACGGCCCACAGCAGGAACGGAAGGATGAGCGGCAGCCAGTACCACGCATCATAGATGTAGAGGAGGTAGACGCTGCCCGAGGTCAGCAGCATCAGCGACACCACGGCCGCGAACACGCTGCGTTGATAATCGATCAGGTGGATCATCAGCATCGGCAGCAGGGCGGCGATCAGCCAGGGGATATAACGATTGTCAGGCTCGCCCAGCAGCGACTGGCCGAACAGCAGGATGGAGGCGCCATTGCCGCCCAGGGCGAACAGCAGCAACAGCCATGGAGCGACGGAGAGCCGGGTCACCGGCGCCACTTCATAGCCATGGTTCAGCCGCGGCCAAAACAGCAGCTTGGCCCCACCCTCGCTCAGTATTTGCGCGAGCTCGAACATCACAAGCAGCAATAAGGCGAGAATACCGAGACCGATCAGGATACTGGCTGGGAGGGACATGGGTACCGCCGTCTTCATGCTGTGAGCCATCGTCGCCGGGTGCCTACGGCGACGAGCCGCTCAATTTGGCCAGGGTGTGTAGCAGACACCAGCTGTCGGCGCGATGGGGCGTGGGGGCCGGAGCGTTCCGGGTTATGTCGGTAGGACGTCGATACGGTGCGACCGGCTATCGGCAACCGCCTGCATGGGGTATTCAGGTAGCGTCGCGCTGACGGCCGCGGCGCCCTTTTGAACCGCTTCGGACCTGTTTCGATGTCCACCGCCTCCCCGCTTGAGCCACCGGTGGCGCGCGCCACCTCGACGGCACTCGAAGATCCGCGTACGCGCCAGCTCGATCCCGTGCTGGCGCGCTTGGTTCTGGCTGGCCGGATCTCCGCCGACGCCGCGGTTCGGGCTACCGCCACGGCCTTGGAGCAACGCCAGAGCCTCGCGGCCGCGGTGACCGGCCTCGGGTTGATCACCAGCCGGGACTGGGCCGAGGCGGTGGCCCGGCACTACGAATTCGAGATGGCCGGACCCGACGACCTGCCGCGCGAATTGCTGCTGGCGGACCGGATCTCGCCGCGCTTCCTGCGCCACGCCTCCGTGCTGCCGGTGCGCGCGACCGAGGACACGGTCTGGCTTGCCATGGCCGACCCCGCCAACAGCTACGCCATCAAGGCCGTCGGGCTGGCGGCGCAGCGTCGCGTGGTGCCGATGATCGCGGCACTCGAGGACCTGCAGAAAGCCTATGCCCGCTACTGGGATGCCGGACAGTCGGCGCTGCAGCGGATCGTCGACGACATCGGCGAGGAACTGACCGGCGAGCTGAGTGCCGACATCGAGCATCTGATCGGCGCCGCCCAGGAAGCGCCGGTGGTCCGGCTGGTCAATCAGCTGCTGACCGACTCGCTCCGACTGCATGCGTCGGACATCCATATCGAACCCGCCCGCGATCATCTGCGCGTGCGCTACCGCGTGCATGGGCGCCTGCGCGAGGCCGGCGCGCCGCCGGCGCGACTGTCGGCGGCCGTGATCTCGCGCATCAAGATCTTGGCCAAGCTCGACATTGCCGAGCGCCGCCTGCCCCAGGACGGCAGGGCACGGCTGACCCTGCTTGGCCGCCGGATCGACCTGCGCGTCGCGACCGCCCCCTCGGTCCACGGCGAGAGCCTGGTGATTCGTATCCTCGACCAGAGCGCCCAGGGCGGTGACTTCTCGGATCTTGGGCTGGGGGAGTATCTGGAGACACGGCTACGGCATGCGCTCGCCGCTCCGCACGGCATGCTGCTCGTGACCGGGCCTACCGGCAGTGGCAAGACCACCACGCTCTATGCGGCGCTGCGCCACCTGAACAACGCCAGCGATAAGCTGATCAGCATCGAGGATCCGATCGAGTATCAGATCGACGGCATCACCCAGATCCAGGTACGCCCGGATATCGAGCTCGATTTCGCCCGGGTGCTGCGCTCGGTCGTCCGCCACGATCCCGATGTCATCATGGTGGGCGAGACGCGCGACGCCGAAACCGCCAACATCGCCGTCAACGCCGCGCTTACCGGCCATCTGCTGCTGACGACGCTGCACACCAACAATGCCGCGGGTGCCATTGCCCGGCTACTCGACATGGGTGTCGAGCCCTATCTGCTGGCCTCGGTGCTGCGTGGCGTCATGGGGCAGCGCCTGGTCGGTATCCTCTGCCCGGCCTGCAAGGCGCCACGACCGGCAACCGCGGACGAGATCGCTTTCTTCACCCAGGCCCATCTCGACGTGCCGGCGGATCTCCAGCTGCACGAGGCCCCGGGTTGCGATGCGTGCGAAGGCATGGGCTATGTCGGGCGGGTCGGGATTTTCGAGTTCCTGGAGATGAGCGAGCCGTTGCGCGAACTCATTCGGGCGCGGGCATCGACCCAGGCGGTGGCGCAACTGGCGGGCGAAGGCGGGATGCGGACCATGTACGTCGACGGGCTGCTCAAATGCCAGGCCGGGATCACCACGCTGGAAGAGGTCTGCAGCGTGACCAGCGAAGACTGGTAGGGACTGCACGCCCGTGCCCAATTTCTCCTATCGCGCATTGACCGTCAGTGGTGAGCGGGTGGCCGGCGAGCTGGAAGCCGCCGACATGCAGACCGCCATCGCCCGGCTGCAGGATAGCGGCCTGATCCCGATCGACGCCACGCCGGCGGGTCGCGGCGACCGACGCAACGCCGTCCCGGTCACCGCCAATCGGGCTGTCCGCCACGTGACGCAGCTGACCCGCGAACTGTCTACCCTGCTCGGCGCCGGGCAGACCGTCGAGGGTGCGCTGTCGCTGGCGCGCGAGGAAGTCCCCGACAAGGGCCTGGCCGTGGCGCTGGAGGCCATTCTGCTGAAGGTCCGCAGTGGCTCCAGCCTCAGCGACGCGTTGTCCGACGAGCCGCGCTTCTTCCCGCCACTCTATGTCAGCTTGGTGCGGGCGGGTGAGCAGTCGGGGAGGTTGGCTCAGTCGCTGAGTGAGCTCGCCACGATGCGGGAGCGCACCGAGGAACTGAAATCCAAGCTGACCTCGGCGCTGATCTATCCCCTGGTTCTCTTCCTGACCGCGATCGGGGCGGTGATCGTGCTGCTCACGGTGGTGGTGCCGCGTATGGAGCCGATGTTCGCCTCCGCCGGTTCCGCTCTACCATCCAGCACCCGCATCGTCCTGGCCGCGACCGATCTGCTGCGCGAGCAGGGCTACCTGATGCTGGTGATCATTGCGGCTCTGCTGTTGCTGGGCGAGCGCCTACTGCGTCGGCCGGGCCCGCGGCAAGCGATGGATCGATGGCTGCTCCAGCTGCCCTTGATCGGGCCGATGCTCCGCGATCGGATCACGGCCCAGCTCTGCCGCGGCCTTGCCACCTGTCTCGGCGGTGGGCTCGACCTGCCGGCGGCACTGGCCGTCTGCCGCGACATCCTGGGCAACATGCACGCCCGAGCGGCAATGGAGGAAGTGATCACGCGCGTTCGCACGGGCCGCACCGTTGCCGACAGCCTCACCGCCGCCCAGATCCTGACCCCTCTTGCCGTCAAGATGCTGCGAGTCGGCGAAGAGAGCGGCCGCATGCAGCCGGTGGCGTCGCACCTTGCAACGACCTTCGAGGACCGGGTCGCGGTGCGCCTACAGCGGCTGGTGGCCGTGATCGAGCCGGCGACGGTGATCGTGCTGGGCTTCGTGGTTGGCGGAATCGTGATGTCGATCCTGACCGCCGTACTCAGCGTCAATGAGCTGGCGCTGTGATGGTTGTCCCGGTGCGGCGCCACCTCCCGCTATTGACGCCCACTCCGACCGTCACCTAGACACACGCTGCCTTTGATCTGAACGTGAGTTGCCGACGCTCGTGACGAAATGGCATCCAGCCACCAAATTCCTGCTGCTGGCCGCAGTCCCGGCAGTGGCCTACCTGCTGTGGAGCGGCAGCGACGAGCAGCCGCCAGCAGTGGTGGCGAACGTTGCACGCCCGCAGCCGGCGGAGTCCGCATCCGCTGCAGCTGCGGCCGATGCGAATGCGGCGACCTTCGAGCTACCTCCGCTCGAGCGCTTCACGGCAGTGGTCGAGCGGCCCTTGTTCTCGCCGACCCGAAGGATGCCGGTTCTGACCGCTCCAGCCGAGGCGGCACAACCCACTGCCGAGGCACCACCGTCCGGGCCAACCGGCCCCGACGAGCCGCAGCTGCGTTTCTTTGGAACGGAAAGTCGCGGCGGCACGGCATCGGCCTTGGTCATCTTCTTGGCCACCAGCAAGGTTGGTCGGCTGGTCCCGGGCGACATGGTCGGCGATTGGCGCGTGCTGACGGTGGGCAGCAGCCGCCTCGTGCTCGGCCAGGGCGACGAGGAGCGCAGTTTCGAGATCTTCGGCGCCGGAGCACGCGGCCGGGCCACCACACCTCAGGCGCCAGCGGCGGATGGGGCAAACGACGCCACCGACCAGACTGCGCCGAGCGACGAATGGGCTCCCGACGATGCGACGTCACCGGATGGCACCGCGCCCGACGAGGCCACGCTGCCCGACGAGCCGGATTCTGCGGACACGGGATCGAATCAGCCGTAACGGAGAGCGGTCGGCTGCGGCGGCCGTCCATAGGAGTGGGCTAAACGATGCCAAAAATAGATAAGCGCCAAGTCGGCATCATCCGTCGAGCGGAAGCCGGGTTCACGCTGATCGAGCTGTTGGTGGTGCTGGTGATCCTGGGCCTGCTCGCGGCCCTGGCCGGCCCACGGGTGATCGGCTACCTGGGTGGAGCCAAGTCCGATACGGCTCGGCTCCAGGTCGAGAACTTCAAGTCGGCGCTGGACCTCTACCGTCTGGACGCCGGCACCTACCCGACGACCCAGCAGGGCCTGGGAGCACTGGTCCGCAATCCGGGCAGCGTGGCGGGCTGGAAGGGCCCGTACATCGACAGCCCGAACCTGCCGGTCGATCCATGGGGCAACCCCTATGTGTATAAGGCACCCGGCGAGCACGGGGCCTTCGATCTGTCGACACTGGGTTCGGACAAGGCGCCGGGCGGCACCGGTGAGGCGGCCGATGTCACGAGCTGGGGTCGCTGAGCGCGGCTTCACGCTGATCGAGCTGCTGGTGGTATTGACCATCGCAGCCTTGTTGATGGCGGTCGCATTGCCGCGGGTGGGGACGCTGCTGCGGCCCGATATCGACCGCACGACACGGAAGGTGGCGCTGGCTATCCGCGACCAGCGCAGCACCGCGATGCGCACAGGGCTGATGGTCACTGTCACCGGCCCGAGCGTGGTGCCGCTGCTGCCGAGCGGGACCGAGCTCGCGGAGGACGGCTTCGGCGAACAGGGCCTGCTCTTCTTTCCCAACGGCACGTCGACCGGCGGCAGGATGGTCCTGGCGGCCGCGGACGGGAAGCGCGCGATCACGGTGGACTGGCTGACGGGGCGGGTCGTCGTGGGTCCGGCGTCATGAGCGCCCGGCGGTCGCGCACGGCGGGGTTCACCTTGCTCGAAACGCTGGTGGCACTGGCGCTGCTCGGGATCGTCATGACCACGGTATTCGGCATCATCGGCGGTGGGCTGCGCTCGGCACGCCGCGACGAGGATCGGCTACTGCTGGGGCTCGTCGCGCAGAACCTGCTGGAACGCAGCCGTCTGGATCTTTCACCGCTCGGCGGTTCGCACAGCGGTGACATCGGCGGCGGCCTGCGCTGGCAGATTGACAGCGAGCCCTACGAACCACCCAAGAATATTCTCCCACTCGCCCGACCGGGCAGAGGATCTACCGACACCACGCCGTTGAAGGGGGGCAACACACCCGAGGACCCATCTTCGAGCAGGAGCTCCTTTGGCCAGTCCGCTGGACTCGGCAGCGAAGGTGGCTCGTCGGGCAGCGGCATGAGCGCGGACGATAGTTTGAGCAGCGACAGCTCGAGCG
This sequence comes from Geminicoccaceae bacterium, assembly GCA_049292515.1. GTDB lineage: Bacteria > Pseudomonadota > Alphaproteobacteria > Geminicoccales > Geminicoccaceae > Benzoatithermus. The sequence continues at coordinate 19,339 of JBATRI010000602.1, forward strand.
GTGGCCGAAGCGGGCTGGGTCGCTCGGGCAGTTCGACCGGCTCCGGCACCGAGTCGGGGTTGTCGACCCGCGAGCGGCCGGCCGAGAAGGAGAAGATCAAGCTGCACCTGGTCCGGATCACCGTCACCAAGGACGATCAGAGGTTCGAGCTGACCGGGCTCGCCATGGAGCCACGCCGCAAACGCACCGCGCAACCGTCTTTGTCGGAGTCACGGCGCGATGCCACCGACCAACCCTGATCGGCGGCGCGGTGGCTTCACCCTGGTCGAGCTGCTGGTCAGCATGGTGGTGCTGGCGCTCGTGGCGGTGTCGATGATGGGTGGCCTGCGCTTCGTGCTGCAGGCTCTGTCCAGCACCGACAACCGACGTGAAGCCATGGAGGAGCTAACCTTGGGGCTTTCCGTGTTGCGCGGTGAGCTGGAGCGGGCCGAACCCTTGATGGTCAAGGTCGGCCAGCGTGATTTGGTCCTGTTCAGCGGCCAAGCGGACAGGTTGCGATTCGCCAATGTCGAACCTCCCTATCTCGCGGGGCCGCCCTATCTCACTTACGAATATGCCATTGTTCCTGACGGCAATGCCTACCGCATCGAGCTCCGACGCGCACCGCTCGACCCGGCGGCTCCGGATCTCGCCGCTGTTGACGCCATCGAACCTCGTACGGTGCTGCGCGTCGGGCAGGAGCTGCACTTCAGCTTTTACGGGCCGCTCGGTAAGGATGATCCGCCGAGCTGGCGCAAGGTCTGGCCGCCCGGGCCGAAATTGCCGCAGGCGATCCGCCTGGCCGAAGGGGACGATCCCGGTTGGCCCGAGCTGGTGGTCCCGCTCCGCATCGCGGCACCGTGGTATTGTGGGGCCACGGATGGATCCAGTACCGCGGGCTGCAATGCCACCGGTGAGCAGGAAGGGGATGGTCTGCTGAAACCGGACGACAAGGGCGAGCCATCGCTTGGGACTGCCCAGGTCGGCGAGCGCAAGCCCTTCGGGGCAAGCTCCCCATGAGCGCACGGACGAGCGAGCGTGGCGCTGCGCTGGTCGTGACGTTAATCTTCACGGCGGCGATGGCTGCAGCCGCGGTGGCCTTCATCGCCGGTCGTCAGACCGACTCGCTGGCGCTGCGCGGCCAGCTGCAGGGGGTGGAGGCGCAGGCTATGCTGGAAGCCGCCCTGCAGCAGACCGTGGCCGTGCTCAACAATCGCGACAATGGCCAGCGGGTCCCGCCCCAACTGACCTGGCAGTTTGGTGATGTCGTGGTCCGGGTCGACCTCGCCAGCGAATCCGGCAAGGTCGATCTGAACAAGGCCGAAAAGCCGTTGCTGCAGGGCTTGGCCAAGGCGGTGGGCATGGGCGACGACGAAGCGGCGGCACTCGCAGACTCGGTGCTCGACTGGCGCGACGAGGACAAGGCCAAACTCGCCCAAGGTGCGGAGGGCAGCGATTATCGTGGTGCCGGACATGGCAGCACGGGCCCGGCGAACCGGCCCTTCTCCCACCCGGCCGAGCTGCGCTACGTCCTGCCGGTGGATGCGACAACCTGGGCTCTGCTGGCACCCTTCGTCACTGTGTACTCGGGAGAGGCCGAACCGGAGGCAACCAAGGCCGCACCGCCAGTCCGGCGGGCCATGGGGATTGCTCAATCGTTGGCCCAGAGCACGGCACAGGAGTCCCTGTCGGACCAGTCCAGCGCTGTCCGCAGCACGACGGGCAGCGCCACAGAGAGTGAAACGACAGCCGGTCAGCTGTCCAAATCGGACAGTGCGCCAAGCAGCCTATCGTCGCTCTCTCGGTCCGGCCAAGCTGGAAGCTCGAGCAGTGCGGGTGCCACCGCCGGCAAGCTGTCCGGAAACGCTACCAACAGCAGCACGCTGTCCAAGCTCGACTCGCCGTCCGACCGACGCCAGCGCGATGCGGCTGCCGCCGGCAGCGACGATTTCAGTGGCGTGCAGACCGTTGTTCTGGACGTCCGCTTCCCCAACGGCTACGAGGCCGCGGCTAAAGCGGTGATCGTGCTCGACACCGACGGTGGCGAGGGTGAACCCTTCACGGTTCTGGACTGGACCCCGATCGTCCGCCCACGGAGTAGCGAAACATGATGGCGCTCGCCCGATCAGCGCAGCCGGGCCCGAGTGGTGGCCTGCTCGCCTGGTGGCTGGGCGAGCTGCGTGAGCTTCTGCCGCCGCGCTGGCGTCAGCGGACGCCCAGACGACAATCGCTGCTGCTCCAGCTCGAACGGCCCTTCCTTCGGGTCCACGAGCGGCGCGGGCGGCGGCTCGAGCCGCTGGGAAGCCTGATGCTGCCCGAGATGGACGGCAGCGGCACCGCCGCCGAACGTGTCCCTATTGTCGAGCCACGGCTGCGGCGGGCGCTCGACCGCAACCCGGACTCCATCGTACTGGTGCTGGGTGAGCAGGATGCGCTCACCTACGTTGACCTGCTGCCCGCCTCGGCCGAGGGCGATCTTGCCAAGATCATGGCGCACAAGATCGATTTGCTGACTCCCTGGTCCGCCGAGCAGGGGTATGCCGCGCAGAAGATCATGGGCCGCCGTCGCGACGGCATGCTCGAAGTGCTGGTGGCAGCAGCAGGGCGTGTCAGCCTCGATGGTATCCTGAACCAGCTCGCCGCCGTTGGTGTCAGACCCGCGAGGGTCGATATCGCCATCGACAAGGAACCGGGGCATACGGCCGGCGTCGACCTGCTTCGCAGCAGCACGCCCGAACCCACGCGACGCGGCCGGACGGCACTGTTGCTGATGGCGCTCCTGATTCTTGCCGTTGGCGGAGCCGGCTGGGTCGGCTGGCAGGTCTATCAACGCCAAGCTCGGTTGAGCGCGCAGGCCGGCGTCACGACCGACCTCGAGCAGCAACTGGCGGATCTTCCCGAGTTGCGTAATCGGATCGAGGCATTGCGGGTCCAGGCCAACTTCCTGGCCAACGACCGCCGCAGCCGCCCGTCGCCGCTGATGGTGCTCGAAACGCTGAGCCGTCTTCTCCCCGACAATGTGTGGCTGAGCGAGGTCACGTTGGATGGCAGCGAGCTGGCATTCTCGGGCATGGCCGAGGACGCCTCGATTCTAATCCCGCTCGTGGAGAAGGCTCCCGAGTTCGAACAGGCGCGCTTCCATGCGCCGAGCACGCGGATGACCGTCCGCAACCTCGACGGCACCGAACGTGAGGTCGAGCGCTTCGCCATTCGCGCGGTAGTCGATCCGGCAGCGGACCCAGCACTGTGATCGGCCGCCTACTTCCGTCGCAGCGGCGCATGCTGGCCCTGGGCATTCTGGCGCTCGTTGTGTTGGCCGCCGCCGCGGTGATCTGGTTCCCGCTGGCCTATCTGCAGCGTCAGGATGCAGCGCTGGCAGCAGGCCGGCACCGGATTGAAGAACTGCAAGCGCGGGTGCCCGGGCGCGAGCAACTCCTGGCGCAAGAGCGCGAACTCGCCGACTCCATGGACATGGATCGGGCTCTGCTGTCGGGCAGCACGCCGGCGGTGGCGGCGGCACAGTTGCAGGGAGATCTTGCTGGGCTGGCCGCCGCGATGGGCGGCGAAGTGACGACGGTGCAAATCCTGGAGCCCGAGGAAGCGGCACCGTTCGCGCGCATCGGGCTACGCTTGAGCGTCACGGGCGATACCGCCACGGTACGCGATTTTCTCTACGCCGTCGAAACCCGCGAGCCCATGCTGATCGTCCGCCGCATGGAACTTTCCAACGCTGCCGCACAAACGGACGACTCACCGGAAAACCCCTCGCTCGCGGCCACGTTCGAGATCTACGGCTACGCTCCGGCGGCAATCCTGCACTGAACGTCTGGCGCCTGTTGACCCGCCATGTCGTCACCGATAGTCCGTTGAAACGATTCAATAGATCGAGGTAAGGCCATGGGCAGCTTGCCTGTTGGACGCCCGCGTGAGCACGCGCTGGAGATGCTGTTCGGCCGGCGCCGGGGGGTGGTGATCGGTGTCATCCACGCCCTGCCGTTGCCAGGCTCGCCGGAGCATGACGGGCAGCCGATGCAGGCAATATATGATCGCGCCTTGGCCGACGCCGACGCCTATGCCGCAGCCGGCATGGATGGCCTGATCGTCGAGAACCACGGTGACATACCGTTCCTCAAGCCTGGCGCGCTCGGGCCGGAGACGGCCGCCGTGATGGCGGTGATGACCGAGCGAGTCCGGCAAGCGACCGGTCTCATGGTTGGCGTCAATGTGCTCGCGAATGCGGCCATCCCGGCCCTGGCAGTGGCCAAGGCTGCCGGCGCCGGGTTCATTCGCGTCAACCAGTGGGCCAATGCCTATGTGGCCAACGAAGGGCTGATCGAAGGGCCGGCAGCCGAGGCCATGCGCTATCGCCGCAACCTCGGCGCCCAGGACGTCCGCATCTTCACCGACAGCCACGTCAAGCACGGGGCGCACGCGATCACGGCCGATCGCAGCCTGGCTGAACTGACGCGCGACCTGGAGTGGTTCGGCGCCGACGTAGTGATTGCGACGGGCCAGCGCACCGGCGATGCCGCGACCGGGGACGAACTCGTCGGGATCAAGGAAGCGACCTCGCTGCCCGTCCTGGTGGGCTCTGGTGCGACTGCCGAGAACCTGGCACGGATCCTGGACGTCGCCGATGGCGTGATCGTCGCCAGCTCCGTCAAGGTGGGTGGGGTCTGGTGGAACCCGGTCGAGCCGCAGCGGGCCAAGGCGTTCATGGCAGCGGCGGCCGCGCATCGGTGAGATTGCTGGTTCTGGGCAATGCGGCCATCGATCTCGCCTATTCCATGGAGCATTTGCCGACGCCCGGCGAGACGGTGCTCGCAGCGGCCAAGCACGTCGATGTCGGCGGCAAGGGTCTCAACCAGGCGGTCGCCGCGGCGCGTGCCGGCGCGCCTACCAGGCTGGTAGCGGCCATTGGCGATGATCGGCACGGCGAGCTGATTCGTACCAAGCTCGCAGCCGAGGGCTTGGCGACGGACGGCCTGCTGGTGACGGCGTCGCCGAGCGACGAATCGATCGTTCTGGTGACGCCCGGTGGCGAGAACGTGATCGTGAGCACCGCCGCCGCGGCACGCAGTCTGTCGATCGAGCGCGCCGCAGTGGAGATCGACGCACTGGCAACTGGCGATCTCTTGCTGCTGCAGGGCAATCAGACGCAGTTGTTGACCCGGACGGCCCTTCTGGCAGCGAGACAGCGCGGCATCCGAACGATGCTCAACCCATCGCCCTTGGCCTTCGACTATGGCGACCTGTTGGATATGGTGGACATCGCCGTCGTGAACGCGGTCGAGGCTGCCGCGTTGGGTTCGATTGGCGCCCACGCCGTGATCGTGACCGACGGCGCGCGCGGGGCTCGTCTTTGCACCGTGGGATGCGAGGAGCACGTTCCTGCTCCTTCGGTAATGGCCGTCGACACGACCGGGGCCGGCGATGTGGTCTGCGGCGTCGTCGCTGCCGGTGTGGTTCTGGGCCTTCCACTTGTCGATGCATTGCGTTGGGCCGTGGCCGCTGCTGCTTGCAAGGTGACCCGGCGCGGAGCGTTCGCCGGGATCCCGACCGCGGCTGAGCTGGGTGCGCTGCGCCCATGACCGGGAGGCGGCCAACGATTCGCGAGGTCGCCGCCCGCGCTGGCGTATCCATCGGCACTGTATCGCACGTGCTTACGGGCCGCCGTGAGGTGCGCGCAGGCACCCGCGCCGCGATCGACGCGGCCATATTGGAGCTGGGCTATGTGCCGGACGCGGCAGCGCGCGCGCTGATTGCACGCCGCGGCCGCTTGGCGACCCCGCACGATCCCTTGGTCCCACGCCTCACCTGCGTCGGTTACCTGTGCGCCGACCATACCGCCCAGGTGGCCGTCCTTCCGCATCGCGACGACCGGATGAAGGCCATCGGCATCGAGAAGACTTTGGGCGGATGCGCCGCCAATGTCGCCGTCACGGCCGCCGGATTGGGGCGACCTTTGCCGGTGGCGGCCGAGCTCCTCACGGTCGTTGGCGATGATTCCGACAGCGATTGGGCTTTGTCGGTCCTGGTCCGCCGGCATGTGGCCCTGCATCCGCTGTCGCGTCAGCCAGGGGCCCGCCTGTCCCGCTGCTTCATCCTGGTCGAGGGGCACGGCAGCCGGACGATCATCAACGAGCCGCTTCAGGTCCCTGCGGATACGCTGCGGCGATGGCTCGAGAGCTTGCCCCGCCCGCAAGGCGTCCACTGCCTCCATCTACAGGGGGACCAGCTGCTCCCGCTGGCCGACCTCATGCCGGCGGCACGTGCCGCCGGGCTTAAGCCGGTGGTGCAGGCCACGGCATTGGACATGGAATGGCGGAACACGGCGGGCCTGGGTCGGTTGCGGGACCTTTTCGATCTCGTGGTTCTCAACCGTGAGGTGGCACGCGACATCGTCGGACCCGGCTTTCGCGGCAGCGCCGCCGAATTGGTGCGCCGCATGGATGAAGCCGTCCGAGGTCCGGGTGCCGCGTTGCTGCTGACCCTGGGACCGGAGGGCGCCGTACTGTTCGAAGCCGGCGCGACGCCGCTGCACGTGGCCGCGCCGACCGTGGAGCCAGTCGATACCACGGGCGCCGGGGACACTTTCACCGGCGCATTCCTGGCCGCGTGGCTCAACGACGTCGACTACCGGGATGCCCTGCGCCTGGCCGTTGATGCCGGCGCTCGCTCTGTCACCCTTTTGGGTGCACAAGAACATGGATTGACGGCAGCTGATCTGTTGAGCGCACCACACGACATCCCATAATGTCAGGTTTCGGCCAGCTTGTCGGATCGCTGCCTTCGCTTACAGACAGCTGCCTCCCGCCCACGGCCCGACGTCACCCGGAGTCAGCTTGATCGCGGTCGGTAGGGCCACGGTCGGCTGTGGACGGACGGTGGTGTTGGTTGCCATGCCATAGTAAATGGGACCTACGAACTGCTCGATCACGTTGCTTTCGGCGGGATATTTGAACGTCCCACCGTAGGTTAGGCCAACGCGAACCGCCGCAGCCACGTTGCCAGACAGCAGTAGGTTGTGGGCCGGTTGATGCACTTGGCCACCGGTCGCCGCGATGGTCGACCCCGTGTAGCCCATGGGGACCGTACCTGCGGTCAGTGCGATACCCTCCGAGCGGATCAGGCGATTGCCGAGCACGCGGTGGTAGCCACCATGGAAGACCATGCCGCTGGTGTCTTCCAGCCAGTTCCCGATCACACTGCTGGAATAGCCGGCACGCACATCTATGCGACCCCCCGGGGAGGCGAGCATCGTGTTGAATTGCACCGTCGTGCCGCTGCACTTGACGTCGATCACTGCAGCGCCGGCTTGACGGTGGCGCTCGATGAGATTGCGCTCGATCACCCAGCCGCTTCGCGCAAAGGAAATGGGCTGGCGTGCGCCGCAGACTTCTATCGCATCGGCCTGACCCGAGGCATAGGTGCTGCCCGGTTTTGCCGGGAAGTCGTGGAAGTGGTTGCCGTAGACGTGGGTGTTGAGATTGAGCCCTCCGCCCGATTGGTTCGACATGATCCCGATCCGGGTCTTGCCGCCGCGACTCCAGGGCGCCGGTGAGGCCAGCTCATTGTAGGCGATTTCAGCATCGGTTCCGGCTGTGGCCTTTATCGCGGCATTTTGCCAGCTGCTGAAGCTGTTGCGGAGAACCCGATTGCTCGCGCCGCCAACAATGACCCGCGCTTCCGCCCCGATGAAGCGGACGCCAACCACCGCCGAATTGGCGCCGTTCAGGGTGAGGGTCGACGCGATCACCGGCCGCAGCGGGCTATCGGCACGAATGACGATCGGCTGGTTCGCCGGGCAAACCTGCCTGAGTGCGAAGTCGCCTTTATAGATACCGTCCGCGAGCAGGATCTCGCAGCCGCACGTCGCCGTACCAAGCGCTGCCGCCAGCTCGTTGCCGGAACCCACGCGCTTCTGACAGGCCAAGCGAGCGGGACATGCCTTGGTACCAGTATGGTCCGTACGGCCTTCGGCATAGCCATAGAGGATGTAATGGATGGTTGCCCGCCGAGTGTCCGAACCAAACGCGGCCCGTAGATCGGCATAGTTCGCTAGGTACTGCATCTCGTTGAAGCTATCAGGCGAACGGCCTTCTGCCCGGCCAAACTGCTGATAATGCCGCGCGCCCGCGGCGGCGTTGGCGCCCAGCGCAGCGATCAAATCGCCATAGGACGCGATATATTGAAGTCCATCAAAAGGTGCTTTCGCTCTGACGGGGCCGGCTGAGATCAGCAGCAAAACAACAAATTTGATTACATATTGCCGCATATAATATTTCACGCAATTTCTCCGCTATAAATAATTACTCGTTTCCATAGAATTTCCTCTGAATATGGAAGTTAATATTATTTTATTATCTTAATAACTAGATCAGAAGAATATAAAATGCGATTTTCCTCATGTTTGATTGAATGAGATTATAGGTCATGGACCTGCAAAAGCAGCGCCGCCACTCACCCATCCAGCGATTGCGTCCGATGCTCTATACGTCAATCTAGTGTTGTAACAGCAGTGTAGCAATCCTTAAGCTACCGAAGGCTTCGTACGTCAGTACGTATTCGATTAAACATAAATATAAGTGTAAATTAATTATCGCGGCACTTTAGGGATGAATTCTCGTCCGAGATCGTGGATTGTTGCTCGAATGTCGAGACGCTCGACATCCCTGCCGGGCCCTTTCCAGAATGCCCTTTATCTTTCGCAGGCGGTTAGGGGCATGGTGGTCAGCGTTGAAAAATTGATCTGACCTACCGCAACGCCACACCCAGCCAGCGTGTTAAGTTCGATCTGCCAGGACTTCCGCCACGCAGCTCATTGTAGGGATGAGGCTGGCGGATCACGATGGAGAAGACCGACTTCAGTCCCCCCCGACAATCAGCATTTGAACGTTTCACTGCGACCGGTTAGCGTCCTTGCGTTGCTGCGGCATGCAGCTCGGAGGAGCGCCCGGCGCCTGCGCGCGGTCGGGAAATGATGGGAGAAAGTTGATGACCTGTCGTCGCATCATGCTCGGGGCGGGCTTGGCCCTGACCGGCTCCCTACTGCTAGGCCCCACCGCCATGGCGGCCGAGCCCACCATTGCCCTGGTGCAGATCAACCAGCAGGCGCTGTTCTTCACCCAGATGAATGAGGGGGCGGAAAAGAAGGCAGCCGAACTGGGGGCGAAGCTGGTCATCTTCAACGCCAACAACGATCCGGCGGCGCAGAACAACGCCATCGAAACCTACATCGCACAGAAAGTGGACGGGCTCGTGGTCGTCGCGATCGACGTCAACGGCATCATGCCGGCCGTAGAAGCGGCGGGACAGGCGGGGATCCCGGTGGTCGCCGTCGATGCGATTCTGCCGGCCGGCCCTCAGCTGGCACAGGTCGGCGTCGACAATGAGGCTGCCGGGAAGCTGATCGGCGAGCATTTCGTCAAGATCGTCAACGACGAGATGGGCGGCAAGGCGAAGCTGGGCTCGGTCGGCGCCTTGAACTCCTTCATCCAGAACGTCCGCCAGAAGGGCTTCGACTCGGTCGTCGCCACCGCTCCGGGGATCACCAATGCCGGCGTGGTTGACGGGCGGAACATTCAAGACAACGCCATGGCGGCGGCCGAGAACCTGATGACCGCCAATCCCGATCTCACCGCGATCTACGCCACCGGTGAGCCGACGCTACTGGGCGCCGTGGCCGCGGTCGAGAGCCAGGGCCGCCAAAGCGACGTCAAGGTGGTCGGCTGGGATCTCACCGCCTCGGCGATCAAGGGCATCGACGACGGCTATGTCGTGGGCGTGGTGCAGCAGGATCCGGCAGGCATGGGTGCTGCTGCGGTCGATGCGCTGATGACCGCGATCAAGGGTGGCACCGTGCCCGCCACCATCGCCGTGCCGGTGACCATCGTCACCAAGGAGAATGTTGAGCCCTACCGCGCCATCTTCAAGTAATGCAATCGGCTCAGCCGGCCGTGGCAGGGGCCGGCGTCCCGCGGGTTCGGCTCGAGAGCATCACCAAGCGCTTCGGCTCGATCGATGCGCTGCGCGGTGTCGACCTCGAGCTGTGGCCGGGCGAGGTGCTGGGCCTGGTCGGTGACAATGCCGCCGGCAAGTCGACGCTGACCAAGATCATTGCCGGCACCTATGTGCCGGATTCGGGACGGATCCTGGTCGACGGCCTGCCGGCCGCCTACACGACGCCGGCCGAAGCCCGTGCCCGCGGGATCGAGATGGTCTACCAGGACCTCTCCTTGTGCGATTCGGTCGATGTCGCGGGCAATCTGTTTCTCGGCCGCGAACCGATCCGGCGGGTGCTCGGGCTGCCGCTGCTCGACAAGGCACGGATGCAAGCCGACGCCAAGGCGCACCTGGCCGCGCTGGACATCCATATCCCCAATCTAGCGGCGCTCGTGGGCCAGCTTTCCGGCGGACAGCGGCAGTCGATCGCGATCGGGCGCGCCGCTGCCTTCGCACCCAACGTGATGATCATGGACGAGCCGACCTCGGCGCTGGCCGTGGCTGAGGTCGAGGCGGTGCTCCGGCTGATCCGCCGACTGGCCGAATCGGGCGCCGGTGTGATCCTGATCACCCACCGCCTGCAGGACCTGTTCCTGGTCTGCGACCGCATCGCCGTCATGTACGAGGGGCTCAAGGTTGCCGAGCGGCGCATCGACGAGACCGACCTCGAGGATCTGGTCGGGCTGATCGTCAGCGGCAAGGCCGAGCGGCTCCGGGGCAGGGCCTGAGCCGATGCGTGACCGCCGACCGCAAGGCAGCCCATGGGCCGATTTCCTGCTGGCGCAGGCGCCGGTGCTCAGCATCGCCGCCTTCTTCGTGCTGATGGCAGCGATCTTCGCGCTGGGCACCAACGCCTTTCTCTCCCAGGTCAACCTGCTCAACCTGCTGCGGCAGTCGGCACCGCTGCTGATCGTGGCGGTCGCCATGACCTTCGTCATCACCACGGGCGGCATCGATCTGTCGGTGGGCTCGACGGTGGCCCTGGTCAACGCGCTGGCGGCGATCGCGCTGCAGGCCGGTCTGCCATGGCCATTGACCGTCCTCGCGATGCTAGCCCTCGGTGCTGCGGTCGGCGCCCTGCAGGGCTGGTTCGTGGCGGTCGAGGGGATACCCTCCTTCATCGTCACGCTGGCCGGACTCTCGATCCTGCGTGGCATCGCGCTCCTGCTGACCCAAGGCTTCTCGATCCCGATCGCTGCCGACAGCTGGTTCGTGCAGTTGGGTCGCGGCTGGTTTCTCGGCATCCCGTTGCCGGCAGCACTCGCCGTATTGGTGGCGCTGGCCGGCTGGATCACGCTGACCCAGACCCGCTTCGGGCGCTACATCGTCGCGGTCGGGGCCAACGCTGAGGCGGCCCGCCGGACCGGCATCGCCATCCGCCGGGTGACCATGGGCGTCTACATGCTGACCGGCATAGCGGCTGCCGCGGCAGGAATCATCATCGCCGGCCGGCTGGGCTCGGGCAGCTCCAACGCCGCCGTGGGCTTCGAGCTCGAGGTCATCGCCGCCGTGGTCCTGGGCGGCACGGCACTGGCCGGTGGGCGGGGCACCATCCTCGGCACGGTACTGGGAGCACTGACCATCGCCGTCATCGGCAATGGGCTGATCCTGGCCCACATCTCGCCGTTCTTCACCCAGATCGTCACCGGCCTGATCATCCTGCTGGCGATCTGGCTCAATACCCGGCTGTTCGCGCGCATGGCGCAGATCGGACGTAGATGAGCGAGCTTTCCATCTGTCATGTCGGCTCCGGCCAAGTGATGACCGTGCGCGGGCCGATCCCGGCCGATGCACTGGGCATCACGCTGCCACACGAGCATATCCTCAACGACTGCCGCTGCTGGTGGCACCGCCCGACCGAACCGGAGCGCCAGCATCTGGCGACGGAGCCGGTTCATCAGGGAATCATCGGCGAGCTGCGCATGGACCCGTTCGTCAACCTCGACAACTGCGCCCTCGACGACGAACAGCTCGCCGTGGCCGAGTTGATGGCTTTTCAGAGTGCCGGCGGCGCCACCGTGATCGACCCGACCTGCCGCGGCATCGGCCGCAACCCCACGGCACTGACGCGGATCAGCGCCAAGACCGGCCTGCAGATCGTCATGGGCTCGGGCTATTATCTGGAAAGCTCGCATCCCCCGGTGGTCAGAACCATGACGGCGGAGGCGATCGCCGACGAGATCGTGGCCGAGGCCCTGGACGGCATCGACGGCGTCCGGATCGGCCTCATCGGTGAGATCGGCGTTTCCGGCGACTTCACGCCCGAAGAGGAGAAAAGCCTGCGCGGCGCCGCTCGGGCCCAGACGCGCACGCGGTTGCCGCTGATGGTGCATCTGCCCGGGTGGTACCGCCACGGGCTGAAGGTGCTCGACATCGTGGCGGAGGAGGGGGGCGATCCCGGCCATACGGTGCTCTGCCACATGAACCCGTCTTTCGCCGATCCGGCCTATCAGGAGGCCTGTGCCGCTCGCGGCGCCTTCATCGAGTACGACATGATCGGTATGGACTACTGGTATGCCGACCAGCAGGTGCAGTGCCCTTCCGACGAGGAAACGGCAGCGGCCATCGCGGGACTGGTGGCGCGCGGGGTCGGCCACAAGCTGCTGCTGTCGCAGGACGTGTTCCTGAAGATGATGCTCACCCGCTACGGCGGCTTCGGCTACGCCTATGTGCTGCGCCACTTCGTGCCACGACTGCGCCGCCACGGGGTCGGCGAGGAGGCGATCAACCGCATGCTGGTCGACAATCCCCGCGCCGTGTTCGCCTCGGCCTAGAGGAGAAGGAATTGATCAGGACCAGGGTGTTGCTCGCCGGCGAGAGCTGGGTCAGTGCGGCCACGCACTATAAGGGGTTCGACCAGTTCGGCTCGGTGACCTTCCATTTCGGCGCCGAGCCGCTGGTGGAGGCGCTGCGGGACAGTGCGTTCGACCTCCATTACATGCCCGCGCACGAGGCGGCGACGGCCTTCCCGTCGACCCTCGACGAGCTGGCCGGCTATGGCGCCGTCATCCTGTCGGACATCGGCTCCAACACGCTGCTGCTCCACCCCGACGTCTGGATGAAGGGCAAGACCGTGCCCAACCGACTCAAGCTGCTGCGCGAGTACGTCGCCGGCGGCGGCGGCTTGATGATGATCGGCGGCTACTTCAGCTTCCAGGGCATCAACGGCGCCGCCCGTTGGCACAAGACACCGGTCGAGGACGTACTACCGGTCAGCTGCCTGCCGATCGACGATCGGCTGGAGGTTCCAGAAGGCTTCCGGGCCCAGATCATGGAGCCCGGTCACCCGATTCTGGCGGGTTTGGACAGCGAGTGGCCGGTGCTGCTCGGCCTCAACGAGGTCGTGCTCAAGGCCGGACCGGACATCGAGCTGTTGGCGCAGACGCCGGCCGACGTCGGCAGCCACCCGCTGCTGGCGGTGGGGCGGCATGGTAAGGGCCGGACCCTGGCCTGGACCTCCGACATCGGCCCGCACTGGCTCCCGGACAGCTTCGTCGCCTGGCCCGGCTACGCGCGTCTGTGGCGACAGGCGCTGCAATGGGTGACGCAGGCGAGCTGACCGTTTCACCGGGCCGACACCGTTCTTCGAGTCCATCTTGCTCTCGACACCAGCCGATGGTCTTCTCCGCTGACGGAGACGCGCCTGCGCATTCTCCGACCTGAAGGGAGGCAAGAATGAACTGGCAAGGCCAAGTCTTCGGCGCGCTGGCCATCACGACGCTGCTCCTTGGCGGCAGCGCTCGGGCGGCCGAGGTCGAGCTCAAGGTCATGCACTTCCTGCCGGCTGCGGCACCAGCACAGAAGGCCCTGATCGAGCCCTGGGCCAAGGCGGTCGAGGAGCAGTCCGGCGGGCGGATCGCCGTCAAGATCTACCCGGCCATGCAGCTGGGCGGGAAGGCGCCGCAACTTTACGACCAGCTCAAGGACGGCCTCGTCGACGTGGTCTGGACGCTGCCCGGCTACACCCCCGGCCGATTTCCGTCGATCTCGGTGTTCGAGCTGCCGTTCATGATCAGCGATGCCGTCGCCACGTCGCAGGCGGTGCAGGAGTTCTACCAGACACAGCCGACGGTTCAGGCGGAGCTCGCGGAGGTCCATCCGCTGTTCCTGTTCACCCACGCGCGCGGCGTGATCCACACCAAGGGTGTGGCAATCGAAAAGGTTGCCGATCTGGAAGGTGTGAAGATCCGCATCCCGAGCCGGGCGGTGGGCGATGCCTTCAGCGCCTACGGTGCCGTCCCCGTATCGCTACCGCTACCGCAAACCCCCGAAGCGCTGTCCAAGAATGTGATTCAGGGCGCCGTGATGCCGTGGGAGGTGACACCATCCCTGAGACTTTATGAGTTGACCGATCACAGCACCGAACTCGCCGGGTCGCGCGGGCTCTATACCTCCGTGTTCCTGTTTGCCATGAACAAGGACAAGTACGACAGCCTGCCGTCCGACCTGAAGCAGGTGATCGATGCCAATTCCGGCATGGGGTGGGCCAAGTCGATGGGCGAGGCCTGGGAAAAGGCGGAACTGCCCGGCCGCGAGGCGGCGATCAAGCGTGGCAACTCGATCGTCACCATGCCCGAAAGCGAGGTCGGCAAGATGCGATCGCTGGCGCAGCCGGTGATCGACAGCTGGGTCGCCGACCTGGACAAGTCCGGCAAGGACGGCAAGGCCTTGCTCGCGGCAGCGCAGGAACTGGTCGCCAAGTACACGACGCAGACCGCAAACTGACGGCCATGGGCGTTGACGGCCGCTCGCACATATCAGGCTTTGAGCGACTCTGTCGCGCGCTGGCCCTGCTTGGCGGACTGGTGCTGCTGGCGATGGCGCTGCTGACGGTGGTCAGCGTGCTCGGGCGCTATCTGTTCGGCGCGCCCATCCCAGGCGATGTCGAGCTTGTGGCGGTGCTCACGGCAATCGCCGTCAGCCTGTTCCTGCCCTATTGCCAGCTGCGGTACGGCAACGTCATCGTCGACGTGTTTACCGCCAATGCCGGGCCCGCCGTGCGGGGCTGGCTCGACGCGGCGGGCAGCCTGCTGCTCTTCGCGATGGCCGCAACCCTGAGCTGGCGCCTTGGCGTCGGCGGCCTTGATCTGGCGCGATCTGGCGATGAGTCGATGATGCTGCGCCTGCCCACTTGGTGGGGGTTCGTCATCGTGGTGCCGTGCTTTGCCCTGACCGCAGCAGCGGCGCTGGTGACGCTGCGCGAGCACCTGGCCGAAGCCGGCGGCGACCGGTGAGCGACGCCGCGGTCGGCGGCCTGTTCGCCATCCTGATGCTCGCCATGATGTTCGTGCGGATTCCCATCGCCGTCGCCATGATGACGGCCGGCGCACTGGGCTATGCGACACTGTCGAGCTTCGGCGCGCTGCTCAACTACGTGAAGACCGGTCCCTATTTCCAACTCGCCAACGACAGCTTCTCCGTGATCCCGTTGTTCCTGCTGATGGGCTTCCTCGCCTCGCGCTCGGGCATCAGCCGCGCCCTGTTCGGCGGCGTCAATGCGCTGATCGGCCATTGGCGCGGCGGGCTCGCCATGGCCGCCATTGGAGGCTGCGCCATGTTCGGCGCCATCTGCGGCAGCTCGCTGGCCACGGCCGCCACCATGGGGCAGGTGGCGCTGCCCGAGATGAAGCGCTTCGGTTACCAGCCGTCCCTTGCCACGGGCACGCTCGCCGCCGGTGGGACGCTGGGAATCCTGATCCCGCCCTCGATCCCGCTCATCGTCTATGCGCTCCTGACCGAGCAGAACATCGCCAAGCTGTTCGTGGCGGCATTCCTGCCGGGCATCCTGGCCATGCTGGGCTACATGCTGGCGATCGCGATCTATGTCCGGCTCTATCCCGCTGCCGGCCCCGCCGGGCCGCGCCACACGGCGGCGGAGCGCCGCCGGGCGGTGATCGACATGCTCCCGGCGACGCTCCTGTTCGTGCTCGTCCTCGGCGGGATCTACGCCGGCGTGTTCACCCCTACCGAAGCCGCTGCATTCGGTGTCGTCGGCACCGCTGCCATCGCGTTCGGCCTGAATCGTGCCACGCTCGCTGATCTGCTCCAGAGCCTGGTCGAGACCGCAGTCACCGCCGGCATGATCTTCATGATCCTGATCGGGGCCGACATGTTCAACGGCTTCATGGCACTGTCCGGTCTGCCGCAGGCACTGGCCGAGGCGATCACCACCAGCGGGCTGTCGCCGATGCTGATCATGGTCTCGATCCTCGGCGTCTACTTGGTGCTGGGTTGCCTGATGGACGCGCTGAGCATGATCCTGCTGACGATCCCCATCTTCTTTCCCGTTGTCATGGCGTTGGACTATGGCATGACCGCGGAGCAGACGGCGATCTGGTTCGGCATACTGGCGCTGATCGTGGTCGAGGTGGGCCTCATCACCCCACCGGTCGGGATGAACGTCTTCGTCATCAACAAGCTGGCCGAGGATGTGCCGATGGCGCAGACCTTCAAAGGCGTGGTGCCGTTCCTGATCTCGGATGCGGTCCGGATCGGCCTTCTGTTAATGTTCCCGGCGCTGGCCTACGCCATGGTCTATGCCACCGGTTGGTAGGGTCGCTCGCGGAGGGACATCGGCCATGCGAACCCAGGTCGGCATCATCGGCTCCGGGCCGGCTGGTCTGCTGCTGGGGCAGCTTCTGCATCTGCAGGGGATATCCACCGTCATCCTCGAGCGGCGGACCCGGTCCCATGTCGAAGGCCGGATTCGTGCCGGCGTGCTCGAGCAGGGCACCGTCGATCTGCTGCGCGAGGCACAGGTTGCCCAGCGTCTCGATCGTGAGGGTCTGGTGCATGGGGGCATCGAGCTCAGCTTCGCCGGTAGCCGGCATCACATCGACTTCAGGGCACTCACCGGCGGCAAATGCGTCACGATCTACGGCCAGACCGAGGTCACCAAGGACCTGATCAATGCCCGTCTGGCAGCCGGGGCGCCCATTCTGTTCGATGTCGAGGACGTCACGATTCACGATTTCGAGAGTCCCCAGCCGTCCATTCACTACCGCGAAGGCGGCCAGCAGCGCGAACTGTCCTGCGACTTCATCGCCGGCTGCGACGGCTTCCACGGCATCTGTCGGCAGAGCGTGCCGCAGCACGAGCTGCGCACCTTCGAGCGCGTCTACCCGTTCGCCTGGCTCGGTATCCTGAGCGACACCCATCCCGTTGCGGACGAGCTGATCTACGCCCATCACGAACGTGGCTTCGCGCTGTTCAGCATGCGCTCCGCGACGCGCAGCCGGCTCTATGTCCAGTGCGCACCCGACGAGCATCTGGATGCGTGGCCCGACGACCGGATCTGGGAGGAGCTGCGACTCCGCCTGGGTGGCGAGGCAGCCAGTCGGCTGGAGAGCGGCCCGTCGCTCGAGAAGGGCGTCACGCCGATGCGCAGCTTCGTGGCCGAGCCGATGCGCTTTGGTCGGCTGTTCCTGGCAGGCGATGCTGCGCATATCGTGCCGCCGACCGGGGCGAAAGGGTTGAATCTCGCAGCATCTGACGTGCGCTATCTGGCGCGCGCGCTGATCGCCTTTTACGGCAGCGGCAGCGAGACGTTGATCGAGAGCTACTCTGCCAACTGCCTGCGACGGATCTGGAAAGCGGAGCGCTTTTCCTGGTGGATGACCTCGCTGCTGCACCGTTTCCCCGGCCGCAACCCGTTCGATGATCGCGTGCAGCTGGCCGAACTCGACTACGTCACCGGCTCCACGGCGGCGGCAACGGCGCTGGCGGAGAACTATGTCGGCCTACCCTGGGAGTGAGGCGCCTATGTTCGTGCACACTCGGCACATCACGGTCGAATGGGGCGACTGCGATCCTGCCGGCATCGTCTTCTTTCCGCGCTACCTCGCTTATTTCGACGCCTGCACCTGGGCGTTGTTCACCGCCGCTCTCGGCATGAAGAAGGTGCAGCTGTTGGCACATTACGGCACCATCGGCTGCCCGATGGTCGACCTGCGTACCCGTTTCCTGATTCCGTCGACCTACGGTGACGAGGTCGTGGTCGAGACGCAGATCAGGGAATTCCGTCGCAGCAGCTTCGACGTCCAGCATCGGCTGCTCAAGGACGGAGCCTTGGCCGTCGAGGGGCTGGAGACGCGGGTCTGGGCGGCTACGGACCCGGAGCGCCCAGGGCGGCTGAAGTCGCGCCCCATACCCGCGGATGTCATCCGCTCACTCGGTGGCCACCCGCTCCAGCCCCAGCCAGTCGGCAAGCAGCCGTAGCTCTTCGCCGAGCGGCCCGGCCACCATGCGCTCGTCCTGGCCCGCCTCGACGTGGGTCGCCAGCACACGCAGGCAGCCCGCCTTGCGGTCGGCCTTGAGGTCGACCCGTGCGACCAGCCGGTCGCCCAGGAGGAACGGCAGGACATAGTAGCCGTGGGTTCGTTTGTGCGCCGGCGTGTAGATTTCCAGGCGGTAGTGGAAGCCGAAGATGCGCAAGGCGCGCTCGCGTTCCCAGACCAGGGAGTCGAACGGCGACAGCAGGGCACGCGCGTCGACACGGCTTGGGCTCCGGGCCGCGGGATCGAGATAGGCGGGCTGCGCCCACCCTTCCACGGTGACCGGTAGCAGCTCGCCAGCCTCGACCAGCTCCGCCAGCCGGAGCGGCACATCGGCGACGCCCAGCCGGAAATATTCGCGCAGATCGCGGGCGGTGGCCACGCCCATGGCTCTCGCGGCCTGGAGCAGCAGTGCCCGCTGGGCCGCCTCGGGCTCAGGCGTCGGTGTCGCGAGCACCGCCTTGGGCAGCACGCGTTCCGGCAGGTCGTAGATGCGCTCGAAGCTGCGCCGCGTCGCCGTGGTCACGAGACCCGCCCAGAACAGGAACTCCAGCGCTCCCTTGCCGTCACTCCAGCCCCACCAGCCTCCCTGGCCGGGCACCGCATTGGTCAGCTGCGAGGCGCCCAGCGGGCCACGCAAACGAATCTCCGCCAGCACATCGTCGATGAATTCCCGCCGCTCGCGCCCGAACTTGGCCAACCCGCCATAGATGCCCTGCCCTTGCGCCGCACGCGCCATGCGCCAGCGCAGCAGCGGCTGCGATGTCACCGGCAGCAGTGATGCCTCGTGACCCCAATACTCGAACAACCGCCGACGCCGCCCGTCATAGGCGAGGCGGTCGAGCAGAGCGGGCGGGTAGGGGCCGAGGCGGGAAAAAAGCGGCAGATAGTGCGACCGGACGACGGCGCTCACCGAATCGATCTGCACCAGTCCGAGGCGCTCGATCTGCCGCATGGCCTGGGAAGCGGTCGCAGGCTGCGGCAACCGCGTCTGGGCGAAACCTTGGGCTGCCAGCGCGATCCGGCGCGTCGCCGCGGCGGAGAGGGATTCGGGACGGCGCATGAATATCGGCTCCAGCTCGCCTGCGGATCAAACCCCAGCGTCTATCGGGCGCATCGGGCACAGGCGTCGACGAACACGCGCAGCTTCGGCTGGTTTCGGCTCGCTTGTGGGAAGTAGATGTAGAGGCTGTCGCGGGCCGGGGCGAAGGATTCGAGCACCGGCTCGAGGAGGCCCTCAGCGAGCTCGGAGGCGGCCTGCAGGCTGGACATGTAGATGAGGCCCATGCCCTGTACCGCCAATCCGCGCAGCAGGCCGGCATCCCCGGCCAGAATGGAGCCCGGTGGATCGATCGTCAGCGCCTGGCTATCCCGTTCGAACTCCCAGCGATAGACCTTGCCGTTGTCCGGCCGGCGAAAGCGAATGCACTCGTGGCGGGCGATATCCTCAGGCAGCCGCGGCCGGCCCTGCTTCGCGAAGTAGGCCGGCGAGCCCAACACGAGCCACCTGAAGGACGGCGAGACCCGCACGGCCACCATGTCGCGGTCGATGAACTCGCCGATCCGAATGCCGGCATCGAAACCGCCGGCGACGAGTTCCGTCTGCCGGTCGTCGACCGTAATCTCCACCTTGATCTCGGGCCAGGCTTCTCGAAACGGCGGCAGCACTGGCTGGATCACATGCGACAGCGCAATTCGGTGCACGAGCAACCGGAGCGTGCCGGATGGCCTCGCCTGCATCCGCATCAGCTCGTCCAGCATGCCCGTTATGGTCTCGGCCGCCGGCCCTAACTGCTGCAACAGCCGCTCGCCGGCCTCCGTCAGCGTCACCTTGCGCGTCGTGCGATGGAAGAGCGGCAGGCCCAGCCGCCGCTCTAGAGCCTGCACCGCCTGACTGATCGCACCGGGCGTCACCCCGAGGTCGATGGCGGCGCCGCGGAAACTCCCCCGACGTACGATGGCCAGGAATTCCGATAGGCCGTCAAAAGTGTCCGCTCGTGCCATGATTATTAATAAAATCAGTTAGTTGACGTCGACGCAGCTTGAATCGCGCCGGGTGATCCTGCCCGTCCGCATCCTAGATTAATCAGGCCAGCTATACAGCCTGTGAAGTTTGCGCGCGGTTATCCTGCCGAAGACCGCAGCCTACATCGAGTTTGGTGAGTCGTCCTGCCGTGGCCGGCAACGGCGCAGGACCTCTGGCCGGCGCACTTTGCCCAGATGGGAGCGGGGCCGGCCCTTGCCAGCGTAAAGGGGAAGACATTGCGTTATAAGACTCTCGGTGGAACCGGCCTCGCGGTCTCGGAGATCTGCCTCGGCACAATGACCTTCGGCGGCGGCGGCTTCTGGACGGCGATCGGGACGCTTGAGCAGGGTGTGGCTGACGGCATCGTTGCCCGTGCCCTGGACGCCGGCGTCAACTTCATCGACACGGCAGACGTCTATTCGGACGGTCTGTCGGAGGAAATCACCGGCCGAGCCATCCGTAACTCGGGCCACAGCCGATCCGACGTCGTGCTCGCGACCAAAGTCTATGGTGCTACCGGTACCGGTCCCAACGACCGTGGCGCGACGCGCGCCCACATCATGGACGGGATCAAGGCCAGCCTGAAGCGGCTGGGCACCGACTATGTTGACCTCTATCAGATTCACGGCCTCGATCCGGTGACACCGATCGATGAGACGATCCGCGCCCTGGACGACCTCGTGCGCCAGGGCCACGTCCGCTATGTCGGCGTCTCCAACTGGCCGGCCTGGAACATCATGAAGGCCTTGGGTATCGCCGAGAAGCATGGCTGGGCGCGGCTCTCGACCTTGCAGGCTTACTACACGATCGCCGGTCGCGACCTCGAGCGAGAGATCACGCCGTTGCTGATGGCCGAGAAGCTGGGGCTGATGGTGTGGAGCCCGCTCGCCGGAGGCCTGCTGTCGGGCAAGTTCGACCGGGACGGCAACGGGCCGGAGGGCTCGCGCCGGGTCACCTTCGACTTCCCGCCCGTCAACAAGGAGCGCGCGTTCGACTGCATCGACGCGATGCGTGAGATCGCCGACGCGCGCGGTGTGTCGGTCGCACGCATCGCCCTGGCCTGGGTCCTGCATCGACCCTTCGTGATGTCGGTGATCGTCGGCGCCAAGACGGTCGAGCAGCTCGACGACAACCTTGCCGCAACGACGGTGAAGCTCACGGCCGACGAACTGTCGCGCCTGGACAAGGTCAGCGTGCTTCCGCCCGAATACCCGGGCTGGATGATCGAGCGCCAAGGCACGGCCCAACTGGCAGCCGCCCGTTTCGTGGCCGAGAATGCCTGAGCACGTGGCAGCTGTGGGGTCGGCTGCCGAGCGCGGTCCGTCGCGAGCGCTGATCACCACGCTGTCGATCGCGACAGGCACTCTGGTCGCCAACCTCTACTATGCACAGCCACTGGTCGCCACCATCGGGCCGGAGATCGGGGTGACACCCGATCTCGCGGGCTCGGTGGTGAGCGTCACACAGATCGGCTACGGCGTCGGCCTGTTCCTGCTCGTGTCCCTCGCCGACCTCGTCGAGAACCGGAAGCTGGTGCTCGTGACGCTGGCTATCACGGCACTGGGGTTGGTCGGGATGGCGACAGCGACGTCCGCCACGCCCTTCTTCCTGGCATCCTTCGTGATCGGGCTGTGCTCGACCGGAGCCCAGGTGCTCATTCCGCTGGTCGCCCACCTCACACCACCCGAGCAGCGCGGTCGCGTCGTGGGCAACGTGATGGCGGGACTGCTGACCGGCATCATGCTCGCCCGCCCCGTGGCCCTGTTCATGGCCGCGAGCTTCGGATGGCGAGCCGTCTTCTGGTCCTCGGCCCTGCTGATGGTGGGGATTGGGCTGGGCCTGGCCCTGATGATGCCCCGCTATCAACCGCGGGGCGGCATGCATTACGGCCGCATTCTGATCTCCATGGCCGGCCTGTTGCGCGACATACCGTTTCTGCGCTGGCGGGCTGCCTATCAGGCCCTGCTGTTCGGTGCCTTCAACATGTTCTGGACAGCCGTGCCGCTGATGCTCGCCGAGCGCTTCGACCTCAGCGAGCGTGGCATTGGGCTGTTCGCCTTGGCCGGCGCCGGCGGCGCCCTCGCGGCTCCAGTAGCGGGCAGGCTGGCCGATCGCGGGTTGAGCAGCATAACCACGGCGGGGGCGATGATCGCGGTCGGTGTCGCGTTCCTGGCCACCAGCTGGGCGGCCAGCGCGGTTTTCCTGTCGGCGCTGGTCGTCCTGGCAGTCATCATCGACGCGGCCGTGCAGGCCAACCAGGTCGTCAGCCAGCGGGTCATCTTCTCGGTCCCGGCGGATATCAGGGGCCGGGTGAACGCGCTCTACATGACGATCACCTTCGGCGGCGGTGCTCTCGGCTCCTTGCTCGGTACGATGACCTATCACGGCGGCGGGTGGACCATGACGGCCATCGCCGGCGGGCTGATCGGCGGCTTGGCCCTGCTCCTGTTCACCCTGGAACCGCAACACTCGCACCGGGCCACCACTTAGGCGTGAGGCGGCTCGCAGCCCCCTATCCCACCAGGCGCGGACGGGCGTCGTCGCGTTCAGCCTCGACGAGCCGTCGCTCGGTATCCAGCTGATAGTTGCGGGTCTGAGGCACGGCGTCACGGCGCTTGGACAGCTGCAGCTGGAACACGACGCTATCCAGATGCCGGAACGAGACCTCGCTGGTGGCGAGGTAGAACTCCCACATGCGGCAGAACCGCTCGTCGTAGAGGGCGGCCACCTGAGCCCGGTTGGCTTCGAAGCGCAGCCGCCAGTGACGAAGCGTCTCCGCATAGTGGAGGCGGAGAACCTCGACGTCGTTGATCCAGAGCCCCGACCGCTCGATCGCGGCGCTGAGCTCGGAAAGCGACGGCGAGTAGCCGCCCGGGAAGATGTATTTCTGCAGCCAGGGGTTGGTGCTGCCGGGGCCATCCCGCCGGCCGATCGTGTGCAGAAGGGCCACACCATCGTCCGCCAGACGGTCGTGCACAGTGCGGAAGAACTCTCCGTAGTGGTTGACGCCTACGTGCTCAAACATGCCGACCGAGACAATGCGGTCGAAATTGCCGGTCTCGTGGCGGTAGTCGCGCAGGTGAAACTGCGCGCTGGCCTCGAGCCCGGCTGCGGCGGCACGGGCATTGGCCAGCGCCAGCTGCTCGGTCGACAGGGTGATGCCGGTAACCTCGGCGCCGAGCCGCTCCGCCAGATAAAGCCCGAGCCCGCCCCAGCCGCAGCCGATATCGAGCACCCGCATGCCGGGCTCAAGGTGCAACTTGGCCGCGATGTGCTGCTTCTTGCGCAGCTGGGCCGTTTCCAGATCCTGGCCCGGCTCGGTGAAGTAGGCGCAGGAATATTGCCGGTCGGCATCGAGGAACAGATCGTAAAGTTCTGCCGACAGGTCGTAATGGTGCGCCACGTTGCGACGTGCGCGCGGCGCGGGGTTGAACTGCTTCAGGCGCCGCAACGAGCGATTTAGGATATCGACGGGGCCGCCGAGGTCCACGGCACCGGCGCATTCCAGATTGCGCGCGAACAGCTCGATGAACTCGTAAGACGTCGCATCCTCAACGGTCAGCGTTCCGGCCATGTACGCTTCGCCGGCATGAAGGCCCGGATTCAGCGCCAGACGCCAGTGCAGGCTGCGATCGTGCAGGCGGACGGTGACGGAAGGCTCACTGTCGGTCCCGAAGACATGGCTCTGCCCGTCAGCGTCGATGACAGTAAGCCTTCCGATCCGAATCAATGGACGTAGCAGGCGAGACAGCAGCATCGGCTCAGCACCCTTCCGTCGGGCCCGAGGTGTCGGGACCCGGCCCAAGCAAGACGACGCTTTGCCGGTTAGCATTGATCGCCAACCCTGACGACCCGCACTTCCGCTGAGGCCGACTGCAGTGCATGCTGGGCTCCTGCGCAAGGGAGGAGAAGGAAACATGGCAGAAGAAAGTCGAATTGCCGTCGTCACCGGAGCCGGCAGCGGCATTGGACGGGCGGTGGCGCTGGCGCTGGTCGAGGCCGGCTGGTCAGTGGCGGTGGTCGGGCGGCGGCAGGAACAGCTCGCGGCCACGGCCGCACTCGCCGGGGAAGCGCAGGACCGGGTTCTGCCGTTGGCGGCGGATGTCGGCAATCCGGCGGCCGTGGGCGAATTGTTCGACGCAGTGAGGGAGACGTTCGGGCGGCTCGACCTGCTGTTCAACAATGCCGGTACGGGTGCGCCGCCGGTACCGTTCGAGGATCTGACCTACGAGCAATGGCAGAACGTCGTCGACGTCAACCTGACCGGCGCCTTTCTCTGCAGCCAGGCGGCATTCCGGCTGATGAAGGCCCAGAGCCCGCGCGGTGGACGGATCATCAACAATGGTTCGATCTCCGCGCACGTGCCGCGCCCCAATTCGGCTCCCTACACCGCGACCAAGCACGCGATCACCGGCCTCACCCGCTCCTGCTCGCTGGATGGCCGGCAGCACGATATCGCGGTGGGCCAGATCGACATCGGCAACGCCGCCACGGACATGACCCAGCGGATGACCGAGGGCGTGCCCCAGGCCGATGGAAGGATGGCCCCGGAGCCGCGCATGGACGTGGCCCATGTCGCCAGTGCCGTGGTCTACATGGCGAGCCTGCCGCTGGACGCGAACGTTCAGTTCATGACCGTGATGGCTACGAAGATGCCCTTTATCGGCCGCGGCTGACACCGAAGTCGCGATGCCCTCGAGGTCCGGGGCTCGCTTCGGGTCGGGGGCTAGCGGCGTCGAGGGCAGTTGCCAGGGGCTGGGGCCGCCCGATATGTGGCTGCAGCCTCACCCGACGCAGCGCAGGGACATCCGCATGCAAGGCCTCAAGGCGGCGATCGTGCCGGTAACCCCGTTCCAGCAGAACTGCGCCATCCTATGGGATGATTCCACGAAGCGCGCGGCGGTGATCGACCCCGGCGGCGATGTCCAGCGCATCCTGGAAGCGATCAAGAAGCTCGGCGTGCAGGTCGAGAAGATCGTGCTGACCCATGGTCACATCGATCATGCCGGCGGGGCATCTGCGTTGCGCGATGCGCTGAGCACCGGCGAAGCGCCCCTACCGATCGAGGGGCCCGACGAGCGGGATCGCTTTCTGCTCGAGGGGCTGGCGCAGCAGGGTCAAGCCTACGGCATCACCGACGCCCGCAATGTGCTGCCGGACCGCTGGCTGGCCGAAGGCGACAAGGTGACCATGGCGGAGCGTGAGTTCGAGGTCTTCCACTGCCCAGGGCACACGCCGGGGCACGTCGTCCTGTTCAACGCGGAAGCGCGCTTTGCTATCGTCGGCGACGTGTTGTTCCGCGGCTCCGTCGGCCGGACCGATTTTCCCTACGGCGACGGCGCGGCTCTCTTGCGCTCGATCCGGGATAAGCTTCTTCCCCTGGGCGACGACGTTGCCTTCATGTGTGGGCACGGACCCGGATCGACCATCGGCCTGGAACGGCGGACGAATCCCTATGTCGGCAAGGCTACAAGCTGAACGGGTGTACGGTGATCAGGCTGAATTCTGCAGCTGCGCTTCGCTATCCGCCAGAATGCGGGCAGGCTGCAGACCGCCTCCTGGTGCTTACGGCTGCGCATGTCCATAAGGTTACGGGTGAGTTCCAACAGCATCCGATCGCGGGATGAGGTCGGGGTCATCTCCGGAACATTCTCGACCCCGTCGAAGAAGTACCGCACCTCGACGCCCAGGGCCTCCGCGAGGGCGAACAAGGTGCCGGCGGCTATCCGATTGAGGCCCCGCTCGTACTTGTGTACCTGCTGATAGGTCACGCCGACCTGCGCACTCAGGCCCTGTTGGGTCAAACCCAACGCGATCCGCCGGGCACGGATGCGATCACCAACATGTTGGTCTATGGGACGCACTCTTGAGCCGCGCTTAAGGATGATCTTGCCTGGGCTGGCGGCCGGCTCGGTTTCCCCAGCAAATTCTGCCTGTGGCTGTCGCGCTGGGTGGGCAGGGCTCATCACTCTATTACTCCCAGGTTCGGCTGTGCGGGCGACTATCACTGCAGTCATACCCAGCCGGCGCGGCCCCGCACTGATCCATGTTAGCGGCCATGGCAATTTGCGGGGGCGACCACACGGCACCCATGCCAACAACTCCGTCGAGCCTCGCGCCCCGCATCATCCGCACGCGTCCGGCCGCTGGACCGTCGGCCCCGATCCGCTAAGCTCGGCGCCTGAACAATAGGGCGCGGAGACGGTCATGGCATTGCTGGTGCGCGGCGGAACGGTGATCAATGCGGACCGGAGCTTCCGGGCCGACGTGCTCTGCGATGAAGGGAAGATCGTGAGCGTTGGCGAGGGGTTGGATGCCCCTACCGGGGCCGAGATCGTCGATGCTGGCGGCGCCTACGTAATCCCGGGCGGGATCGATCCCCACACCCATATGGAAATGCCCTTCATGGGCACCGTGGCGGTCGAGGACTTCTTCTCGGGTACCGCGTCGGCGCTCGCAGGCGGCACCACGATGATCATCGACATGTGCCTGCCCTCGCCGCAGAGCCTGACCGAGGGACTCGACCAGTGGTCGGAGTGGGCGCAGAAGGCCTGCGCCGATTACGGCTTTCACGTGGCCATTACCGGCTGGTCGGACCGTACAGCCCAGCAGATGGCAGAATGCATCGACCGCGGGGTCAACAGCTTCAAGCACTTCATGGCCTACAAGGGCGCTCTCATGATCGACGACGAGATCATGTTTCAGAGCTTCTCGCAGTGCCGCGAGCTGGGCGCTTTGCCACTGGTCCATGCCGAGAACGGCGAGGCCGTGTTCCGCCTGCAGCAGTCACTGCTGGCACAGGGCATAACCGGCCCGGAAGGACACGCTTTGTCACGTCCGCCGCATGTCGAGGCCGAGGCAGCCAATCGGGCGATCATGCTGGCCAAGATCACCGGCGTACCGCTCTACATCGTGCACACCTCCTGCCGTGAGACGACGGACGCGATTGCGCGCGCCCGCGCCGACGGCCAGCGCGTGTTCGGCGAGCCGTTGGCCCAGTATCTCGTGCTCGACGAGAGCGTCTACCAGAACCCGGACTGGGAGTTCGCGGCCTCGCGCGTGATGAGCCCACCGTTCCGCTCGAAGGAGCACCAAAAGGCCCTTTGGGACGGGCTGGCCTCCGGCACGCTGCAGACCACGGCCACCGACCATTGCGCCTTCACGCTCGAGCAGAAGAAGATGGGCAAGGACAACTTCACCCAGATCCCCAACGGCACGGGCGGTCTCGAGGAACGGCTGAAGATCCTCTGGCACTTTGGCGTCAATGCCGGCCGCCTGACACCCAGCGAGTTCGTGGCGGTGACCTCGGCTAACTGCGCCAAGATCTTCAACATCTACCCGCAAAAGGGTGCGATCCAGGCCGGGTCGGACGCCGATCTCGTGGTCTGGGACCCTAAGGCCAACCATACCATCCAGCAAAAGACCCATCATTCGAAGCTCGACATCAACGTGTTCGAGGGTATCACCGTCAAGGGCGCGCCCAAGGTCACGGTGAGCCGCGGCAAGATCGTCTGGCGCGACGGCCAGCTCGACGTGACCCGCGGCGCCGGCCGCAACGTGCCGCGCCCGGCAATGACACCGATCCACGAGGCGCAGTCGAAGTGGAACGAGCTCACCCGACCCAGGGGCGTGAAGCGGGCGGTTCACCTGCATCAGACGCCCTGAACGTATCGGCGACGCCGCGACGTTATCGAACGCTTCCTGCGTGAATGGCGGCCTTGCCCCTTGCGGAAGGCTGGCAGCGTAGCCAGTTGCGGGGCAGGTTGGCACTCCTCGAATGCGAGTGCCAAGAGACCGCCCACACCAGGGCGCCCAGGGAGTTGCCGGATATGCGGTTCAAGCCGTTGCACGATCGCGTCGTCATCAAGCGTGTCGAGGAAGAGACCAGGACCAAGGGCGGGATCATCATTCCCGATACGGCCAAAGAGAAGCCCATGCAGGGCGAAGTTGTCGCCGTCGGTCCCGGGGCACGCAACGAGGCCGGTGAGATCGTTCCGCTCGACCTCAAGCCCGGCGACCGCATCCTGTTCGGCAAGTGGTCGGGCACCGAGGTCAAGCTCGACGGCGAGGATCTCCTGATCATGAAGGAGAGCGATGTCATGGGTGTCATCGAAGGCGCCGCCGGCGCCGCCGCCAAAGCCGCCTGAACCCAGCCGTAGAAAGTACCGAGCCACATGGCCGCCAAAGACGTCAGATTTTCGACCGATGCCCGCAGCCGTATGCTGCGCGGCGTGCAGACCCTGGCCGACACGGTCAAGGTGACGCTGGGCCCGAAGGGTCGTAACGTCGTCCTCGACAAGAGCTACGGCGCACCACGCATCACCAAGGACGGTGTGACGGTCGCCAAGGAGATCGAGCTCTCCGACAAGTTCGAGAACATGGGCGCGCAGATGGTCAAGGAGGTCGCCTCCAAGACCAGCGATATCGCCGGTGACGGCACGACGACGGCCACCGTCCTGGCCGCCGCCATTGTTCGCGAGGGTGCCCGGGGCGTCGCCGCCGGCATGAACCCGATGGACCTCAAGCGCGGCATCGACCTCGCGGTCGACGCCATCGTCAAGGACCTGGCACGGCGCTCGACCAAGGTTTCCACCAACGAGCAGATCGAGCAGGTCGGCACCATCTCGGCCAACGGCGACGCCGAGGTCGGCCGGATGCTGGCGACCGCGATGCAGAAGGTCGGCAACGAGGGTGTGATCACCGTCGAGGAGGCCAAGAGCCAGGAGACCGAGCTCGACATCGTCGAGGGCATGCAGTTCGATCGCGGCTACCTCTCGCCCTACTTCATCACCAATGCCGAGAAGATGCGGGTCGAGCTCGAGGATCCCTACATCCTGATCCACGAGAAGAAGCTCTCCAACCTGCAGGCGCTGCTGCCGGTGCTCGAGTCCGTCGTCCAGAGCGGCAAGCCGCTCCTGATCATCGCCGAGGACGTCGAGGGCGAGGCGCTGGCGACCCTGGTCGTCAACAAGCTGCGTGGTGGCCTCAAGGTCGCGGCCGTCAAGGCCCCGGGCTTCGGCGATCGCCGTAAGGCCATGCTCGAGGATCTGGCCGTGCTGACGGCTGGTCAGGTGATCACCGACGATCTGGGCATCAAGCTCGAGAACGTCACGCTGGACATGCTCGGCCGGACCAAGCGGGTCGTCATCAACAAGGACGACACCACCGTCGTCGACGGTGCCGGCTCCAAGGACGAGATCCAGGGCCGGATCGCGCAGATCAAGGCGCAGATCGAGGAGACCACCTCGGACTACGACCGTGAGAAGCTGCAGGAGCGGCTGGCCAAGCTCGCCGGTGGCGTTGCTATCATCCGCGTCGGCGGTGCCACCGAGACCGAGGTCAAGGAGCGCAAGGATCGCGTCGACGATGCGATGCACGCCACCAAGGCCGCGGTCGAGGAAGGCATCGTCCCGGGTGGCGGCGTTGCCCTGCTCCATTCGATGAAGGCGATCGGAGACGTGACGCCGGCCAACAACGACCAGCGTTTCGGCGTCGAGATCGTCCGCAAGGCGATCCAGGCCCCGGCGCGGCAGATCGCCGAGAACGCCGGTGTCGACGGTTCGGTGATCGTGGGCAAGCTGCTCGAGAGCACCAACGACAAGTGGGGCTACGATGCCCAGTCCGGCGAGTTTGGCGATCTGGTCGCCAAGGGCATCATCGACCCGACCAAGGTCGTGCGCACTGCGCTGCAGCATGCAGCCTCGGTCGCCGGTCTCCTGGTGACCACCGAAGCAATGGTCGCCGACCGCCGCAAGGATGACGAGGGCGGGGCTCAGACGGGTGGCGATTCGGACTACTAGGTCCCCGCCACTTCTGTCTTGAATCGAAAGCAGGGCCGCCAAATGGGCGGCCCTGTGTCGTTGTAGTACCGATATTCAGTTGAACTCGACGTTGACGGTCGAAGGATCGGCGAGGCCGCTGTAGGTCTGGCGGTGGCCGAACCGATCGGCCACGGTGAGGTTGGCAAGTCCGTCCTGATTCGGGCAGGCGGCCACCGAAACCGAGGCATTGGCGATGATCTGCCCGGCATAGATGACTTGCCGGCAGACCTGATCATAGATCTCGACGTCGATCGGCTGGAAGGTCCGGTTGACGATCTCGACATCGACCTGTTCGCCCTGTGCCCGGACAGGCTGGGCGATAAAGCTGCCGAGCACAACGGCCAGGGTCAGGAAGATGTGAGCCCGTGCCGCCATCGGACGCTCAGACGCTCACCGGAATTTCGTGGATATGGATGTCATGGGCCGAGTAGCGCGTCAGGATCGCCAGCGCGTCGCGCTCGCGCTGCGCGTCGGCCGTGCGCACCCACAGCAGGATGCCGCCGCGATCAAGCTGGCCTTGCAGCCAGTCGGCATGACGCTGATCCATCCAGTGCGTGAAGACGGTCCCGAGCAGGGCACCGGCAATGGCGGTGCCAACGATAGCCGCAGCCACCGCGCCAGCGGATGCCACGACAGTGCCCGCCGCGATCACGGTCGGCAGAACGGTCAATGACCCTACCAGACGGCTCTCGCGGTCGCCCAGATTCTTGCCGGAAACAAAGGCCGTGCGCGGGGCAAGCGGCTCGTCCTCCAGCTCCTCGACCCGTTGATACATATGGCCGAGCTTGCGCTCGACCGCGTCGTCCGCGGCCAAAAGACTGATGTCAGCCTCAGGGAAACC
This sequence comes from Geminicoccaceae bacterium, assembly GCA_049292515.1. GTDB lineage: Bacteria > Pseudomonadota > Alphaproteobacteria > Geminicoccales > Geminicoccaceae > Benzoatithermus. The sequence continues at coordinate 50,284 of JBATRI010000602.1, forward strand.
TGCGGCACGCAGCTCCTCGACGGCGGCTTCGAGTCCCGACACGTCATCGAATACAGCTACCGCCTCGCGTACCTTCTCGCCGCCGGTCGTCGCCGTCATCGTTCACCCCGTTTGGTCAGCCGCTGCAAGGACAGGTTAGGGGGGTCTGCATTGCAGTTGCGTTGACGCAGATCAAGCCCTTTGGCCGATGCACGAAGGGTGCGGCCCAACCTCACTCCTTGGGCAGGAGGAAAATCGCAGTAGCCATCGCAAGCCCGCCGAACGTGACGGCAAATCCCATCGCGGCCAGCACCAGCGTCAAGAACCACTGGTCCGAGCCCATCAGCAGCTGCCCCAACCTCGCGACGTCGAGATAGAGGAGTGTTGCCAGTATTCCCCAACCGGCAGCGATCCCCATGAGGCAGTTGCGGGCGAGAAAACGAAGAAGCGTATGATCGGGCGCCGGCATAGTCGTGACCTTCAATCTCCCCGCATCATAGCAGGAAATCGAAGGACGGGACGTGGGATCCGCGGAACTGCCCGTGACCTCGCCGCTGGGTTGCGCACGATGACACCCCAGACGTGGCCCGGCCGCACTTGCCATTGGGTTGAGCGTCGATTACCGACGCTAAGCTGCGGTCAGGACGGTGATGGTCAAATGCGATCCTTGATCTTGGGGGCGTTCGTGGCGCTCGGATTCTTGGCACCCGGCAACGCCGAGGCACGCTTCATGGGCGTCTACGACTATCCGTTCGTCAGCCCCTTTGCCGCCACGGTGGCAGCCACGCCCCCGGCCAACCAGGCCACCCTGCTGAGCACGGCCCGGCTCGCGGAGATTACCGAGGTCCGTCATCTCGAGGTGTTCCCCAATCGTCAGGTCCCGCCTGTCTTCTGGTACTATGGCGATGGGATGCCCTATGGGGTGCTGAAGCAACGGCGACCGAACGCGCCGCTCTTCTTCGTCATCGGCGGCACTGGCGCCGGGTTCGATTCCTCCAAGTCGCAGATGCTTGCCGGCGTGCTCTACCAAGCCGGTTTCCACGTCGTGACGCTGGCCAGCCCGACGCATCCGAGCTTCATCGTCACCGCATCCTCGCAGGGAGTGCCAGGCCAGCTGGAGGTGGACGGGCACGACCTCTACGACGTCATGAACACCATCGCGGGGCAGTTGAGCGGCGAGATCGGCATCAGCGGCTACTATGTCGGCGGCTACAGCCTGGGCGGCACCCACGCGGCTTATGTCAGCTACATTGATGCAATGGAGAAGCGGCTGAATTTTGAAAAGGCCATAGTAATAAATCCTGCCGTAGATCTTTATAATTCCGTGAATAGACTTGACGATATGGTCAATAAGCATCTTTCGAACGATCCCGTCGCAGTAGATAAATTCATCGATCATATTTTTGACCAAGTGATTGCACTATATACGGTAAAAGATAAGGTCGATTTTACTGATAATGCATTCATGTATAGAGCATACACTGTTCTTGAACCGCCGGAGCAGGAGCTTGAACTTCTGATTGGTTTGGTATTTCGAATGACTTCTGCCGACATGAGCTTTACCAGTGATGTCATGACCAACTCCGGCTACTTGGTCCCGAAAAACGCACAGCTTACATCGACGACCTCGCTCACGGATGTCATGCTTGAGGCCATGCGGCTGAGCTTCGTCAACTACATGGATGGGGTCTATATGCCTTTCATCCAACGCCGCGAGCCCAACGTTACCCGCGAGGAGCTGATTGCACGGGCAAGCCTGCGCCCGATCGAACAATATCTGCGCACGGCTCCCGGGGTCGTCATGCTGGGCACGCAGGACGACGTCATCCTATCGCGCGACGAGGTGAATTGGCTCGAGAACGTGTTTGGCGAACGCGCCCGGATTTTCCCGACCGGGGGACATTGCGGCAGCATGGACCAGCGTGAGTTCATTCACACCATGCTCGAACTGATTTGGGCGCCGGAGGCGAGGTCGTGATCTTGAGGGGGTTGGCGGCTGCGGCGCTCGCGGTCATCCTGGGCGGTTGCGCAGCAACACCAGCCTATCAACTCGGCACCGCGCCGGCACAGTTCCAGTTGTCGGCCAAAGAGCAGGCGGGGGACTTTCCACTCAGGATCTACGATCCTTGGGAAGGCACGAATCGAGCCATCTACAAGTTCAACGCCAAGTTCGACCGCTATATTTTCCTGCCGGCGGTCGATGCCTACCAGTTCGTCACACCTGACTTCATCGAAAACCGAGTGACGGACTTCTTCTCGAATCTGACCGAGTTCCGCAACGCCACGAACGGGCTGATGCAGGCCCGGCCCGACGTTGCTGGCCGAGCCGTGCTCCGCTTCCTCATGAACTCGACCGTCGGTCTGCTCGGGTTGTTCGACGTGGCCACGCCCTTGGGCGTCGTACAGCAGCCACAGGATTTCGGTCTGACCCTGGGCCGCTGGGGGGTCAGCAACGGCCCCTATCTCGTGGTACCCGTGCTTGGGCCATCCAATGTTCGTGACTTCAGCGGCTTTGTCACCGACTCGGTGATCGCTTCCACCGTGCCACCGCAGTCGATCGTCACGGACTGGGTGTATTTCAACCCGATGATTTACGTCCTCTACGCGGTCGATCTGCGGCGCAACGTCAGTTTCCGCTACTTCGGCTCGGGCTCGCCGTTCGAATACGATCTGGTGCGATTTCTTTATACCAAACGACGCGAGCTCGAGCTTAGGATCGCCACCTCGAGCCCGGAAAGCACGGATCTCTCCCCCAGCAGCGGGCCGGTGGACATGCCGGATACTCACGCACCGACTGGTCGACTTCTACCATAGGCCAGCAGCATGATGATGATCACCAGCCCGTAAATGATCTGCCGGCCGGCCTCTGGCATCTGCATGACCGACAGCACGGACGAGAGCAGCGTGATCAGGATGGTGCCGACCACCGTACCCGCGTAACGGCCACGGCCGCCCAGGATATGGGTACCACCGATCACGACGGCGGCAATCGAGGGCAGGAGGTAGGCGTCGCCCATGCCCTGGTAGGCCTTGGTCGAATAGCCAGCGAGAAGGACGCCGGCGAGGCCGGCACACATGCCGCACAAGGCGAAGGCCGCGACCAACACCGCCCGCGTCGGTACGCCCGAAAGGTAGGCCGCGGCCTCACGGTTGCCGATGGCATAGACATAGCGGCCGAAGATGGTGCGCCGCAGCAGGAAAACCATGGCCACGGACAGCAGCGCCCATACCAGCAGCGCCATCGGCAGTCCCAACACGCGGCCGGTGGCAAGGAAGGTCATGAACTCCGTGGCATGGGTTTGGGGCGCGAAGCCACCGGTGTGCACGACCATCAGCCCACGTAGCAGCGCGTTGACGCCCAGGGTGAAGATCATCGACGGTACGCGCAGGTAGGCCACACCGATACCATTGAAGACGCCAACGACAAGCCCGATGCCGATGCCGACGGGTATCGCCATTGGGCCGCCGATGGCCGTTGCCATCATGGCTGCCGCCGCCAGCGTCCAGGGTACCGACAAGTCGATATGGCCCAGCAGGATGACCAACATCATCCCGGCGGCGACGATCCCCAGGAAGGCGCCGACCTGCAGCTGCTGGAGGAGGTAGACCGGGCTGAGGAAGGCGAGGCTACCCTGCGTGGTCAGGGTGTAGCCGGAGCCCAGAGCCAGAATCACCAGCACAAACATACTGGCGATGGCGATCGGACGGTCGTCAGCGGAGAGCTTCAGCATGGGATCAGCTCATCAACTGCAGGCGGTTCTTGACGCGAAACACACGGCCCGCACCCAGCGAGACCGCTGCAAGCAAGACCAAGCCCTCAAACAGCGGCTGCAGAAGCGGCGGCACGTCGAAGATCCGAAAATTGAACGAGATGGCCCTGATGACCAGAGCGCCTATCAGCGAGCCGATGGCACCGCCACTGCCACCGGTGAGGACCGTGCCGCCAATCACCACGGCGGCGATCGAATTCAATGTGTAGCCACCGGCCTGGGGCACGTCGGCATTGCCGCTCGATGTCTGGATGGCGAGATAAAGGCCACCGACCCCGGCGAAAAAGCCGGCCAGCGTGAACGCGGCGAGCCGCGCCCGGTCAATGGCGAGCCCGGACATATAGGCTGCGGCCTCACTCGAACCCACGGCGTAGACGTTGCGTCCGGTCACGGTCGCCCGAAAAGGCAGCCAGACCAGCACCACCACGGCAATCGTCAGCAGCAACGGCACCGGTATCCAGGCGATCGGCTGGAACCAGGCGGCATCGCCGGCATCGAACCAGCCATAGGTCGCGGCCAGCTCGTAGAGATCGTTGGTGAAGGCCCATGCCAGATCCTTGTCGATCTCGCCGCCCGGCGTCGGCCGAAGATAGAGGGCAATGCCGACATAGACCGCCGCCGTCGCCAGCGTGGCGATGATCGGCTGGAGCCTGCCATAGACGACGACGCAACCGTTGATGAAGCCGGCCAGGGCACCGACGGCCAGGCACACCACGGTGCCACCTACCAGGGCCGCCGGCGAGCCCACCATCAGATGGCTCGCGACGCAGTTAACCAGCGTCATCACCGCACCCACCGACAGGTCGAGGCCACCTGCCAGCACCGGCACGGTCTGCGCCATCGCCACCATGATCAGGGCCAGGCTCTCGTTGCTGTTCTGGATCAGGACGGCGGCGCTGAACCCCTTGGGGTGCAGGGCATTATAGACACCGTAGAAGACCACGAAGAGCAGGATGGCGAGGGCCAGGCCCAAATTACGGCCGATCATCGTGGTGAATCTGTTCACGCGGCGGTCTCGGCCAGAGGGGTTGTGATGTTCAACGCGCTGGCCACGATGGCGTGCTCCGTGATCTCATTGCCTTCGAGCATGCGTACGATCCGGCCGTCATAGAGGATGAGCACCCGATCGCAGCAGCCGACCAGCTCGTCATAGTCGGTGCTGTAGAACAAGATCGCAGCGCCGGCGTCAGCGAGCTCCCGCATCAATCGGTAAAGCTCCTGCTTGGTGCCAACGTCGATGCCGCGGGTCGGGTCGTTGAGCAGGATCAGTCGCGGCCGGGTGAGCAGCCATTTGCCGATCACCACCTTTTGCTGGTTGCCACCCGACAGCGTGCCTACGGGATCATCCGCGTCGCCGATCTTGATGTGCAGGCGCTTGACCATCTCGTCCACGACGCGGCGCTCCTGGCCGCCGTCGACAATCCCCAGTCGCCCCATCCCAGCCAGGGCTGCGAGGCTCAGATTGTCACGAATGGCCATCGGCAGCAGCAGGCCCTCGGTCTTGCGGTCCTCGGGCACCAAAGCCATGCCGCAGGCTGCCGATCGGGCGTGGGCCGGACTGGACGGCACGTAAGGTGCACCGCCGATGCGGATGGTGCCTTCGACCCCGCGCAGGACACCGAACAACGCCAGCATCAACTCGCGCTGTCCCTGACCGTCCAGTCCGCCAAGGCCAACGATCTCACCCCTGCCCACCCCGAAGGTCAGGTCCGTGAGCCGATCACCCCAGCCGAGGCCCGTCACCTCCAGACATTTCTCGGGATGCGCTCGGGCGAGCGGCTTGGGCGGATAGACCTGGGTGATGTCACGGCCGATCATCAACCGAACGATCTCCTGGTCCGTGCGTGTTCCATGCGCGAAGGTCTCGACATGGCGGCCGTTGCGGAACACCGAGCAGGTGTCGGCAAGCGCCGCGATCTCGTGCATGCGGTGGGAGATGTAGAGCAGGGCCAAGCCGTCCCGGCGCAGCTGATGCAACAGCTCGAAGACGCGCTCGACGTCGGCTGCCGTCAGCGCCGAGGTCGCTTCGTCCAGGATCAGCAGCCGCGGCCGCAACGCCAGCGCCTTGGCGATCTCCACCAGCTGTCGTCGCGATAGCGGCAGGTCCTTGATGCGGGTCCGTGGATCGATGTCTCCACAGCCGAGCCGGCCTAGATACTCCGCAGCTCTGCGCCGCTGGGCCCCTTGGTCGATCATGCCGAATCGGCGCGGCGGGTCGGCCAGGCAGACATTGTCCGCGACGCTGAGATCGGGGACCAGCGACAGCTCCTGGAAGATGGCGACGATACCGGCACGGTTGGCGGCACTGGGGCCAGCGAAGCGAACCGGTTGGCCGGCCAGTCGGATTTCGCCGACGTCGGGCTGCACCACGCCCGAGATGATCTTGATCAGGGTGGACTTTCCAGCCCCATTCTCGCCGAGAACCGCGTGAATCGAGCCGGGTCGACAGTCGAAGTCGACCTCCTCCAAAGCACGCACACCGCCATATCGCTTGGCGATGCCACGCAATTCGAGCAGCGGCGCCGCAGTCGCGGCGTCAAGCTCGGCCATGCCGCTGCCCCCTCGCAGTTAAAAGAAGCTGATAGAAGAACGGGCGACGTTGCGCCGCCCGTTCACTCATAACTACTGCACGTTGTCCGCGGTCTTACCCATGATCTCGACGGCGCTGATATTGACATCACAGGGAGGGAATGCATTGACGGTAAAGAAATTGTCGGTGAGATCCGACCAATAGTTCTTGCCGTCTTCCAGCGTCGTATAGTCGGCAAACGGCACCGGCACCGAGATCATCTGCGGCATCGGGTTGCCTTCGAGCGCGGCGATGGCCGCCTTCATCGAGATCGCGACCAAGCCCGGCGACTGGCCGTAGGACAGGCCCCTCAACCCCTTGTCCTTGTACTCGGCGATGTACTTGCGAAAGCCGTTCTCACCCTCGCCGGCCATCGGCACCATCGGGTGCCCGGCGTCGAGGAAGGCACGTACCGAGCCGGTCGAGCCGCCCTGGGTGAACAAGCCGACGAACTGGCCATGCACCGCCAACGCATCGGCCGTGGCCTTCTGCGCGGTGCCATCGTCCCAGTTGCCGACGACCTCGACGATTTCCAGGTTCGGCGCCTCTTTCTCCATGATCTCATGGAAGCCGACATGGCGATCACGGTCGACCGAGTTGCCGGGCACCCCACGCACCTCGAGGATCTTGCCGGTACGCACGTCACCCAGTTCCTTGAGCAGGAACTCGGCCGACATCACGCCCATCTGATGCTGGTCCTCGTTGACCATCATCACCGCGTCGGTGTCGAGGACGTTGTCGAACGGCACGATGACCACGCCATTGCGGTCGGCCAACTTGATCACCCGATCGAAACCTTCCGGGCTGACGGCAATGGTCACGATCGCGTCGTAGCCCTGGTTGATGAAGTCCTCGATCGCTCCGAGCTGCGCCGCCGCGTCGGTGCCGGTGGAGATGACCTTGAATTCCTTGATCTTGTCCTTGATGCCGGGCGTCTCCGCAAAAGCCTTGGCGGTCTGGATCATCTGAATCCGCCAGGTGTTGCCGACGAAGCCGTTGACCAAGGCGATGCGATACGGACCCGGCTTGGCATCCCACTGGAACATCTTGGTCTCGGCATTCCAGGGCTTGAAGCATTCCGGCAGGTAGCCGGGGCCAGTCACCACCTTGGGCTTGGCCCAGGCGCCGCCAGCCGCCAAGCCCAAGGCCCCGACCATGGCGGCGCCAAACATGAAACGACGTACCGGCATCATACATTACTCCCTGAGCAGGGGGCGGATGCCCCGTTCTTGTTGTGGCTCACCGCAGTTCAACTATTCGGCGGCAATACGATGCCAGCCTGCGTGGACTTCGGGATCCTTGTGGATCACGCCATCCTTCATGATCATGGCGAACCGGCTGCGATCCGCCATGATGCCGATATCCTGCAGAGGATTGCCGTCGACCAGCAGCAGATCGGCCAAATAGCCCTCGCGCAGCTGGCCGAGTTCGCCACCCATCCGCATCAGTTCGCCGCCATAACGTGTGGCGCAGATCAGCGCCTCCATCGGCGAGTAGCCGAACAGGTTGACGAAATGCTGAAGGTCGCGAGCATTGGTACCCTGCGGCGTCCAGGCGAAACCGTAGTCGCCGCCAATCACCACGCGAATGCCGCGCTTCTTCACTTCGGCATAGACCTCGGCGGTTTTCTCGAGGTTGCGCCGCATGCCCATCTGCTCGACCATCGCAGCGGTGATACCCCAGGGCTCGGCCTCGTAGACCGTGTTGTGCAGGAGCCCGACCGCTGGGCCGAGAAAGATCCGATCCTTGGCCGCTTCCATCATGTCGAGCGCCTCCTCGTCGGCGAACTCGCAATGATAGATGCAGTCGACCCCGCAGCGGATGGAGAGCTTGACGCTGTTGGCCGATCTCGAATGGGTGGCGACCTGCTTGCCGAACTCGTGCGCGATCTCGCAGGCCATGCGCACTTCCGCATCCGAGTAGGTGGTACAGCCGGCCGGAGCGTGCGGATAGAAGTCGTCGCCGGAAACGTTCAGCTTGATGTTGTCGACACCCTCACGGATGAAGGTCCGCACCGCGCGCCGGATTTCCTCGGGCCCGTCCGCGATGGCAGCAAAGCTCTCACGATGCAGATGCAGCTGGCGCTCGTCGCCGAGGCCGCCCGTGGCCACGATCTCCGGGCTGGCCGCGCGCATCCGGGGTCCCGACAGCTCGCCCGCGTTGATCGCGTTGCGCACTGCCACGTCGAGCCGCGGTTTCGCGGACGCCGCCGAGTAGACACTGGTGAACCCGCTGTCCAACAGCAGCTTCGCGTTGGCTGCCGTCTTAAGGGTGTGATCTTCGGGCGGGATCATGCCCAGCTGATAGGGCAGCGCCACACCCGTGAAGGAGGGGTGGCAATGGCCTTCCACCATCCCCGGCATCAAGGTCATCCCGTGCCCGCCGACCACCCGTGCCGCCTGATCACGTGCGATCTGCTTGCTGCCCCGGGCCACGGTGCGGATACGGTTGCCGACGACCAACACTTCCCCCGGGAACGGCTCGGTTCCCGAGGCATCCAGCACGACGACGTCCGTAAACAGTACCGGACCCATCTTTGCCTCCCTTGGTGGTGTGCCTTAGTGGCACCGTCCACCGTTATTGCTCGGGAGGATCGTCCTACTGCGCGCCTGTGTCAATGCGCCAGCGGTGCCCGTGCCTTCAGGAACGAGGCAGGCGACGCGGCGCCTGCCAGCCGTCACGCAGCGCCAGCCACAGGACGATCATGGCCAGACACAGCGGCGGTCCCCAGCCGGCGAGGACCGGGTTGAGCAACGCGACTTCGCCTAGCGCGCTGGTCACTCCGCTCACGATCAGCAAGGTGAAGCCGATGGCGACGGCGGTCATGAACACCGGCGCGATCGAGGCGGTACGGCTGAACCGGCGGACCAGGGCGAAGGCCAGCATCATCAGGAACATCGGCACGAAGGCCCCGGCGATGCGCTGGTTGATCCAGGTCAGATATGGCTCGCGTGCCCGTAGCCCGTAGCCATCGGCAGCGGCGATCGCCTGGAGTTGCGACAGCTCGAGTTCGCGTGGCGGTCGGGCGAGAAGCCGAATCCGGTCGATATCGATATGGCCGGACCACTCCACCGACGGCAGCTTGTCGACCGAGCGATCGCCGACCCGCGAGCGAAGTACTTGGTGCAGCTGCCACCCATTAGATGTCGGTGTGGCTCTGGCGGCCTGCAGCCGCTCGGTAAGGATGCCGTCGTCACCGCGACGGAAGATGGTGATGTTGTCGATTTCGCCGATTGCGGCGGCATCTGCCGACATGCGAACGATGTCATTGCCTGCCCGCACCCAATAGAATCCGCCGACCTGGCCCTCCGTGAGACTGTGCTTGTACTCGCCGATACCCCAGATGCGCAGGGCATTGGCCGCCCGTGGCAACGCCTGGTCGTCGATCACAAACTTGAAGGCCATCAGCGCCAGGCCGGCGGGCAGGAGCATGCGCAGAATGCGCATCGGCGTCACGCCGATGCTCCAGATCACCACAAGCTCGCGATGGCGCAGAAGGTCGGCCACCGCCAGCAGCCCGGCGATCAGCGCAGCGATGGGCATGAGCTCCGAGAGCATGATCGGCAGCCGCAGGCCGAAATAGCGCAGGCCCGCGAACAGAACTCCCTCCGGAGCACGGGCCAGCTCCGCTCCGACGTCGATCAGGTCGATCACCGCGGCAAAGCCGATGATGCCGAAGAGGACCACCAGGAACCGCACCAGGAACATGCGGTTCAGGTACCTCATCAGCACGCTCATCTGCGGACCGTCGGCAACGCGCGTCGCTGCGGTAGAAGTCGACCAATTCGATCGACCTGGGCATCCATCCAGAGCCCGAGCCGCGGATCCGGCACCCGAGTGGCCGACCGGACAAACAAGAGTGCCGAGGCCAGGGCGAACACGGCGAACGGCACCCACAGTGCGAGCCAGGACGGCAGCTTGTTGTTGTCCGCCAGCGATTCCCCAACCTGGATGATCTGGTAGAAGGCGATGAGCACGGCCAAGCCGACGACCAGCCCATAGGAGCGCTGACTGCGCACGCGGCCGATCGCCAACGGGATCGCCATCAGCGGCAGCACCGGCAGGATAGCGATGCGCACGAGGCGACCGTCCAGTTCGGAGGAGATTTCCCAAGTATCGACCTGGGGCGGCGGCTGGCCCCGGGCCGACCACAGCTCGTACAGCGTCATCTCGCGCTCGTCTTCGCCGCGCGGCCGGAAGTCGTCGTCGGGATTGGCGAAGGTGGTCTCGAACTCACGAAAACGGAGCACGACTTCGCCCGAGCCGTCGGCGCTGTCGGGCGGCATCATTTGCTGGATGCCGTTCTGTAACTTGAGAACGATCGGGCTGGTCGGATCGCTGCGCTCGGCACGCCCGGTGGCAGAGGTGATCGTCGTGGTGTTGCCGCCGGCTTTGCCCTGGAAGAGGAACACCTTTTCCATGGCGGTTTTGTCGTCGGAAATATGCTCGACCATGTAGGTCGTGTCGCCCAGGGTCGTGAACAGCCCGCTTTGCAGCAAGGTGGTGAACGAGGCATTGGTCAGCGCATAGGTAGCGGCTCGATAGGCATAGCGCGCATAGGGCTGAAGAATACTCACCAGCAATGCGGCGACCAAGGCCAAGCCGAAGGACGCCATCAGGATCGGCCGCATCAGCTGCGGCAGCCCGGCGCCCGAAGCATACATGGCAGCCAGCTCGCCCTCGCGGCCAAGTCGATTGAACGTCAGCAGGATGCCCAGAAAAAAGGACACCGGCAGGGCCAGACCCATGTAGTGCGGGATCAGGTAGCCCAGCATCTCGAAAACGACGAAGAGGCTGCCACGCCAGCCGACGACGAGGTCGATCACGCGCAGCGTCCGCTCGGCCAACAGGGCGATCAAAGCCACCAGAATGGTGGTGAGCATTGGGCGCGCAATCTGCGCGAGGAGATAGCGGCTATAGATCGACATGCGCAGAGCCCCGGCTGCGGCCCCTCGTTCCGGCGGGATGGTTCGCCGCCACCGGTGTCTTGCACTCTGGACCGCTACAGCATGCTCTAGCCAGCGGCTTGCAACCGGACGGCAGCCGGCCCTTCGCTTGGCTGCAGCCGCCGCTTGAACACGCGGGTGAACCCGCCCGTGGCCAAATCGAAGCGACGCAGCTCGAGGTCAATCTCCCAACCACGTTCGACTGGTACCAAGTCATAAAGAATATAGCCACCTTCATGGTGCCGATCGCCGCCGTGCAGCGAGGCCGAGGGTGCCCCCACCACCGGGATCGATGCTCGGGCCGACGGTAGAGCGCCAAGCTGAAAAATGTGCTGATGCCCGCATAGGACCAGGTGCACCGACCGCGTCCAAAGCAATGCGGCCAGCTCGTCGCTGTCGACGAGCCGCCGGCGGTAGTCGGTCATCGTCGCCACCGGCGGATGATGCAGCAGCAGCACGCGGCAAGAACCGTCGTCGCCGGCGCTGTCGAGTGCCCGCCCCAGGGCCTCGATCTGCGGCCGCCCTAGACGTCCCGTGGCGAACGTGGGCGGTGTCGCGACCGCCGTGGACATCCCGATGAGAACAACCTCGCCACGCCGGCGCACGAACGGGAAGACGGCAGCGTCGCCGCCACGGCCGTTCGCCGCGTCGCCGCTCATATAGTCCGACCAGTGCGCCCAGGCCTCGCGCCACTTCACCTCGACATAGGCGTCGTGATTGCCTGGAATCACGGTGACCCAGTCCGGCGTGCCGAGCTGGCGCAGCCAGACGGCGGCCTGCACGAACTCGGCCGGCAACGAGATGTTGACCAGGTCCCCGGTGATCGCGACGTGGTCGGGAGCCTGCTGCTGAAGGTCGGTCACGAGCGCGTCCAACACCTCGCGCCGATGCACGCGATAGCGGCGACGTTGCCAGGAAACATAGCCCAGGACGCGCTGATTCATCAGTGCACGCGGGCTGACCCTGGGCATTGGCCCGAGGTGAAGGTCGGAGAGGTGGGCGAGGCGAAAGCTCATCCTTGATGGCCCAGGCCGGCGGCCGCGGACGCCATCATCCGCGTGCGGGGCGGCTGATGAAAGTTCAGCCCGTCTGGCGGATCTCGCTCGACAGCTGATGCACCCTGGCCACCACCCGCGGCAGGTCGTCGAGTGGCCGTGGCGAGGCCACCGGCGATCCGGCGCCCAGGCGAGTGGCCAGCCCCCGCGCCTCGAGCGACCGGTAGAGCGCTTCCAGGTCGCGGGGCCGGAACCATAGGCCGCGTGTGGTCAGCCAGTCGAGGAAACGGCCGCCGATATGCTGCTGGAGCGGGGTGCCCCGGTAGGTGTCGCCGCCGAACGCCTTCAACACCAGGCGCACCAGCGGCCGTATCACCGGTAGATCGTCATGCCACCGGGGCAGGTCGAACACGGCAATCGGTCGGCCAGTTGTGGCACTGGCTGCCAGTGCAGGGGCGTCACCGGCAACGACGATGAACCGATCCGCCGCTGCCAGCAGCTGGGCATAGGCATCCGCGGCGTCGAGCATCCGAGCCTCATGCGGCAGCGTGCTGCGTAGCGCTTCGACCAGCTTGCCCGAGGCTCCCGGAGCGATGGCGATGGCGAGCGATCCGCCGTGCCGCTCCAGGTCGGCGCCGACCGCTCGGCCGAGCTCACCGGCGGCGCCTTCGCTCATGACCCAAGGATAGGTCTGTGCTGGCATGAACAGTGCGGTCAGCGGTCGGTCGAGATCGGCAGTCAGGCCGCTGCGAGCAGGCGATACCGCGATCCCCGCCAAGGGCGCCGCCACCTGCAGCACGTTGCCACGAATTGGCAATCGATCGTCGGGTGCGGCGATGATGAGGTCATATTGCGCAAAGCTGCCACCCGGTCGGCCCAGATGCACGAGCTTGGTCTGTCCGCCGGCCTGGCGTTGGATCCATCGGGCTACCGGCAGGCTGCGGCTACCGGTGGTGATGAGGATATCGGGCCACGGTGCGGCCAGGGTTGCCGAATCAGCTGGATCGAGTACACCCACCGTTGCCCCGGGCAGACGGCCGCGCAAGGGGGCTAAAGGTCCGTAGGCTACATGCTTTTCCTCGTATCGCCAGCCCAGGGCCGCGGCCAGCCTGATGGCCTTCTGGTCCTGCAGCTCGCCCTCGCCTGTGAGCGCCCAGACCAGTGGCTCGGACGACGGCGCGATGCGGCGCACCTGGGTCATCTCGACGGCGAACGAACCGGTTGGCAGCAGCCGGGCCGCATCCAGCTCCCAGCTGACTCCAGGGTAATGGGCGGCGATCTCGTCGACTCGGCGGCGCCACCAACCGGCACTGCCGACCCCAGTCTCGGCGCTGACGGTGAGGCGCAGGACCAGGGCGCGCTCGGCAGCCTGGAAGAGGCTGCGCAGCACCCAGTTAACATCGCCGCCAGGAATCCGCTCGACGATGCCGGTGGCAACCACGGCGTCGAATCGTTCGTCGGGCAAGCTCCCAAGTGCCGTTGCGAAGTCGTGCTGGACGACGCTCGATCCCTTCACTTCCGCCGCGGTCGGGCCGGCTGAGGCGATGTCGGTGAGTAGAATCCGCCGGGCGGCCGTTTGTTGCAACAGGCCGGCCGCCGACGCCGACAGCGGCGCATGCACGACGCTCGATCCCTCGGGCGGCCGGTTGGAGCCCAGCACGGCCCGGAAGCCGGGGCTCGGTGCGTCGGCGGTGAAGACCTCGAACCCGGCCGCATCGGCGGAACGCTCGAGATCGTGCCAGATGTAGGCCAGCGGATTCTGCTGGTACGAGAAGATGCCGGGGAACGGATTCCAGGGCTGCTGATGCAGGGCGGTGTAGTGCAGGCACTTCGTCCGGCCCTCGTGATATTCGAGGTCGCGGGCGTTCCAGTGCGGGTCGAGCTCGCCCCACAGGCCCGGTACCACGGCCGGCTTGCTGGTCAGCGGCCCCTTGGCTCCGGGCGCGGAAGCGGCGGCCCGGTTCCACCACGGCAGCATCTTGGCACAGTCGATCAGCATCACCGACGTGTCGCGGGCGTCGATCGCGAGATAGCCGTGCCCATCCACATCGAGATCGAACAGCAAAGCGGGGTCGGCCAGATAGATCTGGTCGACATCGTTGTAGATCGCCTTGCCGCTGCGGCCGGCGAGATCGGGGATGGCGAACCGGTAGCAAGTAAAGCCCGTACGCCAGCCACGCCGGTCGAAGCCGGCGAGATTGTTCATCAGGTGGATCTCGTAGACCCGGCCCGGATCGCGCACCTGCAGAACCGACCAGACGAAGATCCGTTCGGCGCGGTACTGGCCTTCTTCGGTGCCGAGGAAAATGCGCACCGGCGGAAGGGGAGACGGCGTCGCCCCCGGCTGCACGCCGAGGATCACGCAGTCAGGATGCTCACGGTAGTAGGGCCAGGTCCCCTCGAGCTGCGTCGACACCGATCTTGGTCCCCAAGGTGCTTCCCCACGGGCGGGGTTCTTACGCAGTTGCGGGATGAGCGTCAAACCCGCGTCCCCGCAGCGGCAGATGGCCGCGAACCGGCATGACGCCAAAACACGCCAACAGCTTGGTTTTGGCCCGGCCCATACCTATATGTGCGGCGCGGTCGTGGGACCGCGTGTTTTTGAGCATCATCGACCCCTCCCGCCCGAGCGAGTTACATGGACCTGCGCAACATCGCGATCATCGCGCACGTCGACCACGGCAAAACGACCCTGGTCGACCGGCTGCTGCAGCAGTCCGGCACCTTCCGCGAGAACCAGCAGGTTCAGGAGCGGGCCATGGACAGCAACGACCTGGAGCGCGAGCGCGGGATCACCATTCTGGCCAAGGCCACTTCAGTGGTGTGGAAGAACGTGCGCATCAACATCGTCGATACGCCCGGCCACGCCGATTTCGGCGGTGAGGTCGAGCGCATCCTGTCGATGGTCGACAGCTGCCTGCTGCTGGTCGACGCGGCCGAAGGGCCGATGCCGCAGACCAAGTTCGTGCTCGGCAAGGCGTTGCGCAAAGGCTTGCGACCGATCGCGGTGATCAACAAGGTCGACAAGCCCGAGCAGCGCTCGACGGAAGTGCTGAACGAGATCTTCGATCTGTTCGCTGCCCTCGACGCGGACGAGCACCAGCTCGACTTCCCGCACATCTACGCCAGCGCCAAGCATGGCTGGGCCGTGCGCGAGCTCGACGACGAGCGGGTCGATCTCGGGCCGCTGTTCGATCTCATTCTCGAGCACGTGGCACCGCCGGTGGCCGACAAGGACGGGCCCTTCCGGATGCTGGCGACGACGCTGGAGGCCAACCCCTATCTCGGCCGTCTGCTCACCGGTCGCATCGAGTCCGGGCGCGCCAGGGCCAACATGGCTGTCAAGTCGATGACCCGCGATGGTGAGCTGATCGAGCAGGGCCGAATCTCCAAGATCCTGGCGTTTCGCGGCCTGGACCGGCAGCCCGTCGAGGAGGCCGAGGCCGGCGACATCGTGGCGATCGCCGGGTTCACCAAGACGACGGTCGCCGACACGTTGTGCGACCCCGCGGTGGAGGTGCCGATCCCGGCGCAGCCGATCGACCCTTCGACCATTGCCATGACGTTTTCCGTCAATGACGGTCCCTATGCCGGCCAGGAAGGCACCAAGGTGACGTCCCGGCAGATCTGGGACCGCCTGGTGCGCGAAGCCGAGGGCAATGTCGCCATTCGCGTCAAGCTCAGCGAGGAGCGCGACGCGTTCGAGGTCGCCGGCCGCGGCGAGCTGCAGCTCGCGGTGCTGATCGAGACCATGCGCCGCGAGGGTTTCGAGATGTGCGTGGGTCGGCCGCGCGTGCTGTTCCAGAACGATCCCACCACCGGCGAGCGGCTGGAGCCGATCGAGGAGGTCGTGGTCGACGTCGACGAGGAGTATTCCGGTGTCGTGGTCGAGAAGCTCAGCGCCCGTCGTGCCGAGCTCAAGGACATGCGACCAGCCGGCGCCGGCAAGCAGCGGATCGTGTTTCACGCGCCGTCGCGGGCGCTGATCGGCTACTTCGGCGAGTTCCTGACCGACACCCGAGGCACGGGCGTGCTCAATCGCGTCTTTGTCGACTATGAGCCTTTCAAGGGATCGATCCAGCAGCGACACACGGGCGTGCTGATCTCCTCCGAGCTAGGCGAGTCCACGGCCTACGCGCTCTTCAGTCTGGAGGATCGCGGGCCGCTGTTCATCGGCGCCGGGGAGAAGATCTACACGGGCATGATCATTGGCGAGCATACCCGCGGCAATGATCTTGACGTCAATCCGCTGCGCGCGAAGAAGCTGACCAACATCCGCGCCGCCGGCAAGGACGACAACCTTCTGCTCACGCCGCCGGTGCGGATGACGCTGGAGCGGGCGATCGCCTACGTTTCGGACGACGAGTTGGTGGAGATCACCCCGGCGGCCGTCCGTCTGCGCAAGCGGCATCTCGACCCCAACGAGCGCAAGCGTCAGGCCCGTCAAAAAGACGTGGCCTGACACCGGTTCGACGAGTCGGACTATGGCCAACGTGCAACCTCGGCGCGCTGGTGCTTCCTGACGATCGGTAAACTCTACCCTCCGGTGTGAAACGGGGTATCAGTACCCGCATACCGGGGAGTGCTTTACGCTGCCGTTTGGGGCAGCGTCAGGACCTCGCCTAGCCTTCAAGGCAGCGAGAGGGTTGCTCTAGGCATGTGCAGGGACACCTTGCGAGGTGCCGTTCTGGCTGCGGCTGTCGTCCTGGCACGGGCCGGGGACTTGCAGGCTGCCGGATTTGCCCTGAAGGAACAATCGCCGAGCGCGCAGGGCAACGCGTTCGCCGGCGCCACCGCCGGTGGCGACGAGTTGAGCCTGATGTTCTTCAATCCGGCGGCCCTCGGCGGGATCAACAAGGTGCAGCTGCAGGCGGTGGCGACGGCCGTGGCGCCTCGTGCCGAGCTCAACGACGCCAGTGGCAGCACGGTCATTCCGACGACGATCGGCGGTACCGGTCACAATAGCGACATCGCGACGGATGCCGTCCTGCCTGCCTTCTATGCGGCCATGCCGCTGCCCGGCCGCGTCACGCTGGGCCTCGCGGTGAACGTGCCTTTCGGCCTTGAGACCAATTATCCGGACGGATGGGTCGGCCGCTATCACGCCGTGAAGTCGGATCTGAAGACCATCAACATCAACCCCGCCTTCGCCTGGCGGGCAACCGACTGGCTGTCGCTCGGCGGCGGGTTTCAGGCGCAATACGCCGACGGAACCCTGACCAACGCGATCGACTTCGGGACGATCGGCGCCGCTGCCGGCGTCCCAGGCGCGGCGCCGGCGCAGCAGGATGGGTTCTCGCGACTGCACGGCGACGACTGGGCGTACGGCTGGAATGCCGGCTTGATCGTCGAGCCGCTTGCCGGCACGCGCGTTGGTGTGGCCTACCGTTCCGAGATCAAGCACACGCTGCGCGGCGAGGTCGACTTCACGGGCGACGATGACGGGATCGCCAACATACTCCGACGGAGCACTGGAGCGTTCACGGACAGCAATGCGAGCCTGGGCCTGACAACGCCGGCCAGCCTCTCGATCGGCCTGCACCAGGACGTGACCCCGAAGCTGGCTCTGCTGGCGGAGGCGCAGTGGACGGACTGGAGCGTGTTCGACCAGCTCACGGTCAAGTTCGACAACCCGAACCAGCCCGACAACGTCACCGAGGAGGAATGGCACGACGCCTGGTTCTTCGCCCTCGGGACGACCTACAAGGCAACCGACGACCTGACCCTGCGTGCCGGCGTGGCGCTCGACCAGAGCCCGGTCAAGGACAAGTACCGGACCCCGCGGGTTCCCGACGAGAACCGCTACTGGCTGTCCGTGGGCGCCGGCTGGAAGCCTGCGGCATGGCTCGATCTCGATGCCGCTCTGACCTACATCTGGCTGGAGGACAGCGACGTCGATCTCACGACGGCGGACCAGGGCAACACGTTCCGGGGCAATCTGCAGGCTGACTACCAATCCGATATCGTCCTGGTCGGGCTGAGCGCCCGCGTGCGCTTCTAGCCTACGTTCCGTGTGCGGCGGGCAGCTCGTCCAGAGCCGCGCGCAACCTGTCCGCAAACGCGCCGGCGGCGGCAGGCAGCCGAAGCTGCGGTGTCGGCGCCTCCGGCACGGTCGTGGCCAGTCGGAGGAGAGCCGCAGCTTCTCGATCGGCCCGCCCGCCATAACGATCGGCTAAGGCCGCGGCCAAGTCGGACCGGCCAAGCTGTGCCTGGGCGAGACCCAGCCACACGGCGGCTTCCGCCGTGGCCGGGCCCGCGGGAGCTTCGGTTTTCTCGATGGTCAGGTCGGCAGTCGCTGACTGGGCGAGCGATGCCCAGTCGCCCGTTTGGAGCAGCACCCGGTGGCGCAATGGCACCGCCGTGCCGGCAGGGGCATTTTCCAGCGCGGCCGCGGCGCCGGTCGGATCGCCGGCGTCCAGCGCCAGGCG
>JBATRI010000603.1:0-8354 GCA_049292515.1 Geminicoccaceae bacterium
CTCGGGGCGCTCCGTCACTGCCGCCGACCCGCACCCGATGCACCGCATTCCTGCCCGCCCCAGCCGTGAGAGGCGGCGCTATAGCCCGACCGACCAGGCCAGCCAACCGTGTTGGCACGTGCCCTGACGGAACCACCCATCCAGAAACGACATCGTAAACCCAGCTCTGTGCAAACCGATCCGCCGCCACTCGGCACTCGACTGCGCCGGCCGGGTCGAAAGGCTGGCAAGTCAATGTTGAAATGTCTCGCCACTTTTCCGCGGCAAGTCCGCTCCGCCGGCGTCGCGCGCGTCCTCGGCAATCCTGGCAGCCTGGTTGCGCTTTTCGACGTAGGTCCCGCGCACGGGTGCTGCCCATCTGGACACGGCCGCGTTCTCGGCTTCCTCGGTCACCTCGAGTTCGGCATCGAGCCAGTGGCGCTCGGCAAGGCCACTGGGGCGGTTCTCACCGACCCACTTCTCGTACGCGCGGCCGCGGATTTTTGTCTCGAGCTCGTCGTTCATGGCGTGTTGATCCTACCTATTTGTGGTGTTGGCATGTGGCTGGTGACATGGAAAGCATGTCGATCATAGTTATTTGTAGATACTATGAATATGTGTCTTATTTATTTGATAATTTTCTATATTCTAAATAATCAATGTACGCTTGAACGAACGCCGGGTCAATGTTATTTTGTATCATTGCCGCTGGATGCGGCGGTTGAACTTGGCAGCTCGTTGACGAAATCGAGTTCGACCGATTCGTAGGTGCCCCGACGGGGGTGGTGGTCGAGCATGGCGCTGGGGCGGCAGCGCGAGCGGCAGGGGCAGGCCCCAACGAGCTGTGTAGCCGCTCGGTCGCCATTACAGGCCTATCGGTTGCAGCGGTTTCCTGGCATAAAGAAGCGGGGCGCCATCACAAGTCGTTTTTGGCAATGGGGATGAGAATGGCCTACCCTTGAGCAGGGGGCACATGTTCTCTTCATTGCAGGATTTATTTGATGCTATGCCGGGTAATAATACCCTCCTCGACGCCGAGGGCCGTATTATGCTCGTCAATCAGGCTTGGTGTTGCTTCGCGGCCGACAATCAACTCCCCGACCCGTTATTCTGTATCGACACGAGCTACCTCGAGGTTTGCGACCGGGCTGCCGCAACGGACGCGACCGCCGCTGCGGTTGCCGCTGGCCTGCGTGCGATTCTCAAAAGCGGGCCGGAGTTCCAGCTGACCTATCCCTGTCACGCGCCGACCGAGCAGCGTTGGTTTTCTCTCAAGGCCAGGCCGATCGAGGTCGATGGCCGGCCCGCGGTCTTGGTCATCCACGACAACGTGACCGAGCTGAAACGGGCGGAGCTGGCTCGAGAGGCAAGCAGTGCCCAGCTGCAACTGGCGTTGGCAGCCGGCCGGATGGGGACCTGGGATGCGGACTTGCGTACCGGCATCGAGCGCTGGAGTGCCGGCACTTACGATATCTTCGGGGTCGATCCGGCCAGTTTCACGCCAAGCTACACCGCCTTCCTGGAGCTCATGGAGCCGCAAGACCGTGAGCGCTTCCAGAGCAGCATGGACGCGGTCTTCCAAGGCAGCGGCGGGCCGCAATTCACCAACGATTGCCGCATCGTCCTATCGGATGGCAAGGTCCGCTGGATCGGCGGCAGCGGGCTGCTGCTGCGGGATTCGTCGGGTCGACCCGAGCGCTTGCTCGGGATCTGCCACGACATCACCGACCGCAAGGAGCGTGAGCTCGAGCTCGAGGCGGCGTATAGCCGCTTGGCCGAGCAGACCGGCCTGGTCAAGCAGCGCAACCGCGAGCTCGAAACGGCAAGCCGGGCCAAGGACCAGTTCGTGGCCAACATGAGCCACGAGATCCGCACCCCCCTCAATGCCCTGTTGGGCTTTGCCGATCTGCTGAAAAGCTCGACCCTGGAGCCGTCTCAGGCGCGCTATGTGGACGTCATCCACGCAACGGGCCGCCATCTGCTGGCTATCATCAACGACATTCTCGACCTCGCCAAGTTCGAGGCGGGTCGACTTGCTCTGGAGCGGATCGACTTCGTGCTGGATGACGTGCTCGAGCAGGTGCGCTCGCTGCTGGCACCGCAGGCGGCCGAGCGCGGGCTGGCGCTGCGGGTCGAGCCGACGATCAAGGCGTCGGTCGTGGTTTGCGGTGACCCGACCCGACTGCAACAGATTCTGCTCAATCTGGTCGGCAACGGCCTCAAGTTCACCGCCCAGGGCAGCGTCACGCTGACCGTGCATCTGCTGCCGGGCGCGACATCGGGTGGCGAACGGCTGCGATTCGAGGTCCAGGACACCGGCATCGGCATCCCTACCGAACGTCAGACAGAGCTGTTCCGGCCCTTCGTCCAGGCGGACAGCTCGATCAGCCGGCAGTATGGCGGCACCGGGCTGGGGCTCGCCATCTGTCGCCGGCTGGTCCTGGCCATGGGTGGGGAGATCGGGCTGGAGAGCGAGCCCGGCCGCGGCAGCCTGTTCTGGGTCGAGCTGCCGTACGAGCCCGGCGACGCCCTGATGGCGGCCAAGCGAAACGTCCAGCCACCGCCACCCATCCGACCGTTGCGCGTGCTGGTGGTCGACGACGTCGCGGCCAACCGTGAGCTCCTGGCCGCGATGCTGGGTGGATGTGGCCATGAGATCCTGCTCGCCGAGGACGGCGCCGCGGCGGTCGATATGGTGGCCCGCGAGCGATTGGACCTGGTGCTGATGGACATCCAGATGCCGGTCATGGATGGCGTCGCGGCGACCCGCCGGATCCGCCTGCTGGACGGGCCGGCGGCGACTGTGCCGATCTTTGCGCTGACCGCCAGCGTCATGCCCGACGAGCGCCAACGCTATCTGGCCGCGGGGATGGATCGTTGCCTGACCAAGCCCGTGGTCTGGTCGGATCTGTTTGCCGCCCTGGCCGAGGTCGCGGCGACGCAGCTGCCCGTAGCGGCCGGCCTGCCGGCGCGGCAAGCTGCCCCCAGCACCGATGCCGCCGAGCCCCTGCTCGACCTAGCGATGCTGGCCGGAATGGCGCGCACCTTGCCGCCGGCCGTGTTCCGGCAACTCCTGGCCCGTGGCTTGGAGGGTGCAGCCCGGAGCCAGCGGCAGCTGGTGGCGGCCTTGGGCGATCCGCTGTTGCTGGCGCAGGAGGCGCATCGACTGCGGGGCACTGCCGGCAGCTTCGGCCTGGCGCGCATTTCGGCGCTGGCTCGGGCGATCGAGGATCGGCCTGATGAGAGCGGGGACGTGGTGCTGCTGATGGCCGAACTCGAAGCCGTGCTCACGGCCACCCGGGCCGCGGCTGAGCAGCTCGAGTTCGACGTGTGACCAAATCAGGGGCCTTGTTGCAGGGATATGCTAACCATTGATTCTTGCCATATCCATGCACCTACTCCCCTGCTACCTGAGTTGGCGCATTTCACAGCGACCCGGTCACGCGGCCGGATGGTGATGTCGTTGACGCCGCTCAGTCGAGAAGATTGAGGCGCTCGCGTAGGTCCTTGCCTGCCTTGAAGTATGGCGCAGCCTTGCTTGACACGGCCACTTCCTCGCCGGTGCGCGGATTGCGCCCGATCCGCTCGCTCCGTGTCCGGGAGGAGAATGCACCGAAGCCACGCAGCTCGACACGATCGCCTCGGGCTAGCGCCCCGCCGATCTGCTCGAATACGGTCTCGACGATCTGCTGGATGTCGCGCAGATAGAGGTGTGGGTTTGCGTCGGCGAGCCGCTTAATGAGATCGGATCTCGTCACGCTGTCGCTCCTTGTACGCCGGCTCTCCATAGCCGAATCGTCCGCGCTTCCCGCGCCGTGCCTGGCACGGTGCGGGTCACGGCTTGGCGGGGCATTGTTGCATGGATATGACCAAAATCTAGCGATACCAATAGTTCAGCCAAAACTGCAGATCTAATAAACATAGTAGAAGAAAATAATTAACCTATCCATGCAACAACGCCGTGGGGCTGCCATCGCCGCCTTTCACCGCAAGGACGCGGTAGACCGAGGCTCGACCGATGCCGAGCCGCCGTGCGATCGCCGAAGGCCCAAGCCCTTCCGCCTCGCGCAAGCGCCGCACCTCGGCGGGATCAATCGAGGGCTTGCGCCCTTTGTAGATGCCCTTGGCCTTGGCGGCGCGGATCCCTTCGAGCTGCCGCTCCCGGCGCAGATTGGTCTCGAACTCGGCGAACACGCCAAGCATGTCGAGGAAGGCCTTGCCGGCCGCCGAGCTGGTATCGACCGACTGCTCGGTTGCCTTGAGGGCGACGCCTTTGGCGCGCAGCTCGTGGACGATATCCTGGAGATCTCTGACCGAGCGGGCGAGGCGGTCGATCCGGGTGACCACGAGGGTGTCGCCTTGATGCAGGAAGTCGAGCAGGAGCTGCAGCTCGGTGCGGCCGTCGCGCCCGGCACCGCTCCTCTTCTCGGCACGGATCACTTGGCAGCCGGCGGTGCGCAGCTTCTCTTCCTGGATCGCGAGGTCCTGGTCGAGGGAGGACACGCGCGCGTAGCCATAGAAGGCCATGTGGGCTCGATTCGTCTTGTTGGCCTCTAGACCTTCTTCGGATAACGTCTTACTCTTCGCAAAGCAAGCCTAATGAGACAGGATTCATCGTCTCGCACCGTTGCTCCCTTTAGGTATACCCGACTGGGACGGTGCCCACGGGAAGTGGCTCGGCGCGGAGCCTGCCGAGCAGGTCTCGAGTGCGTGCAAGCAGCCGCCGACCAAGTGGAAGGAATGCAGCGATGGCACGAGCGGCAGCGAGCAGGCGACCATCCGATAACGCCTCGAGCCCCGAGGACCGCGCCCTCCTGCTGCACGGGCTCATGGGCGAGCTGTGCTTGGCGGCGGTAAGGTTCGTCTCCCAAGCCAAGCTTCAGGAGACGGTGCGGCACTGGCTCGCCGACAGTCGGGTCATGGACGACGAGGAACGCGGGGCCACCGCGATGGGCGAAGCTCTGGCGCTGGCACTCGATGTCGCCTTGTTCAGCCCTTCGGCCAGCGGGAGCACGGCCGTCGACCGCTTCGCCCGCCAACATCGGCCGGTCGACACCGATGAGCGCGCTGCTCTGGCAGCCCTGCAGCGCGCCACGTTCCGCATCCTCCAGGTCGAAGCGCCCGATCAACTCGGTGGTCACGGTCTTGTCGACCTGGCCACCGGTGGCTGTTTTCGCCTACTCGACCCCAGCTTTCCCCGCGGGTGCGAGGGGTTGGCCATTGCAGCCCGGATCGCCACCGTCGAGGGCGACATCGTGGTGACCGTCGGCCCGATCACGCCGCTCGACGATGCAGCGCTCGATGTAGCCCGGGCCCGGATGCGCCCGAACGGCCGGGGGCTGACCAACCCGAACCGCTGTGCCGAGGCGGTCTACCGGCATGTGGTCCGATTCGGTGGTCTCGAGATCACCGGTCTCAACCGTCCGCTCGAAGGTGAGGACGAATGGGATTTTCTGTTCGCGCCCGGGGACGGGCCGGTGCACGCCTTGGCCTTCGCCTGGTCGGAAGCGGAGGTCGGCTTCAAGCCGTCCGCCGCCGATCTGCGTGCCGTCCGGGAACTGGCCACCGAGCCCGACCTGCTCGAAGCTCTCACCGGCTGTGCTGCGGCTCGTCAGCTCGCGGCTGCGGCTCTGGTCGCGGCCTATGAGCGGGTGCTGACGATCCAGGTGGAGACGATCGAGCGCCGGGCCGCCACCGGTCTGGCTGTGGGCCTCGGCGCGCTCGATGCGATTGCCGAGCGGATCAGGCGGGCCGTCCATGACGGGGTTGCCCCGGCCGCGATCATGACCGTGTTCGAGGAGGTATGGCAACGGGTGCGCATGAGCGGGCTCGGGCGACCCACCCGGCCGGCCGACGCCGATCTCGACAAGGTGCTGGCCCGGATCCAGGCGCTGCGGGCCAAGACCGTGGACCGCGGTTGCACCGAGCAGGAGGCGATCGCCGCCGCCGGAAAGGTGGCGGAGCTGCTCGACCGCTACGGCCTTTCACTCAGCGAGGTGGAGCTCAAGGAGCAGAGCTGCGAAGGCTTCGGGGTCGGCACGGGCCGGCGCCGGTTCGGGCCGATCGACAGCTGCATCCCGGCGGTCGGCGAATTCTGCGACTGCCGGGTCTGGAGCGAGAAGACCGCCGACGGCGAGATCCGCTACGTGTTCTTCGGCCTGCCGGCGGACGTTGCCGGGGCGCGCTACCTCTACGAGCTGGTCGAGCAGGCGTTCGCCACCGAGACCGAGCTGTTCAAGCGCTCCCGGCTTTATACGCCGCATCGTTCGGGCGACCGCCGCAGCGCCACGCAATCCTTCCAGACCGGTTTAGCGCATGGCATCGCCCGCAAGCTCGACGAGCTGCATCGGCAGCGGGAGGAGACCATGCAGGCAGCTGGCGGCCGTGATGTCGTGCCGGTCAAGGAGGCGGTCGTCGACGAGGAGCTGGCCAAGCTCGGGCTGCGGTTCCACGCTCGCGGCGGCAGCAAGGGGCGCTACGTGCTTCGGGACGCCTACGAGGCGGGCCACGAGGCCGGCGACCGCTTCGAGTATCGGCCCGGGATTGGGGAGGAAGTGCGAGGCGAGACGAACGGCTAAACGGCTGCCGGCCGACCCCGTGGCGACGCTCCGCCAACCAATCACCAAAAGTGGCCAAGAGCCCTATTGTGAGCACAAACGGGCCTCGATCTCGCGCACAGCCGCCGATGATCTCAAGCGCCCACACGTAGGGCGGCCAACAGCCCACCCTTGGCGATCTTCGGCCGACAAGTTGGCGGTGCCCTGGCCCCAGCGGAAGGGCAAGGTCGGGGGAGCTATGGCTTCAGCTTGAACACGCGCCGGGCGTTTGTCTCGTAGATCTGTTTGCGCTCGTCCTCGGTCACGGTGGCATTGTCCATGAAGCGCACGGCCTCGGCGTCGTCTTCATAAGGAAAGTCGGCGGCGAACAGGATGCGCTCGACTCCCAGCACGTCAAGGCAAAGCCGCAGCGCCGGCATCGAGGTGACGCCGGCAGTAGTGATGACGAAATTGTCGAGAAAATACTGGCTAGGTAGCTTGCGAAGCTTTTCGACGGCACCGATCTTCACTTGGAGCAAATAGCGGTTGTCGATGCGTTGGAGCCAGAACGGCACGCCTTCACCCATATGGCCAAGCACGATCCTCAGCGTCGGAAAGCGCTCGAACGTACCTGACATGATCAGGCGCATGGCATGCAGCCCGGTCTCGGCGGCGAAACCCCAGCCGGCAAAATACAGACCGTAGTCGAGATAGGGCGTTACCATCGACGGCGCAGGCTCCCGCGGATGCAGGTAGATCGGCATGTCGAGGGCCTGCGCGGCCTCGAAGATGGGCTGATATTTGGGCGCGTCCAGATACTCGCCCATCGTGTGGGAGTTGATGATCACGCCGCAGAGGCCGAGCGTCCGGGCCGCCCGCTCGATCTCCCTCGCCGCCGCCGCCGGATCCTGCGGCGCTATGGCGGCCAGTCCGGCAAACCGGCCGGAACTAACGAACCGGCCTTTTGGTACGCATAAGGAGACAGAACAGGAACGGACAGCCTATCGGAAAACCCTTGCATCATGGTTTCCGCACAAATTCCCATTTCGACAGGGTTTGTCGTGCAAGGAATCGGCTTGTTTTTGTACTCTGGAGAGAACGATCGGCGGGTGTCGGAAATCATATGATTTCCGCTATCCTGTTGAGCTGCAATACGAATCCGCTTGTGCGTATCAGGAGACACTTTCGTTAGTTCCGGCCAGGAAGTCGCGCCGTCGAGCGCCCGTACAGGTCCTGGCAGGCGTCGTGGTGGTTCGCATCACACGGGAGGGTAAGGCTCATGGCTGACGACAACATGGCGTGGTTCGCCGCGGTCGATTGGGGCTCGGAGCGGCATCAAGTCTGCCTGCTTGACGCCACAGGCGAACTGGTCGGGGAACGAGACTTTGCCCATGGCGGTGCGGGCCTGGCGGCACTCTGCGACTGGCTGGTATCGCTCGCAGGTGATGCCGGGACCGTTGGGGTGGCCATCGAGGTACCGCACGGGCCGGTCGTCGATATGCTGCTGGATCGTGGCTTTGCCGTCCACGCCATCAACCCCAAGCAGCTTGACCGCCTGCGTGATCGCTTCAGCATCGCCGGTGCCAAGGACGACCGGCGCGATGCCCGCGTTGCCGCGACCGGGCTGCGCACCGACCGGCACTTGTTCCGGCCGGTGCAGATCGGCAACCCGGCCATTGTCGAGCTTCGGGAATGCTCGCGCCTGGCCGAGAAGTTGCAGCAGGAACGCGTGCGCCTCGGCAACCGGGTTCGCCAGCAGCTCTGGCGCTACTACCCGCAACTGCTCGAGTTGAGCGATGACGTTGCGGCCGAATGGATTCTGGCCTTGTGGACCAGGGC
>JBATRI010000604.1:0-9226 GCA_049292515.1 Geminicoccaceae bacterium
GGCTGGTGGTGCCCGCTCGGGTTCAAACGTGCGCGCGGGAGATTCGGCGAGGTCGGTGGCGGCGCGTCTCTTCAGGACCCGGAGCGCGCGCAGGGCGCGGCCGATGTCGGCGTCGATGCGGCTGCCGTAGCGGCCGAGGGTCTGCAGGCGCTTCAGGCTGGACTCGGAGATCGTCTCCTCGGCGTCGGCGGTGGCGAGCGCCTTGAGCTCGAGCCGGCGCAGGCGCTGCTGGCGCCACATGGCTGCCACCAGCTCGGAAGCCCAGTGGCGCTCGAAGGCGTCGCGGGGATGCCAGTCGGCGGCGACGGCGCGCTCAAGCAGGGAAAGCTCCGCGCCGTCCTCGCCGGGGAGGAGACAGAAGTCGCCGCCGCGGAGGCCGTGGGGCGTGCGGTTGCGGGCGCTGGTGGCCTTGCCGGCCTCGGTAGTGGGGCCGTGGGAACGGGCGCCGTTGGCGCGCGAGGCCGCGGCCTGGGCGGGGGACGGGTCGAGGGGCACGGGCGATCTCCAAACGGGTGAGGAATTGACGGACAATATCATCCTAAGGCTGAGTTGTTCAAGGATCGTGGTCCTTTGACCAGCGGTGGGTGCGGCTGGTAGGGTGGCCGGTGCCGATCAACGCAGGGAGGCCTTTCGTTATGACCATCCGGACCCGCCCGATCCGCTGCCTCGCCATTTTGGCCGCTGCGCTGGCCGTGGCCCCGCTGGCGGCGCAGGCGCAGTCGCTGAAGGATCTGACGGGGGCGGTGGGGGCGGTCACGGGTGGCGGCGGGGGCCTGCCGTCGGTGGAGCAGGCGAGCCCGAGCAACCTGACCGGCGTGCTCGAATACTGCGTGAAGAACAAATATCTGGGCGGCGGCAGTGCGGAAGCGGGCAGCTCGCTGCTGGGCAAGCTGACGGGCTCGGGCAAGGCCAGCGACGAGGGTGCGTTCAAGGCCGGCAGCGGCGGGATGCTGGAGACGGGCGGCGGGGATATGCTCAGCCTGGGCGGGAGCGGGGTCCAGGAGAAGGTGACCGAGCAGGTGTGCGATCTGGTGCTGGAGCATGCGCAGTCGCTGCTTTGAGGGGAGTAAAATGTGCTGAAGGGTTGCACCTCGGCCGATGATCTACGCCAACTACAATCGCGGGGCAGTGCGGATCGAGATTGCGGAACACCCAACGCGGCTAATCTCCGGCGATTGCTGGCTCTGCCGTCGGCTGGATACGATACGGTTATACAAAGCGTCTACGTTTGTGAACGCCACCTAAAGTGCGGGCTCGACCGTGGGCTATGCATACGCAGGCAGTTAATCGATGCCTATTGCGAATGGCTCACCCGGCTGGCATGTCGGATCGGTGCCGATCAGATGGCACCGAATGCAGGGCTGATGGCAGGCCGTGTTGCCAAGAGAATATTGGCGCGGCGACTCGAAGGAATATCGACATACCTAATATCACGTCAATCGCAAGCTGCAACTAGGCATCTCTTCGACACTAGCGCCAGCACGATGTTCAGCTGGCGCTAGAAAAGGAAGTTCATCTGCAGGCCTTCTCGATCAAAGCGATCGTCCGCGTATCGGTATTGCCGCCAAATACAACTGTCGTCGTCCGGAGCTGAGATCTTCCTTTACAAGCCTCTGCTGGAACCTCCAAGTGACTCTTCTGGATCCAACCCACGGTTCCCTCGCCAAAGTCGATGAGCATCATCTCAGTGTCGTCGTCCCACCTTAGCAGCATAACCTTGGCGCGATTGATGGAATTGACGTCGAGATTCCTATATCGATCGCCCGGTTGGCCAAATTCGTCATCATAGACCCGAATCTGGTCGAACAAAAAATCTGCTTTCCCTAATGGTTCCGGGCTTTGAGCCGCCACCGCATTACCAATAAAGAAAAATGAAATCAAGATAATCGCTAGACGCATGACATTTTCTCCCACTCCTCTAGATGCTTCAAGTCCATCCAACATATTGTGTGTAGAACCAGTCTACCTCTATCGGGACACCTCGTTTCCAATAAGACAAGGGAACCACAACTACGTGGCTTCGCACCCCGTTTCTCAGGCAAACTACACCAACGACGTAATTACTATATGGCAGATTTACCATCGACCAAACGCTTTTCTGCAGGGAACCAAGTTTGCGTGATAAGGTAACCGACCCAGTTCACCGGCGCCAAGCAAAGTACGACAGTCGACAAGACTGTCAAGGTGACGGTTAGCGACGCAAGCAGCGCCCATGTCGCAAAATGAGACATTCGAAACTGAGCAGGTAGGAACGCCGTCAAAAAACTCTGAACGAACAAATAGAGGAGGCCTAGCGCCCAGCTCAGGTCGAACCAACTCGGCCCGCTCTTTAAGATGGGCATCGGCCGCCAAACGTCCTGGTGCCAGTTCAGCAGATTGTCGAGCGCCTGAGCGTGGATGATCACGCCCGGGACGTTACCGTGCACCGGAGTTTTCACAAAGTCAGCAGCACTGACACTGTAGCCGATCAGTACGGCACGGTCACGGATGGCGCCTTCGACGGCCTCTTTCGGCACGGCGCTTGGCCGCGCCAATACCTGCCATGCAGGAATGATGCGAGTATAGATAAATTCCTGCGCTGGTGAGCCAATGGGCTTGCCACACCACTCCCGGAAAGGGCTCACTGCAGCAAAGATAAACTGCGAGATCGCTATTTCGATAGCATATTCAGCGCGCAATATCAAACTCTGCGGATAGGGGGCGCCATCAGACTGAACATATCGACAGGCCCACTCCCGAACCGTAGTTGGCGGCGGATAAGGTGATCGCTCCTGCAAACTATCAAGCCATGCTGGTAGCTCGCGATTTTTCCAGCCCCAGGCGATTGCCAAATTGTCGGGTATCGCTGAAATGTTACCTACCGTACGGTAGCCTTGCGCGCGCTGTACGTCGAGATAGAGTTGTAATGCTGGCGTAGGCAACATAGTGTACGGTAGAGTTGCCCAGCTGTCAGCCTGCAATGTCACTGGAGCCGATAGGCGGGTGGGATAGACATAAGCGTCATTATTCAATCCGATAGGAAGTCTACGTGCCGCCGCCTGAACTCTAGACTCATTAAGCGAAAATTCGTCGACTAGATCATGAAACTCGGACCATTGGCTCGGCGCGTTGCTTAGCGGGAGAATACCCGCCACGTACAAAGGTGGCATTTGCGATTCGCAGGTGTCACCCGGGACAGAAACCATCTGGACGCGAGACCTGTATTGCCAACCGGAATGCATACTTGCGGCCTTTCCGGCCGCCATCAGCGCCATCAGCGATCCGTTTGCTGACCTGTCGTTGAGCCATGGACGGTTGGGCACCGTGTCCAAATACATGGTCGACGGGCCATTGCAGGCGATCTTTGTTAACAATTGGCTCAAATTATTGTCATCCAATGAATGTTCGCTGCCAAGTAGATTTAGTGTTTGTTTATCGATTAAGACTACTGTAATGGGTGCATCAGGGTGCAGTCCTGTGTTAAATAGTCGGTAGAAAGGGGCAAGAATGACAAGTGCCAAATCTCGTGATATATCGTCGATTGCAGTAGAAAAGCCAAAAGGTACCAATATTATGACAAGCATAATGCCTAAAAATTGACGAATAGAACGTCTAAAACAAATATATATTATTCTATATTCAATACCATAAACATTAGATGTACTGTCTAGTTTATTAGACGATTGCATAATTAAATATTACCTTTATAGAAGAACTTGTTTGTCCTGCCGTCTGGCAGGTGAGTTCTAAATTAGTCGTGATCAAAAATGCTACAAAAGACGTGTCGCCGTACCGCTCGTCCTGCCAAGCGCGACCCAGGGGGTTAAAGACATTCTCCTCGGTCCCACAACGCAGCTCAGTCAGATAGTCATTGCTGGCTTCCGCGGCAGCGCGGGACGTCATGCCTTCGAGCAGCATCAGCTCAAGCTTCTCCTACACCTAGAGCCGCATGTCGACGCGGATCAGGTCGCGGACGAAGTCGCTGGGTGTGCTGTAGTCGCCGGCGGCGAGGCGTTCCTTCACATGGTCCTTGAGCCCATCGGGTAGCGAGACGTTCATCGAGACTATGCCCATGGCCCATCCAGAAACATCATTATGGTGTGGCGATGATGGGGTTCTGGCGGATGCTGTCACTGGCTGGCGCCATTTGGCGGTGTCCGCTGATCAACTTGGCCTTTGATGTCTATCGCCCATTCGTCGGCCAGCTCCAGCCGGCGCTCGATCCGGGCCAGGCGCTGGTCGAACAGGGCCATCGCCTGGTCCTGCCGGAGCGCGTCGCCGTCGCGTTCGATATGACGGCGCTCCAGGCGCAACAACCGCTTCGTGTGATCGTCGAGGGTGCTCTGCAGACGGTCGATCTTGGCGTCGATCCGCTGCAGCATCAGCAAGGTCAGGTTCTCGAGCTCGCTCACGGCCGTCCGTCCTTCTGGGCGCCACTTCCGCCGCCCGCACCTGCCGGTATCTCGGCCGGTCGATCATTCATATCGGGTGCGGTCGCCGCGTGTCAAAGGTGCCTGGGCCGTCGGGGCCGTAGCAGGGGAGGCCGCCGCTCGGGCAACCGCCTGCGTGGCGGCGGCACCCGTACGGTCCCCAGCGCGGATGGCCGCAATCCGCCATCCGGGTGCCCGCTGAAGAAGGCTGAAGAAGGCGGCACACGGCCACCTCCCCCAGCGGGCGTCGCCCGGTCAGTCGATGGCGATGGGCGAGCCGGCCGAGCCGGTGGCGCCGGCGATCGGTAGCGGGCTGTAGATGTAGGTGAAGCGGTAGACCTTGTCGGCGATCAGGTCGTCGAAGTTGGCGTTCTCCTGGTGGACGATGCCGTGCCGGGTCAGCATGTGCTCGTGCACGCAGAAGGCGCAGCCCGGGTCGGGGTTGGGCACGACCTCGCCGGCCCAGGTGTCGGAGCCGTAGATGCCCGCCTTGACCTCGTCGGACATCCAGCGCGCCACCTCCATGCCGTAGCCGGGCTCGCCCGCGTTGAAGCGGGCGTTGTCCTTCTTCCACAGCTTGCCCCAGCCGGTGTGGAAGAAGATGCCGTCGCCCTCCATGAACGCGAAGTCGGCCATGCCCTGCTTTTCCAGCGCTGCCTTCACGTCGGCCATGGTGACCTCGTAGCCCTGGTCGAGCATGTCCACACCCTTGGCCGCGGCCACGTCGATCAGGATGCCGCGGGCGACGATCGGGTGCAGCTTCTCGGTGCCGTTCTTCTTCAGGCCGGTTTCGTTGAACATCTCGGCTTCGGTGACGCCGTTATAGTAGTACATCTTGCTCTTGTCGGTCGGGCTGGCGGCGACGCCGATATGGCCCAGCCCGTCGAACTGGGTGCCGATCTGGCCGATCTCGGTGGCCAGATACTCGTCGTGGTAGATCGTGGAGCTGGCGGCGAACGGCCCGCCGGTCGGCGAGCCCGGGATGCGCAGCACCCATTTGCGCGGCCCGAAGGTCGGCATGTCGGCATCGTAAGTGCGGCCCAGCTTGTAGACCTTGCCCTTGTCGGACTCGGCCAGTGCCCGCAGCACAACCTCGGGCCTGGTGAACCAGTTGGTGGAGCCCGCCTCGTCGTCGCCACCCCAGAGCTTGTTCGGCCACCATTTCTCGCCGATGGGCGTGTCCATGGTCTCGCCGGTGACCCAGGGCTTGCCCTTGCAGTCCTGCCAGCTCTCGGGCGTGCAGTCCGCCCTGGCGGCGGTGGCGAGGCCGAGGCCGGCGAGGACGAGTAAAGGTCCGACATACTTCATCTGGTTTCCTCCCTGTGGCGGCGTCGAGCCCGCCGCCACGAAACCTAGACTCGATGCCGGGCCAGTTCCAATGGTTCACCAGGTCGGGTGCGATCAACGCCGGCGATGACCGCCTCGGGAGGATGGAATCGGGCCCATCTCCCGCTCGAATCTCCTGCGGTGCGGCAGCGGCTAGAATTCCGGCGTCAAACGCTTCGGT
This sequence comes from Geminicoccaceae bacterium, assembly GCA_049292515.1. Classification (GTDB taxonomy): domain Bacteria; phylum Pseudomonadota; class Alphaproteobacteria; order Geminicoccales; family Geminicoccaceae; genus Benzoatithermus. Next base: position 5,917 of record JBATRI010000604.1, read on the forward strand.
GCCTGCGATCAGCCTCGAACTTGACCGTAACGCAACCGCGCCTCAGCCCGAGACGAGCTTGCGGACCGCGCCGTCCTGCTTGGTCAGCAGATAGATGGCGCCGCGCTCGTCCTGCCCGAAGCGCAGGTCCACTCTGCCCGCCGTGCCGACGAGTTGCCGCAGCGTCACCGGCGCGTGATTTCGCATCAGTGTGAGCTCGTGAATGATCGCCAGCTGCCCAGGGATGAGTTCAGCCAGGGCGACGTGAAACACGCGCCCATTGACCAGATCGCCGAACAAGTACTGGCCGGCGAGTGCGGGGATCGCGACGTCACGGCAGACGAAGCCGCCGGTGATGGCGACGCGGCCTTTGGCGATCGGCGTCCCCTCCCTGGTCCTGCCCTCGTCGTGATCGTACTGCGCTACCGGGTAGACATAACCGAGGCTCGCATCGTCATCGGGCAAGGCACGGAGCCGTGTCTGGTCGCCCCGGTCGGTGGCGAAGGTGCCTTCGCGCCCCGGCCAGCCGTAATTGCCGCCGCGCACACCGAGATTCACCTCCTCGATGAAGAACTGGCCGATATCGGTCAGCACGAGCGTGCCGGTCGGGCGGTCGAAGCTCAGGTTCTGCGGATGTCGTAGACCGAGCGCCCAGATCTCCGGCAGCCAGCCGTCCCGGCCGACGAACGGGTTGTCGGCCGACACCCGATAGCAGCCACCGTCGGCCTGGCGCAGCGGATCGATCCGCAGGATCTTGCCCAAGGCACTGGCGGGGTCCTGCGCGTGCTCGTGGCGGTCCGGGCGCTCCGGTGTGTTGCCGCCGTCGCCGGTGCCGATGTATAGCATGCCGTAGTCGTCATCGCCGGGCATCGCTGCCGGATTGAAGACGAGCTGATCGGTGCAGTGATCGGGCCGATTTTGCGCGATCCTGAGCATCTCACGGCGCGAATCCGGATCGATCGCCAGCGGTTCCGTAGGATGAGCGCCCCACTCGGTGAGCACGTTGTGATGGTGGACCGGGGTGCCGGGCGTCATCGCGAACAGGGGAGCGCTGCCTTCCGGCTCGGCCGCAGCCTCGGTGTGGACCGTGTAGAGCTTGCGGAAACCGGGCCGGGCCGCCTTGGTGAAGTCGGGGTGAAACGCGAAACTGCGCAATCCCATCTGCGACTTCTGGCCCAAGAACGTGTGGCCACGCACCTGGGCGACATCGAGAACCAGCTCGGGGATGCCCGTTTGCGTGCCGACCTGCCAGAGCTTGCCTCGTGTATCGCACACGAACACTCGTGGCGTGCCGTCGCCGGCATGAAACAGATAGTTGAGTGCTGCCAACGGACGCTGCGTGCTGCTGGCCGGTATCGTGCAGAAATCGGCGATCTCGACTGCGAGCGGTCCCATCGCGATACGGGCAGGGATCGGATCGGGCGACGGCTCGAGAGCCATGCCGCCCACGACCACAGCCCCTGCCGATGCTGCCCCCATGGGCAGGTGGACTACGACCATCTCGGCAAGGCAGACGGAGCCGATCTGGAGCAAGGCGCGACGTCTTGCTCGCTGCGAGCCTGAGCGGGAAGCTGTGCCGACCAAGCGCAATCTCCACGTTTGCTCGACAAAAGACCATTTTTACATCAGATTGCTGGGGTATGCAAGCCTGCGGCGCGGCGGCTCCAATCCGACCCCATTTCTCTCGGTGATGATCGGCAGCGTCGAAATTCCGACCTCAAGAGCTTCGGTGCGTTTGATCGATGTGCTCGGGTGGTTGGACCAGATCAGGCGGCCCGGGCCTGAATCGGTGGCCCGGCCAGGCCTGCCTCAGGGAACCGCCGGATGGTCAGGCCGCCGCCGGTCGGCATCGGCGCTGCCGCCAGAGCGGCCACCATCGCCCGCGCGTCGCTCAAGCCCAGCTGCCAGCGCCCGCCGATCGACCGGCGGGAGAAGTCGTAGGCCTTCTGCGCGCCGGCATCTTCCCGACCGCGATAGACCAGATGCGCCAGCACCACCGATGGCGCCGAGCTGCCGGCCCGTTCGGCGGCCAGCGTCAGTTCCGCGGTGACGGCCTCGATCAGGGCGCGGGTCTGACTGGCGAACTGCAGATTCTGCTGCCGCTCGATCATCCCGTCGAGCGACCAGTGCGGCTCGCCCTCGGCCGGCATCAGGTCGACCGCGATGCACAGCAAAGGCCGCTTTGGCAGGGCGCCGAGCACCGCCCGCAGCGGCAGGTTCTCGCTGAAGCCGCCGTCGCAGAGCAGCCGGCCGTCGACCTCGGTCGGCGGGAAGTCGGGTATCAGCGAGGCGCTGGCGCGGACGTGCACCGGTGCCAGCTGACACTCGCCGCTGTCGAAGCGCACGGGCATGCCGGTCGCGAGATCGGTGGTCTGGATCGTCAGCCGGGCACCGTCATGCCCGGGCCCGGGAAAGTCGACCAGCCCGCGCAGGTTCTCGAGCATCGGTGAGAGATCGGACAGGCCCGGGCTGCGCCAAGCCCGGATCGGGGCCAGCGCCTCGAGCCACTGCGGGGCCAGGAAGCCGGGCCGACCCAGCAATTTGGTGCGCAGGCCGGCCAGATGCGCCTGGGCCCGGCGCAGGCGCCCATGCTCGACGGCAGGCAGGCTGCCGACCGATTCCGTGGCCCGATCCCAGAACCGGCGCAGGCGCGCCACCCGCTCGTCGGGGCGGTTGCCGGCGATCAGGGTACCGTTGATCGCCCCGATGGAGGCCCCGGCGACATGACGCGGCCGCAGCCCGGCTTCATGCAGCGCCTCGTAGACGCCACCCTCATAGGCCCCGAGGGCAGCTCCACCGGAGAGCACGAGCGCCACATCGTAATCGGAGAACTGCATGCTGGCCTTCATCGGTATGAGAGAACGGTGGGGGATCATGTTGCAACGCACAATGAGCGGGATCGTTCCGTGCTCCAGGCTGGTTCACCGGGCCAAGTGCGATCGATGACCCTCGACCGGCGAGGTTCGCGGCGCCGCCCGCCGCAGCCCCTATTCTGGAAGTCATCATGGGCGCGGACCGCGCTCAAGGGATGGCGATCGGGCCGTCGGGGAAGCCCCAGGTCGGTGCACGCACGGCTTCCCCGGATCATAAATTTCCGTTAATCTAAAAGCATAAAATCGTACCGGTCGCTCGAAGTGGCGCGGATATTGGCCCCGGCAGTCGATGGCAGCATTGATCGAGGGGTGACGTATGTATCGAGACCATATTACAGGTGGTTCGGCGCGGATAGGACGGACGGCGTTGTCGGTCGTCCCGGCGCTCTGGTTCGTCGGCTGGGCCGTGTCGGCGGCGCTGGCGGCACCGGCCGCGGCACCGGCGCAGCGCGTCAGCG
>JBATRI010000605.1:0-3209 GCA_049292515.1 Geminicoccaceae bacterium
GGCTTGGAGAGGCCGACCAGCAGCGGGCCGATCACCGTGCCGCCGCCCAGCTGCTGCAGCAGCTTGGAGGCGATGTTGGCCGAGTGCAGCGCCGGCATGATCAGAACGTTGGCCGGGCCCTTGAGGCGGCAGAACGGGTAGAGCGCCATCAGCTCGGGGTCGAGGGCGACGTCGGCCGCCATCTCGCCGTCATACTCGAAGCTCACCTGCCTCCGGTCGAGCTCGGTCACCACGTCGCGGATGCGGGCGGCCTTGGAGACCGGCGGGTTGCCGAAATTGCTGAACGAGAGCAGCGCCACGCGCGGCGTGAAGCCCATGCGCTCGACGGTCCGTGCCGCCTGGGTCGCGATGTCGGCCAGGGTCTTGGTGTCGGGCAGCTCGTGCACGGTGGTGTCGGCGATGAACACCGTCCGCCCCTTGGCCAGCATCATGGTCAGCCCGAACACGCGGCTGCCGGGCCTGGGGTCGATCACCCGCAGCACGTCCTCGAGCGAAGAGTGATAGGCGCGGGTCAGGCCGGTGATCATGGCGTCGGCGTGGCCGTGCGCCACCATGCAGGCGCCGAACACGTTGCGGCCCTGATTGACCAGGCGCTGGCAGTCGCGGAACAGCAGGCCGGTGCGCTGCTGGCGGCGGTAGAGGAACTCGGCGTAGGGCCGGTTGTGCTCGGACAGCCGGGCGTTGTGGATCTCGACACCCTCGAGCGCGCCCAGGCCCATGCCCTGCAGCGTCTGCGTGATGCGCTCCTCGCGCCCGATCAGGACGGGCGTGCCCAGGCCCTGGTTGCGCCAGGCGATGGCGGCGCTGATGCTCTTCTCCTCCTCGCCCTCGGCGAAGACGACGCGCTTGGGCTGCGCCTGGACCCGCTCGATGATCAGCTGCATGCGGCTGACCGTGGGGTCGAGCCGGCTGCGCAGCGTCTGCCGGTAGCGCTCGAGCGAGGCCACCGGGCGGTGGGCGACCCCGGTCTCCATGGCGGCCCTGGCCACGGCCACCGGGATGGCGCTGATCAGGCGCGGGTCGAACGGGGTCGGGATCAGGTATTCCGGCCCGTAGCGCAGGCGCCGGCCCTTGTAGGCGGCGGTGACCTCGTCCGGGACCTCTTCCCGCGCGAGCGCGGCGATGGCGTGGGCGGCGGCGATCTTCATCGCCTCGTTGATGGTCGACGCCCGCACGTCCAGCGCGCCGCGGAAGATGTAGGGGAAGCCCAGGACGTTGTTGACCTGGTTCGGGTAGTCGCTGCGGCCGGTGGCGACGATGGCGTCGGTGCGGATCGCCCGGACCTCCTCCGGCGTGATCTCCGGGTCCGGGTTGGCCATGGCGAAGATGATCGGCCGCGGCGCCATCGAGCCGATCATCTCGGGCGTGAACGCCCCCTTGGCAGACAGGCCCAGCACCACGTCCGCACCGCGCATCGCGTCGGCCAGGGTCCGGGCGTCGGTCGGCACCGCGTGCGCCGACTTCCACTGGTTCATGCCGGAGGTGCGGCCCTGCCAGATCACACCCTGGGTGTCGCACATCAGGACATGATCGTGCGGCAGCCCCATGGCCTTGATCAGCTCGGCACAGGCGACACCGGCGGCACCGGCGCCGTTGACCACGATCCGCGTCTCGGCCAGCGACCGGCCGGTCAGGTCCAGCGCGTTGATGATCCCGGCGGCGGCGATGATCGCGGTGCCGTGCTGGTCGTCGTGGAACACCGGGATGCTCATCAGCTCGCGCAGGCGCTGCTCGATGATGAAGCACTCGGGGGCCTTGATGTCCTCGAGGTTGATGCCGCCGAAGGTCGGGCCCAGCAGGCGGACGCAGTTGACGAACTCGTCCACATCCTGCGTGTCGACCTCGAGGTCGATGCCGTCGATGTCGGCGAAGCGCTTGAACAGGACGGCCTTGCCCTCCATCACCGGCTTGGAGCCGAGAGCACCCAGATTGCCGAGCCCCAGGACGGCGGTGCCGTTGGAGATGACCGCTACGAGATTGCCGCGGGCGGTGTAGTCGTAGACCGCGTCCGGGTCCTTGTGGATGGCGAGGCAGGGGGCCGCGACGCCGGGCGAGTAGGCCAGCGACAGGTCGCGCGCCGTCGTCAGCGGCTTGGTGGGCGTGATCTCGATCTTGCCCGGCCGCCCGCGGCTGTGCAGCTCGAGTGCCTCTTCCGCCGTCACGTGGGCACTCTGCGCCACCGGTTCCAAACCGTGACGCTCGTCGTCCTGCCCGCTCATCGTTTGCCTCCTAGCCCGTTCCGGCCCTTTTGCGGCCGGGGCGGGCGCTGTGCAAGCAGATCACCCTCAGGCGAGACATCTTGGCCATGGGGCGCCCCGTCCCCACCTGAACGGCGTCGGTTCGAGGTGGTGGGGAGCGGGTGATGAACATTGCGCGCACGGGGCTGCTGCTGGCGGCGCTGACGGCGCTGTTCCTGGTCGTGGGCTATCTGCTGGGCGGGCGCGGCGGGGCGGTGATCGCGCTGCTCATCGCGCTGGGCACCAACGCCTTCGCGTGGTGGAGCTCGGACAAGATGGTGCTGCGCATGCACCAGGCGCGCCCGGTCACCCGCGCCAGCGCCCCCGAGCTTTACGGTCTGGTGCAGGAGCTGGCGCAGCGGGCGCAGCTGCCGATGCCCGCCGTCTACCTGATCGAGACCGACCAGCCCAACGCGTTCGCCACCGGCCGCGACCCGCACCACAGCGCCGTCGCGGTGACGCGCGGCCTGATGCAGAGCCTCAGCCGCGAGGAGCTGGCCGGCGTGATCGCGCACGAGCTGGCGCACATCAAGAACCGCGACACGCTGACCATGACGATAGCGGCGACCATCGCCGGTGCCATCGGCTTCCTGGCCCAGTTCGCGCTCTTCTTCGGCGGCTCGCGCGACGGCGAGCGGCCCAACCCGATCGCGGCCATCCTGATCATGATCCTGGCCCCGCTGGCGGCCTCGCTGGTCCAGATGGCGATCTCGCGCACCCGCGAGTATTCGGCCGATCGCCTGGGGGCGCAGATCTGCGGCCAGCCGCGCTGGCTCGCCAGCGCCCTGCAGCGGATCGAGCAGGCCGGCAGCGGCCGCGTCATGCCGACGGCCGAGCGCAACCCGGCCAGTGCGCACCTGTTCATCATCAACCCGCTGCGCATGGGCGGGGTCGACAAGCTGTTCCGCACCCACCCCGCGACCGCGGACCGCATCCAGCGCCTGCTGGCGCTCGAGCCGGCCGGGCCGGCGC
>JBATRI010000606.1:0-5736 GCA_049292515.1 Geminicoccaceae bacterium
CGATTCCGGCGCATCGTCTGGGCGAGGGGTTCGAGCGGCTGCGCGAGCAGAGCGACGCGATCCTGGCCCGCACCGGCGAGCGGCCGCGGGTTTTTCTCTGCAATCTGGGCCGGCGCGACGAGTTCGCGGCCCGGGCGACCTTCGCGAGCAATCTCTTCGAGACCGGCGGGTTTGCGACGGTGATGAGCGATCCGCTGCCGTCGCTGGAGGAGCTCGGGCACGCCTTCAAGGCCAGCGGCGCCAGACTGGCGGCGATCTGCTCGAGCGACGCCAACTACGACACGCTGGCGGCACCGGCGGCCAAGGCCCTCAAGTGCGCGCACAGTGCCGGCGTGTTCCTGATGGGTCGCCCCGCGGAAGCGCAGCGCGAGGCCTGGCGGGCGGCGGGGATCGACGAGTTCGTCCACGCGGGCGGCAATGTCCTGGAGACGCTCGAGCGCGCCTACGCTCGCGTCAGCGGTGAGGTAGCATGACCAAGATCCCGAGCTTCGCCGAGATCGAGCTGGGCCAGCCCACGGCCGTCACCGATCCCGGCGGCTGGGCCGAGGCGTTCGCCGCCGCGACCGCCCATACGCCGGAGCAGCTGGCCTGGACGACGCCGGAGGATATCCCGGTCAAGCCCCTCTACACCGCAGAGGACACCGCGGGGCTGGACTTCCTGGGCACGTTCCCCGGCCTGCCGCCGTTCCTGCGCGGACCCTACCCTACCATGTACACGACCCAGCCGTGGACGATCCGGCAATATGCCGGCTTCTCCACGGCCGAGGACAGCAACGCGTTCTACCGGCGCAACCTCGCCGCCGGCCAGAAGGGCCTCTCGGTCGCCTTCGACCTCGCGACCCACCGCGGCTACGACAGCGACCATCCGCGCGTGGCCGGCGATGTCGGCATGGCGGGCGTCGCGATCGATTCGATCCTCGACATGCAGACTTTGTTCCACGGCATCCCGCTCGAGCAGATGAGCGTGTCGATGACCATGAACGGCGCCGTGCTGCCGGTCCTGGCGCTCTACATCGTCGCCGCCGAGGAGCAGGGCGTGCCGGCGGCGAAGCTGAGCGGCACGATCCAGAACGACATCCTCAAGGAGTTCATGGTCAGGAACACCTACATCTTCCCACCCTCGCCCTCGATGCGGATCATCTCGGACATCTTCGCCTACACCGCGGCGAACATGCCCAAGTTCAACTCGATCAGCATTTCCGGCTACCACATGCAGGAAGCCGGGGCGACGGCCGACCTCGAGCTCGCCTACACGCTGGCGGACGGTGTCGAGTACCTTCGCTGCGGCCGGGCGATCGGCCTCGACGTCGACGCGTTCGCACCCCGCCTGTCGTTCTTCTGGGCGATCGGCATGAACTTCTTCATGGAGGTGGCGAAGCTGCGCGCCGCCCGCCTGCTGTGGGCGAAGCTGGTCAAGCCGTTCGAGCCCAAGGACCCGAAATCGCTGGCGCTGCGCACCCACTGCCAGACCTCGGGCTGGTCGCTCACCGCCCAGGACGTGTTCAACAACGTCACCCGCACCTGCATCGAGGCCCTGGCCGCCACCCATGGCCACACTCAGTCCCTTCACACCAACGCGCTGGACGAGGCCCTGGCGCTGCCGACCGACTTCTCGGCCCGGATCGCTCGCAACACGCAGCTGTTCATCCAGCAGGAGACCGGCATCACCCGGACGATCGACCCGTGGGGCGGCAGCTACTATGTCGAGCGGCTGACCTACGAGCTGGCGAAGAAGGCCTGGGGCCATATCCAGGAGGTCGAGGCCTCGGGCGGCATGGCCCGGGCGATCGAGCAGGGGATCCCCAAGCTGCGGATCGAGGAGGCGGCGGCCAAGACCCAGGCGCGCATCGACGGCGGCAAGCAGACGGTGGTGGGGGTCAACAAGTACAAGCTGGCCGAGAAGGAGGACATCCCGGTCCTCAAGGTCGACAACTCGGCTGTCAGAACCAGCCAGATCGCCAAGCTCGAGCGCCTGCGCGGCCAGCGCGACCAGCTGGCCTGCCGCCGGGCGCTGGCTGCCCTCACCCAGTGTGCCGAGACCAGCCAGGGCAATCTCCTCGACCTCGCAGTGCAGGCGGCCCGGGCCCGGGCCACGGTCGGCGAGATCACGACCGCCCTCGAGCAGGTCTGGGGCCGGCATGTGGCCGAGATCCGCTCGATCACCGGTGTCTATGCCAAGGAGGTGGGAGAGCCCGTGACCGTCCGCCGTGCCCGCGACCTGGTCGAGAGCTTCGCCGCCGCGGAAGGCCGGCGGCCGCGCATCCTGATCGCCAAGATGGGCCAGGACGGTCATGATCGCGGCCAGAAGGTGATCGCCACGGCCTTCGCCGACCTCGGCTTCGACGTCGATATCGGCCCGTTGTTCCAGACCCCGGCCGAGGCGGCGCAGCAGGCGGTCGACAACGATGTCCACATCGTGGGCGCCTCGTCGCTGGCCGCCGGCCACCTCACGCTGGTGCCGGAGCTGCGCCGCGAGCTCGAGGCACGCGGCCGCGGCGACATCATGATCGTGATCGGCGGTGTCGTCCCGCCGCAGGACTATGATGCGCTCTATGCCGCCGGCGCCAAGGCGATCTTCCCGCCGGGGACGGTAATCGCGGAAGCGGCAGCCGACCTGCTAGTCAAGCTGTCGGCCGAACTGGGCTACGAGGTGAAGGCGGCGGAGTAGCACCCGCCCGTTCGTTACCTTGCCGCACATCGGCTCCGTTCGGGCTGGTGACACCTGCGGTCAGCCACACCTGAGCGGACGAGGGTCGGGCTACCGCCCCGGGGCCGGTGACAGTAGTCTGTCTTCATGTTCATCAGGCGGCGGATCGCATGCTGGCAGCCTACATCATCGTTCAGGCGGGACGGATCGGGGGTGGAATCGGTTGCATCGCAGCTGATTCGTTCCGGTGCTGCCCGCTGATGCCGGCCGGCTGGGGCTGAGCATGGCCGATCATGGCACGCGCGAGGCATTCTTCGCTGGCTACTACAAGAAGGTGCCACAGCCGCTGATCCTCTTCCTGGTCGGCATCGGGGCCGTGCTGCTGGTGGGGTTCGTCACGTTCGGGCTGGCGCTCGGTGGGGCCGTCGACGGCGATAGTCGGGACCCGCCGGAGCCAGCCGGTGCCGTCACGGCCCTGCCCGACCCGGTCTTGTGGCTCCACGCGAACGCCGCACATCCAGCGGCTCGCACGATCATGCCCTCCGGCGTCGGCAGGTACGGCGTCCAGGCCCTGGCGGGAAAATTCGACGGACGGTGGGCCGCTCCCCGACCGGGTCCTCGACTTGATGGCGCAGGGAATCGGGATCGAAAGCCGCATCGATAACCTGGTCGGCTTCATGATCGACGCAGTCACGCTGCGGCCGGCGCCGTCTTGGTCTTCCGGCAGATGGCCGGCATACTCGCCGCGCGCATCCACAACACGGACAGCCCGCATTCGAACCCCGGCTGGAGAAGCCCGCATGTCATCGGACCAGGTGGTGATCGTGACCGGAGCTGCCGGCAATCTGGGTGCTGCCGTGGCCCGGCTGCTGGCGAGGCGCGGCAGGCGGCTGGTGGCCATGGACCGGACGCAGGCGGGCCTCGACACGGTGCTGGCCGGGCTCGACGAGCCGACCCGTCACCTGGGCGTGCCGGGTGTGGACCTTACGGATGCCGCCGCCTGCACGGCACTGGCCGCTCAGGCCGTGGAGCGGTTCGGCCGGGTCGACGGCCTGGTCAACACGGTGGGCACCTTCGCCATGGGCGACATCGACGACGCCGACCCGGCGCAATGGGAGTTCCTGTTCAAGGTCAATCTGGCGACGACCTTGAACATGTGCCGAGCGGTGATTCCCTCGATGCGGACGGCAGGGCGGGGCAGCATCGTCAACACCGCCGCAGGCCCAGCCCTCAAGGCGCCCAAAGGCATGTCCGCCTATGCCGCCTCGAAGAGCGCCGTGCTGCGTCTGAGCGAAAGCCTGGCCGACGAGCTCAAGGGCGACGGCGTGCGCGTGAACAGCATCCTCCCCAGCATCATCGACACGCCGCAGAACCGGGCCGCCATGCCGAAAGCCGATACCGGCAAATGGGTGACGCCCGACCAAGTGGCCGAGGTCGTGGCGTTCCTGCTCGGCGACGCCGCCAGTGGCGTCACCGGGGCCGCGATCCCGATCAGCGGGCGAGGCTGAGCCAGATGCGGACGCTCGGGTTGATCGGCGGGATGAGCTGGGAAAGCACCGCACTTTACTACCGCCATCTCAACGAGCTGGCGCGCGAGCGGCTGGGCGGCCTGCACTCGGCCCGGCTGCTGCTGTGGTCGTTCGACTTCGCCGAGATCGCCCTGCTCCAGCATGCGGGCGACTGGGACGGGGCCGCAGCCATGCTCGCCGATGCCGCCCGGCGGCTCGAGCTCGCTGGTGCCGAGGCGTTGGTCTTGTGCACCAACACCATGCACAAGCTCGCCGACCAAGTGCAGGGCGAGGTGTCGATCCCGCTGCTGCATATCGCCGATGCCACGGCCGAGGCGGTTCTTCGGGCCGGATGCCGGCGCCCGGCGCTGCTCGCGACGGGCTTCACCATGAAGGAGAGCTTCTACAGCGGCCGGCTGCGCGACCGGCACGGCCTAGAGCCCTTGGTGCCGGACGGCGCCGGGCAGGCGTTGGTGCACCGGATCATCTACGACGAGCTGTGTCGCGGCGTGGTGCTGCCGGCCTCGAAGACGGCCTATCTGGACGAGATCGCCAAGCTGCGGCAGGCGGGTGCCGACGGCGTCATCCTCGGCTGCACCGAGATCACCATGCTGATCGGCCAGGACGACGTGGACCTCCCGGTCTTCGACACGACGCGCCTCCATGCCGAGGCGGCCATGGATTTCGCGCTGGCGCCCGACCCGTGACGTTGCCCGCCCAGGCCGTCGAGCGGCTGGTAGCGGGTGCCTTGGAGGGTCGCAGCGACGATCTGCTGTTCGGCGCGCTATGCGACGACCTGCTGGAGGGGGGCATACCGCTCCTGCGCGGAGCGGTGGGCAGCCAGTTCCTGCATCCGACCCTGGACGTCCGGCTGCTGCGCTGGGTACGGGGCCAGGGAACGGAGGGGCAAACGTTTGAACGCGAGCCCGATGGCGCCCCGGTCGACGAGGAATGGGTGTCGAGCCCGCTCTACCGGCTCACGCAACGGCAGGAGTTTCTGCTGCATCGCCGGATCGACGCTGCCAGCATCGCCGAGTTTCCGCTGCTCGGCGAGTTCGCGGCCCTGGGCGGCAAGGACTATGTGGCCCTGCGCCAGCCGATCGGCCGTGGCGCCATGTTCGGCGAGGTCAACGAGGTCTATGCGTCCTGGATCACCGACCGCGAATCAGGGTTCACGCCGGACGAGGTGGCGGTCTTCGAGCGGCTGCAGCCGCACCTGGTGCTGGCGCTGGTGGCCGTCGGCAATGTGTGGATCGCCCGCGCGCTCCTGGAGACCTATCTCGGTCGCGACGCTGCCGGCCGCGTGCTTGCCGGCAACATCATCCGCGGCCGGACCGACACCATCCGTGCGGTCATCTGGTACAGCGACCTGCGTGGGTTCACGCGGCTGACCGATACCCTGCCGCGATCCGAGATCCTGGTGCTGCTCAACGAGTATGTGGAGCCGCTGGTCGAGGCCGTGATGGCCGAAGGCGGCGAAGTGCTCAAGTTCATGGGCGACGGCGTGCTGGCGATCTTCGGCGGTCGCCCGCCGACGGAGGCCTGCGCCGCGGCGTTGCGGGCCTGGGAGCGGGCCGGCGC
>JBATRI010000607.1:0-1690 GCA_049292515.1 Geminicoccaceae bacterium
TCAATACCGTAATTGCCGGAAGGCCAAATGCCGGAAAATCAACCTTACTTAATGCCCTGCTTAACGAAGAACGTGCCCTTGTAAGCGATATTCCCGGAACTACCCGCGATACCATCGAAGAGGTACTGCACATTAATGGCGTTTCGTTTAGGCTAATAGATACTGCCGGAATTAGGCAAGCAACAGATGCCATTGAAGTAATGGGCGTGCAAAAAACCTACCAAAAAATTGAACAAGCTGCCGTTTTAATCTACCTTTTTGATGCCGTGCTAACTACACCCGCCCAAGTAAAAGACGATTTAATGCAATTACCTTTGCCGCAATCAGTATCGGGGCTAAAATGTTTGGTTGTTGCCAACAAATTAGATGCCTGGCAAAAGCAATACCCCCAAAACGCCGCCATTGACCCCTTAAAATACCTGCCGCAAACAAGCAATACGAACCTCAATGCCGAAAAAACAGTTGAGTACGTTTTTTTGCAAATATCGGCACTTAATCACCAAGGGCTTGGCCAACTACGGCAAACTTTATACAATCTTGTTTTAGAAAATCAATCCTTAAATAATGCCAGCCAAATGGTAATTAGCAACGCCCGCCACTACGAAGCACTTTTACGCGCCAGCCAAGCACTTAACGAAGTACAAAGCGGTATCAAGGCAAAACTCACCACCGATTTGTTAGCCCACCACCTTAGGGATGCACTTTATCATTTAGGAAGTATAACCGGCAGCGAAATTGTTCCGGATGATATTTTAGGCTCTATTTTTTCAAAATTTTGTATTGGCAAATAGAAAATTGCCTTTCTTTAGCTTAAATCATAGATTTATCTGCCCAGCTAAGGTTTAACCTGAATATTTTTCGTATCTTTCCGGAGTTTTTATGGAACTATTTTCAATATCCGGAAATTAATAGCGTATTTACGGAAAAAACTTCCGGATGTATTTTAAATTAAATCTAAAAAAATATGAGTCGTTTAACCCCCCTATCAAAACTTTTAATTTTTGTAGCTATTGTTGTTGGCCTGTTCTTTTTGGTGCGCAAATTCTTTCCAAATATCTTAAGTGGAGTCGGTGCCCCAAAAACCGAGCAAACTAACGGCAGTGGTGCAAACTCCACAACAGATGCAGGCTCGCCAACAGGCACGGGAAGCAGCACCACAACTACTACTACCAATAATACCACTACTACTGATGCAGGCGGCGGCAGCACAGCTGCGCAGCAACAGCAACGCGGTACACCATTTGCCTATACCCCCGTTGCACCATCGGGCGGGCGATTAAAGGGCGTTGTTGAGTTAGGCTCGACTGGCTTTAACTCGTTTATTATTAATGTTGATGCTCAAAAAAACTGGGAGCTTAAAAAATCGGAGTTTGGCGCCAGCTTAGTACACGAAAACATGGCAACTGACGAGGACATTAAGTCTGGATTAAGAAAATATATTTCAACAATGCTTGATTTTGGTGTAAGCGGCAAAGACATTCATTTTGTTGTAAGCTCGGGAGCTGCCAAAGCCGATGTTACGACAAAAATTACCAAAGTACTAAAAGGTATGGGCTATTTTGTAAACGAAGTTACCCCACAAAAAGAGGCTGAGTTGGCCTACAAAAGCGTTGTGCCCGCTACTTATGCCGCCAAATCATTTGCGGTTGATATTGGCTCGGCTAATACTAAAATTGCCTGGAGCGAGGGC
>JBATRI010000608.1:0-1974 GCA_049292515.1 Geminicoccaceae bacterium
GCCCCATCGCGTTCGCCGACGTCGCCATCCGATTGACCAGGTCTGGTTCCCGGAGGAGTGCCCGCGCCATGGCGACGAACTCGAAGCCCTCCGCGAGAGCACCGTCGATCGTGGCCCGTTCGTTGATGCCACCGAGCAGGATCAGCGGCATGTCGAGCTCCCGGCGGAACTGCCGGGCGAACGGCAGGAAGAACGACTCCTCGAACGGAAGCTCCGGAAGGATGCGGCGACCAAAGGCGCGCACGCCGAGTCCGACGATGGGGCCCTGCGCGGCTGCGAACTCCCGGAGGGGCACGTCGCCGCGGAAGTAGTACATGCCGTTGAGCAGGGAGCTGCCGCCGGTCAACTCCAGCGCGTCGAGTGCGCCGTCCTGCTCGAGCAGCTGGGCGAACTGCAGGCTCTCCTCGAGCCACAGGCCACGCTCGACGCCGTCGGCCATGTTGAACTTCGCCAACACCGCCACCCGGCCATCGGCGACCCTTCGTACCGCGTCGACGACCCGTCGAGGGAACGTGGAGCGGTTCTCGATGCTGCCGCCGAGCTCGTCGCGGCGCCGGTTCAGGTTGGGGCTGAAGAACGAGCTCAGCAGGTAGTTGTGGGCGAGGTGGAGCTCGAGCGCGTCGAACCCGGCGTCGATCGCAACCCGGGCCGCGCGTTCGAAATCGGCCACCACCTCGTCGAGGTCCTGGCGAGTCGCGCCCTTGACCCACCCCATCGCCGGTGCGCTGAACCGGCCAGAGGGGGCCAGGCTCGGGTGGCGCCTCGACTGGGACTGGGCGACGAGCCCGGCGTGACCGAGTTGTGCCGACACCAGCGCACCCTCGGCGTGCACCGCGGAGGTGAGGCGCTGCAGGTCACCGATGAGCGACTCGGTCATCACGATCGTGTCGCTGCTCACCCGGCCGCCCATCGACACGGCGCAGTAGGCGACGGTGCTGAGCGCGGCGCCGCCCCGGGCCACGGCGGTGTGGAACTCGATCAGCTCGTCGGTGACGGCGCCGCGTGGCATCACGCCTTCGAAGGTCGCGGCCTTGATGATCCGGTTGCGGAGCGTCAGGGGGCCGAGCCGGGCCGGCGCGAACGCGTCGGCGGCGGGCGCGCGAGTAGAGGGGTCCAGGTCAGTCTCCTGTGGTTGCTCGTTCGAGCCGGGCGGCGATGCCGTCCAACGTGATTTCCAGGTCGAACGCGAAGGTGTCGCGGCCTTCGGAGGCGGTGAGGTCGTCGTGGACCTGCCGCAGCGCGACGAACGCGTCGGCGTCTGCAGCGGCATCGACCATCTCCGCAGTGGGCTCCAAGAACTGGGAGAAGCTCGGATCGGTCCCGCTCGACGCGGTGATCGCCACCCGGAAGACGAGCCACACGGCGAACGCCGCGTCCACTGAGCTGAACCCGGCCGCCATCAAGAGCCGTAGCCCCGGTTCGCCGACGTCGATCCGCATCGACGCGTCAGCGCGGGTCGCGTTCAGCAGCGTGGACGCCGACGTTCCGAGCTCACGACGCACCAGCGCAGCGAAGTCCGCGAGCCAACCCCGCCACTCTGTCGCTTCGGTCGTGAACCCACGGATCGCGCGCTGCAGGCGCGACTCGACCAGGGCGATGACCTCGTCACGCCCCTGAACGTGGGAGTAGAGGGTTGCGGGCGAGACTCCGAGATCGTCGGCCAACCCCTGCATCGTGAAGGAGTCCAGGCCGAGCCGGACCGCGGCATCCACGATCTGGTCGCGACCGACCTTCGGCGGGCGGCCTCGGCGTGTCGGCTGAGCGCTGAGATCCGTCTTGCCCATGGGGACGGATCATATCCGAATCGCGATTCGGAAATTAGCTCGCCTCAAATGGAACGGGGTGCCAGGAACGGGTGACCTGGCAGGGGCGGCACCGGCCGGCGCTCCGCGACGCCGGCGTGTACCACCGACCGGTCCAGCCGCAGCTCCCGGTGTGGATCGCAGTGGGCGGGACGCCCGCGAGCGTGGAACG
>JBATRI010000609.1:0-2341 GCA_049292515.1 Geminicoccaceae bacterium
GGCCAGGACGACGGACGACTTGCCGCTGCCGGAGCGGCCGATCAGCGTGACCAGCGGCGCGTGCCGAACCTTGTCGACCAGCCCTGCCACCTCCCCCTCGCGGCCGAAGAACAGGCCGGCATCCTCCTCGCGGAAGGCGAGCAGGCCGCGATAGGGGCAGATCGCCTCGCGTAAGTTCGTGCCGGCGACGGGCTGGCCGCGGATGCCCTTGAGCAGGAGGTCGAGCTGGGCGGGATCGTCGGGGTCGGCGCGCAGGTCGACCCAGGTCTGCAGCTTGAGGAAACCGCCGGGCGGGTCGCCGACCCCGGGCAGGATCACCGGGATGACGGGGAAGGTGCGACCCTGGCGGTCCAGCTCCACCTTGCGGTCGAGGGCGAGCTGGACCTCGCGCTGCTGCCAGGAGCCGAGCCCGGCGGGGCCGACCAGCACGGCGACGGCACCGCTGGTGGCGATGCCCCGCTCCAGCGCCGGCAGCCATTCCTGGCCGGCGGCCAACTGGTCGCGGTCGAGGAAGGTCGCGAGTCCGGCGGCCTTGAGCCGCCCGCGCAGACGTACTGCAGCAGCCGAATCCGCACGGCTGTAGCTCAGGAACACATCGGTCGCCGCCAAGCCGCCGCTCGGCGGCGGCGGGGCGGGGTGCTCGTCGATCTCGCGCATGGCGCTGGCGGTTTCCTCCACCGGGTCGCGCGAGGGCTAAGCTGATGGCGGGACTATGAAACCGGAGCGGGCAGAAACGCAAGCAGGGCTGGATCAGCGACCTGGACTTTAGCGCCCAACAACAAAAAGAGGGGCAGGCCTGCGGCCGCCCCTCTTTCGATGACGTGCCGTCGAAGCGTCAGGCGGCCTTGAGCAGGACCTGCTCCAGGCGGCGGCTGGCCTCGGCCTCGTCGATGCGCTCGATCGCGGCGACCTCGCGGGCGAGGCGCTCCAGGGCGGCGCGGTACATCTGGCGCTCGCTGTAGGACTGCTCGGCGTCCTCGGCCTTGTGCAGCTCGCGGACCACCTCGGCGATCGAGACCGGGTCGCCGGAGTTGATCTTGGCCTCGTATTCCTGCGCGCGGCGGCTCCACATCACGTTGCGGCGCGGCCGGGTGCGGATCTTCAGGGCGTCGAGGGCGCTGGTGATCTTCTCGCGCGAGCTGAGCTTGCGCATGCCCGACTTGCCGGCCTTGTCGACCGGCACGCGCAGGATCAGGCGCTCGTTCTCGAAGGCCACGACGTACATCTCCAGCGCGAGACCGGCGATGGTCTGGCTCTCGATGCCGGTGATCCGGCCGACCCCGTGGCTGGGGTAGACGATGTAGTCGCCGGTCGCGTAGGCAAGCTTCCTCGTAGCCATCAGGCTTGTTCTCCCGAACGTACGGCGGACCCGGCCTGCACCTGGGTAGCAATAGCCGCCGACATATCCGGGACGAGCGGAACCTGCTGCCGCCATCGATCGGCTGTCACCCGATCGACACCCACCGCGACGACGGCAGGACAGCGAGGCGCTGCTGACCCGGATACAAGGACTGAGCGAAGGTCATCCCTCACCCGTGTTGTGTGATAATTAGCACAAAATGTGGCAAATAGCCAGCGTCTAGAAGCACCGACCAGACAGGTCGTTCTTGCACGCCAGGAGTGTCGGATGGTCGCACTGAGACATTTTCAGCGCGAACCAATCCGGTCCTGGCGGGGAACTCAGGGCCCGGTGCCGGGCTCCGGGCTGAAATACTTGTCGAACTTGCCGTCCTCGCCCTTGTGCTCGTCGGCATCGTCGGGGGCCGGGCGCTTGCGGGTGATGTTGGGCCAGGCGCCGCTGTACTCGCGGTTCAGCTCCAGCCATTTCTCGGCCGCGGTCTCGGTGTCGGGCAGAATCGCCTCGGCCGGGCACTCCGGCTCGCACACCCCGCAGTCGATGCACTCGTCGGGGTGGATCACCAGCATGTTGTCGCCCTCGTAGAAGCAGTCCACGGGGCAGACCTCGACACAATCCATGTACTTGCAGCGGATGCAAGCTTCGGTGACCACGTAGGTCATCGATCTCTCCGGTCCTGGATGCACGGCCGGCCCCGGGGCCAAGGCCCGAGGCGGCGGCGCGGAACATAGAGGCGGCGCCGGCCGGCCGCCACAGCTTTCCTCAGCCGCGGCGCCCGAACAGCCGCTCGACGTCCTCGCGCTTCAGCTCGATATAGGTCGGCCGGCCGTGGTTGCACTGGCCCGAGAACGGCGTCGCTTCCATTTGGCGCAGCAGCGCGTTCATTTCCTCGAGCGCGAGCCCGCGCCCGGCGCGCACGCTGCCGTGGCAGGCGACCCCGGCCAGCACGGCATCGAGGGCGGCCTCGAGCCCCGGCGCCCCGGC
>JBATRI010000610.1:0-4015 GCA_049292515.1 Geminicoccaceae bacterium
CACCGCCAACAGCATCGGCCACCGCTTCGCCCGCCTGGTCGAGCAGGCCGTCCTCACCCCGCCCACCAGCTACCGCGCCATCGTCGGCCCAACACGCACAGCCTGAAGGTCATGGAGAGCTAGTTAAATTTAATGTTCGAAATATAGAAATTTACGGAAGTGCGCCTCGGATCACGACGCACAGGACCTATATCGAAATCGTATGGTGCAGCACCGACTATTAGGTAACGGGCATTATTTGCATTAATTGGAAACACAGTACGGTTAAATCCGTCACAATACTGAAGACGTACTTTCATTGCTTTGATAGCATTCACCAATCCATTTCCAAAGACTGGAGCTGTTGCACTCCAAGCAAACCAGATTGAATCACAATCGACAAATTGTGTTGTCATAGACTTGACTGATACATTCTGGGAGAACTCAAATACTGCAAAATCAATCTTTCTGATCTTGTTTCCAACCAAATAAGCTCGATTATCAAAGAAAGGGCTTATATTACCACCAGTAACATCAGCGCCGGACGTATGTATGCTGCCGATAGGCTGTGGAAGCACGCCAAGGGCCGTCCGGCCGATGAACGCGCCGTTCTGTAAATCTACACCAAACACTCGAAAACCGCCAGCGCCAGGACCAGTCGGAAACGGGCCAAAAACTGGTACTGCGGCTGTTCTGGACTCGGCCACGTAGCCCCTCACCCGAACAGTGACGCCGGACACCGTCTGCCGCAGCGCCGTTGCCTCGACAGTTACGCCCGGAGTGCCAAATGCGTATGAGGCGGTCGCCGCTTCAGTACGCACCCCTCCCGCGAGAATCAACGAAGAGGCAGCTAACACTCGCAGCGTAAGCAACATCGGTCACTCCAATCAACAACGATCTCAACATAAATACTGAAAAATCAAAAAGCTAACATGGCTCTCTCGACTAAAAACATAGCACAGATACTTAATCAAATGGCGTTTGTCCATCCAAAAAATCAGCAAAAGAAAGGTTCATGGTTAATCTGGTCTGACTTCGCATACATACATGATTGATCGATACCCAGCCCCGAAAAGAACGGTAAAAGTGGGGCGAGGCCCCAATATCGTCGATATCGTGGTCGGAGACCACCAAGGGCAGCCCGAGGCGAGGCAGACCACTGGGTCGGGCAGGCGGCGGACGCGGCACCAAGTGCCGCTGGACGCCACGTTTGCCCCCGTCCGCCTGCGTCGGGTCAAGCCTACGGCTTGACGGTCAGCTTGAAGCAGCCGAACGATCCGCCGACGCCGCCAACGGTGACCCTCCCCGAGCGGTTGTTGAAGCCCGGGATGATGTACCCCGCCTCGGCCTTGCCGGGTCCGAACTGGTTCACCACGAAGTTGATGTTGGGCGGATAGTTGAAGCGCATGAACACATTGAAGCCCGCCCGATCGGGGACCACGCGGAACACGTATTTCGTGTTCTTTTTCGGCAGGGTCACGGTGTAGGTCTTCGACCCGCCCAGGCCGAAGCACCACTTGGGCGGGGTGAACGCCTCGGGCGCGGCCACCGGATCTGCGGCCATGACAGGGCCGGCGCCACCCATCATAACAGCAAGCAGGCCAGCTATGGAAGCAATCCGAAGTTGTTCGCCCATCGATCGATGCCCTCATTCTGGTGCGGCTAAATTTTGGCCCCACTAGATTGTTACGAAATTGTAAGGAGAGTGGCAATGTCGAAAATTATCCTAGAGTGCAAGAAATCTGCATCTTGCGGTTGATTATAGTGTGGAGGATTATATGATCATTACCGATTTAATTCTTTGCCCACGCCGCATGGCGCAAGTATTGCCCACCCGCCGCGTCTCGCGCCGGGACAACTGTCAGCCGAGCGGACCTTGTCGCGGCGCGCCGCGGTGGGCGGCGATCGTCCCCAGGTGGTCAATCAACCCGCCTCGTCCTCGTAGCCGACCAGTGCCAGCGCCCTGGCCCTGATCCCCCGCAGCCCCGCCGCATGCGCCAGCGCCTCCTCGCGGCCGTGCGTGATCCAGACCTCGGGTGCCCCCACCTCGTCGAGCGTCGCCAGCAGTTCGTCCCAGTCGGCGTGGTCGGAGATCACCAGCGGCAGCTCGACGCCACGCTGCCTGGCGCGCTGCTTGACCCGCATCCAGCCCGAAGCGAGGCAGACCACCGGGTCGGGCAGGCGGCGGGCCCAGCGGTCGGCGATGGCACCGGGCGGGGCCAGGACGATCTGGCCGGCGAGGTCCTGGCGGGGCTTGCCCTTCTCGCCGGCGGTGGCGGGGCGCAGCTCGCCGAGGTCGACGCCGTGGCGGGCGTAGAGGTCGCATAAAGGCAGGAGGGCACCGTGGAGGAAGATGGGCTGCTGCCAGCCGGCCTGGCGCAGGAGGGTGATCAGGCGCTGGGCCTTGCCCAGGGCGTAGGTGCCGACGACGTGGCAGCGCTCGGGGAACATGGCGACCGAGTGCAGCAGCTTGGCGATCTCGGCCATCGGCTCGGGGTGGCGGAAGACCGGCAGGGCGAAGGTGGCCTCGGTGATGAAGACGTCGCAGGGGACGGCAACGAACGCGGCGCAGGTGGGGTCGGGCTGGCGCTTGTAGTCGCCGGAATAGACGGTGCGGGTGCCCTGGTACTCCATCACCACCTGGGCCGAGCCCAGCACGTGGCCGGCGGGCGACAGCCAGACAGTGACGTCGCCCAGCTGGACGGTCTCGCCGTAGGCCAGTGGCTGCACCGATCGGCCGGCGCCGTCGCCGAGGCGGGCCGCCATGATCGCCAGCGTCTCGGTGGTGGCCAGCACGGTGGCGTGGCCGGGGCGGGCGTGGTCGGAATGGCCGTGGCTGACGACGGCCAAGGGCACGGGGCGCAGCGGGTCGACGAAGAAGCCGCCGGGGCGGCAGTAGAGGCCCTCGGGCCGAACCTCGAGCCAGGTCTGCGGGTGGGGCCCGGCCACGCCGCCGTCAGCCGGGCGGCAGTGAGGTCGCCGCCAGCAGCTGGGCCTCGGTCTCCTCGGCGCGCAGCAGCTCGAAGGCGACGGCTTCGCCCTCCAGCCGGAAGCCGTGGACGGCGATCCGCGGCAGGCTGTTGTAGACGAAGGGGGTCGAGAAGTAATAGGCGCCGGTGTCGTGCAGCATGACCCAGTCGCCCTGCTCCAGCAGCGGCAGCAGGCGGCGGCTGGCGATGATGTCGCCGGCAAAGCAGCAGGGGCCGGCCACGTCCTGGACCACCTTGGGACCGGCCTTGGGGCGGCCGGCGGGGTCGAGCGCGCTGACCCGGATCGCCCACAGCTCGGGCATGAACACGGTGCGGGTGGCGACCTGGGCGCCGGCGTGGGTGATGGCGATGTGATGACCGCCGGTGGTCTTGGTGTACTCAACCCGGGCCACGATGAAGCCGTTCTTGGCCATGACCGAGCGGCCGAACTCGGTGATCACCGCGAACTCGCCGGAGAACAGCGCCGGCACTGCGGCGCGCAGGATGGCAGCATACTCGGTGAAGGTCGGGGCCGGCGCGTCGGATTCGAAGTTGACCGGCAGGCCGCCGCCGATGTCGACCGTGGTCACCTGGCGCCGGCCGATCGCCTCATTGATCTCCTGGGCCAGCGCCACGGCCTTGCCGACGCCGTGGGCGATCAGCTCGAGCGGGCAGCCCTGCGAGCCCACGTGGGTGTGGACGCAGGTGAGCCACGGCCGCTCGCGGTAGGCCTCGAGGAGCCGCGCCCGGCTGCCCTCGTCGTCGAGGGCGATGCCGAACTTGGAGGTGCGGGTGGCGGTGCTCATGGCGGCGATGGTGCCGACGCCGACCTGCGGGTTGATGCGGATGCCGACGGTGGCGGTCGAGCCCGGCAGCTCGCGCATCACCGCGTCGACGCGCTCCAGCTCCTGCCAGTTGTCGATGTTGACGGTCATGCCGTGGCGGATGCAGGCCCGGATCTCGGCCCAGGTCTTGGCCGGCGAGTCGAACACGATGCGGGCGGGCGCGAAGCCCGCCGCCAGCGCCTGCGCCAGCTCGCCCGGGCTCGCCACCTCGCAGGCCATGCC
>JBATRI010000611.1:0-2167 GCA_049292515.1 Geminicoccaceae bacterium
CGGCGGAGCTTGGGCGCACCGTCGCCGTCGCGGGCTCGCTCTCGACGATGCGGCCGGTGGCGAAGGGGACGGACCAGCGCGACCGGAGCGTCGAGCTCGCCTCGATCCCATGGGCCGCCAATCTGCGCGAATCCGCGGAGCTGCAGGCCGAGGCGGGGGTCGACCTCCTCCTGCTCGAGATGATCTGCGATTTCGAGCACGGCGGCATGGCCGTGGAAGCCGCCCGCGCCACCGGCCTGCCGGTGTGGGTCGGCCTCAGTGCCAAGCGGCGCGGGCCAGGACCGCTGATGAGCTTTCGCGATGGCGGACCACCCTTCGCCGATTTGATCGAGCACTACGCGGCCCAGCCGATCGATGCCCTGGGCGTGATGCACACGTCGCTGCCGGAAATCGAGGAGGCGCTGCCGTCGCTGCTGGCGCAATCGCCAGTGCCGGTCATGGCCTATCCCGAATCGGGCTACTTCAAGGCGCCCGACTGGCAGTTCGCCGACGTCGAGCCGGAGGCGTTCGCCGACGCCGCCGTCGGCTGGGTCGGGCAGGGCGTGCGGATCGTCGGCGGCTGCTGTGGGCTCGGCCCCGAGCACATCGCGGCCCTGGCCGCACGTCTGCGCTAACCGCGACCTCGTCGCGGCTTGCGGTCCGGGCCTCGGGTATGACAGCGTCCATCGTCTGACTCTGGGCGATAGGATCCGATGCGCGCCACTTGGTTTACGCCGCATGGCGGTGCCATGGTTGTCGCCGGGCTGGCGCTCATCGGCGGCGTTGGCCTCTGGCTGGCTGGGCGAGCCGACCTGGCATCGCTGGCCTGGGCCGCCGGCGTCGTTCCCGCATTGCTGCTGCTCGTCGTCGAGATCGCCCGCCAGCTGCGGCAGGCGGAGCCCGGGGTCGACATCATCGCCGGCCTGTCGATGGGGGGCGCGCTGGCCCTGGGCGAGACGCTGGCCGGCGTCGTCATCGCGCTGATGTTCACCGGCGGCAACGTGCTGGATGAGTTCGCCCAGCGGCGCGCCAACCGCGAGCTCACCGCGCTGCTTGGCCGCACCCCGCGTACCGCGCACCGCGAAACGGACGGCGGTCTTGCCGACGTGCCGGTGGAGGAGGTGCGGCAGGGTGATCACCTCCTCGTCAAGAGCGGTGAGGTGCTGCCCGTGGACGGCACCCTGCTCGACCAGGGAGCGGTGCTGGACGAGTCGGCCCTGACCGGCGAGTCCGTGCCGGTGGAGCATCGGGCCGGAGCAGGGCTGCGCAGCGGCACGCTCAATGCCGGCGCACCGTTTCGCTTTCGGGCCGACGCCACCGCGGCGGAGAGTACCTATGCCGACATCGTCCGGCTGGTGCAGGCGGCGCAACAGCAGAAGGCCCCATTCGTCCGCCTCGCGAACCGCTGGTCGTTGGCGTTTCTGGCGCTGACGCTGGGGATCGCGGGTCTCGCCTGGCTGATCTCGGGCGACGCGGTGCGCTCGCTGGCGGTGCTGGTGGTGGCGACCCCGTGCCCGCTGATCCTGGCCGCACCGGTCGCCATCATCGCCGGCATTTCCGCCGCCGCACGGCACGGCGTGCTGATCAAGGGTGGCGGCGCCCTGGAGACGCTGGCCCGCGCGCACACGGTGATGTTCGACAAGACCGGGACGCTGACCACTGGCGTCGCCCGGCTGACCGCGGTGGACAGCCATGACGGGCTGACGCCGGACGAGTTGCTGCGCCTCGCCGCTTCGCTCGAGCAGCTGTCCCAGCATGTGCTGGCGACCGCGATCATCGCCGCGGCGCATGCCCGCGGGCTGGTCCTGACGGTGCCGGAAGTCGTCGAGGAGGCGGCTGGTGACGGCATCGGGGGGACAGTGGATGGCCGGCACGTGCGCCTGGGTGGACTCTCTTGGGTCGCCGGCGCAGCGCCGCCGGAATGGGCCGACAAGCTGATCGCGCGTGCCCGTCGCGACGGCGCGCAGACGGTGTTCGTGGCGGTCGACGGCAGGCTCGCCGGCGCCTTGCTGCTGGCCGATGAGATCCGGCGTGACACGCCACGGGCGCTGCGTGCCCTGCACCGGGCTGGGATCAAGAGGATCGTGATGCTGTCGGGTGACCGGCAGGACGTGGCCGAGACCGTGGCCGCGGCCTTGGGCGTGGACAGCGTGCTCGCCGAGCGCTCGCCGCAGGACAAGGTCGATGC
>JBATRI010000612.1:0-26090 GCA_049292515.1 Geminicoccaceae bacterium
GGACCTTTCCCTCGGCGTCACCGTCGGCGGCAATGCCGGCTCGGGCGGCAATGGCGGCACGGTCAACGTCACCAACACCGTCGATCTGCTGACCCGCGGCAGCGACGCCGACGGCATCTACGCCCAGAGCGTTGGCGGTGGCGGCGGCTCGGCCGGCAAGGGCTCGTCGACGGCGGGCGGCGCGGAGAGCCCGGAGCAGGCCTTCAACAGCCTCACGGGCACCCTGAGCAACGGGCTCGGCCTCGGTCAGAACGTGACCAAGCTCGCCGACGGCGTGTTCAAGGTCGGCGACGGCGCGCTCAAGGACATCAACCAGCTCTCGCAGCTCGAGACCATCCTGCCGGGCGGCGACGACACGGTCGACCTGACGGACGACGACGATGACGGCGACGCGAACAGCATCACGCTCAACGCGACGATCGGCGGCCAGGGCGGTGCCGGCGGCAGCGGCAACACGGTGACGGTCGAGAACAGCGGCAGCATCGCCACTTTCGGCGCCCGTTCGGACGGCATCTTCGCGCAGAATCTGGGCGGTGGTGGCGGCGTCGGCGGTGCTTCCAGCTTCTCGGGCACGGACGGCGACGTCAGCGCCTCGCTCAAGGTCGGCGCCAGCGGCGCCGGTGGCGGCAATGCCTGCGTCGACGGCAGCTGCAACGTCACCGTGACCAATGACGCGAGCGGCTCGATCGCGACCAGCGGTGTGACCGCGAACGGGATCACCGCGCAGAGCATCGGCGGCGGCGGCGGCAAGGGCGGCGTGACGGCGTCGGCCAACGGGGCGCTCAAGGATCTGACCGTGACGCTTGGCGGCCCGGGCGGCAAGGGTGGCGCTGGTGGCCCGGTGACGGTCAACGATTATGGCGCCATCACCACCTCCGGCCGGCATGCCTATGGCATCCTGGCCCAGAGTGTGGGCGGCGGCGGCGGCATCGCGCATGTGCTCTCCAGCGACCGGAGCACCGACCAGACCAACCCAGGCGACATCTCGCTTGGCGTCACGATCGGCGGCGATGGCGGCCAGGGCGGTGCAGGCGGGCCGGTGACCGTCAGTGTCGGCCAGTCAGGCAGCAGCGGGGTCGAGACGAAGGGTACGGATGCCATCGGCATCGTCGCGCAGAGCATCGGCGGCGGAGGTGGGCTCCTGGTCACCTCCAGCGCCGATACCGACGACAGCAACACCGCGGGCCTCAGCAGCAGTACCGTCATTCCCGTGACCATCGGCGGCGCGAATGGGACGAACGGCAACGGTGGCGCGGTCTCGGTGACCCTCGATCCGACCGACGCCTACCATACGACCGGCGGCGTCACGACGTTCGGCACCGACGCCTATGGCGTTCTGGCGCAGAGCGTCGGCGGTGGCGGTGGGCTGGTGGTCGGCGGCAGCAACCCTCAGGACGCGCTCGCCAAGCTGTATCCGGCGAGCAATCTCAATGGCTCGGGCGGCTCCGTCAGCGTGGTCGTCAACAACGGCTTCAGCATGGGTATGGCGGGCGCAGGCAGCGTGGGCGTGCTGGCACAGAGCATCGGTGGCGGCGGCGGCGTGATCGGCGGCATGTCGCAGGTCGACCTCACCCAGGCGATCCAGGCCACCCCCACGCCCCAGAGCGGCCAGGGCGGCAATGTCAGCGTCGATCTCGAGAGCGGCGGCAACATTGTCACCTACGAAACCCGTGCCCACGGCATCGTCGCGCAGAGCCTGGGCGGTGGCGGCGGGGTGATCGGTCTGCCCGACACGTCCGGCAAGTCCCTCGGGATCGGCTACGCCTTCGCCGCCGCCAGCCCTTTCACCGGCTGCAGCGGCTCGGGCTGCACCGGTGCGGTTACCGTCACACTGGGCGGCAATACCGTGGTCCGACCGCTCGGCGCCGAGTCCTATGGCGTCGTGGTGCAGAGCCAGGGCAACGGCGTCAACGATACCACGATCAATATCAACGGCGGCTACATCGAGAGCTGGGCGAAGTCGGCGGGGGCGATCTTCGTCGCCGGCG
Source organism: Geminicoccaceae bacterium (assembly GCA_049292515.1). GTDB lineage: Bacteria > Pseudomonadota > Alphaproteobacteria > Geminicoccales > Geminicoccaceae > Benzoatithermus. The sequence continues at coordinate 1,989 of JBATRI010000612.1, forward strand.
CCGGCACCAACACCATCAACAATGCCGGCACCATCGACGACGGCTCCGACACCTCGCTGCCCGGCGGGCCCACCCCCAATGCCACCGGCGTGTCGATCGCCGGCAACCAGCCCGCGACCATCAACAATAGCGGCCTGATCAACGGCTCGATCACGCTGCCGAACGGCACCAGCGGCCTGAACAACACCGGGGGCGGAACCTACAATCCGGGCACCACCGTCGATCTCGGTGCGGAAGGCCGTCTGCACAACGCCGGGACCATCGATCCGGGCGGCAAGGGGCGCATCCTCACGACGAGCCTGACCGGCAATCTCGTGCAGACCGCCGATGGCATGCTGGAGATCGACGCCGACCATGCGGTCAAGAGGTCGGACCGGCTGGAGGTGAGCGGCGACGTCGATCTCGCCGGCACGGTGAGGATCACGCCGACGACCCTGACCAGGGATCCGGTGACGCTGATCCATGGTGCCCGGAGCGTGAGCCTGGATCCGCAGTTCGCCTTCGCCGGCACCCATGTCCTCAGCTACGCGCCGCGAGTCTCGGGTGGCAGCGTGGTGGCGGTTCCCGAGGCGGATTTCCATGCCGCGGACGGGAGCCTCGACGGGAATCGCCAGTCGGTGGCGCAGCACCTGCAGCAGATCTTCGACCGCGGCGAGGACGGGTTCGGGGAGGGTTTGGCAGCGTTGGCCACCGACCAGGACGGCAGGCGCTTCGAGGACCGACTGGACAGCCTGACCGGCGAGACCCTGGCGGCACTTGGCGGGCTGCAGATGCAGTCCAGCCGCGGCTTCCTCACCGGCCTCAACAGCTGCCCGACTTTCGCAGGCGAAGGCACGCTCCTGCAGGAGCAGGACTGCGGGTGGGGCCGGGTCACCGGCAACGATATCGATCAGAACGGCTCGGGCAGCTCGCTCGGCTACGACGTCAAGGCACTGACGACGCAGTTCGGCGGCCAGAAGCAGGTCGCCGACGGCTGGTTCGTCGGCGGCTCGCTCGCCTACCAGCGCAGCGATCTCGACAGCGACCACGACCTGACCAGCATCAACGGCGATGGCGTGCTCGCCGGCCTCGTCCTCAAGCGGCAGACCGGGCCGCTTACGCTGTCCGCCGCCGCCGACGGGGGCTATGGCTGGTACGACAGCACGCGCGAGATCGACCTCGCCACCGGGACGCAGCAGGCCAAGGCGTCGCCCAATGCCAGCAATGCCGGCCTGCATGCGCGGGCGAGCTACGAGCTGCCGTTCGAGCGCTGGTATCTCCGGCCGAGTTTCGCGCTCGGCGCCGACTATGTGCGCACGGACAGCTTCAGTGAGGACGGCGCCTCGCCCTTCAACCTCGACGTCGACGCGGAGGACAAGGTGATCTTCAGCGCGACGCCGGGCATCGAGCTCGGCGGGCGTATCGACCTCGCCGGCGGCTCGACCTTGCGGCCCCATCTCGACCTCGGCCTGACCGCCGCCAGCGCCAACAACTGGACACCGAACGCCCGCTTCGCCGGGGAATCCGGGGGCGACCAATTCCGGATCGAATCGGCGAACCCTAACCTGATCGGCCATCTCGGCCTGGGCATCGACATGATCACGACCGCCTCGGTCGACATCAAGCTCCAGTACGACCTCGATCTCGCCGACGACTACACCGCCAATGCCGGCATGCTCAAGGTTGCGTACAAATTCTAACAGCTATCGATCAGTCAGCCCGAGAATGCCACCGCCGAGGTCAACGACACGAGCAAGTTCAACCCCACCTTCACAAACTGGCGCTTCAAGCCCGAGACGGTCACCGTGACCTTGGCCTGCTCCGACCAGGAGGCTTACAGTTGATCTCATGCTATGAGCCGCAGTTTCCGTTTGCCGGCACCGCAATCCGTCCCAAGAGACGCCACGACGGACAGTGGATCCCGATATGAGAAATGGCGCGAAGCTTTGCCAATGGGCCTTGATCGGCATGTCTGCGGCCGGCTGGTTGACCTTTTCGAGCGTGCAGGCAGCGGTGACGAAAGGCCCCGTGACCGACGAGATTGGTGTCGTGGTGATCCCAAACGGGGCGCCGATCAGGCTCGGCGGCTATTGGGTATTGTCGGGTCCGGATTCGGCGCTCGGCATCGACCAGATGCGCGGGGTGGAGCTCGCGATCAAGGCTCAAGGCCGTGCGCTGCTCGGCCATCCCATCAAGCTGATCGCGGAAGATTCGGGATGCTCCGCGGAGGGAGGGCAGACCGCGGCAACCAAACTTGCAGCTCAGCCCCAGCTGGTGGCCGTCATTGGCCCGTCCTGTTCGAGCGAAGCGACGCCGGGCGCCCCGATCCTGTGGAAGGCGGGCATCATCAGCGTAGGCACCTCCTGCACCGCGCCATCGCTCACCGCGCCGGACCGAAAGCCCGATTACCTCGGCTTCCTCAGGACGGTCTACAGCGACAGCGAGCAGGGTCGCCATGACGCGAGGTACGCGCACGACGTGCTGAAGGCAAAGTCCGTGGTGACGGTCCACGATGGCAGCCCATACGCCCAGCAGCTTACGTCGGTGATGGGCAAGCACTTCGTGGCGCTGGGCGGCAAGGTGTTGTCCGAGGAGGCGGTGGCACCCACCGAGGTCGACATGCATCCCGTTCTGACCCGGATCGCAACCGAGCACCCGGATGTCCTCTACTTCCCGGTCTTCGTTGCCGCAGGTGCCCAGATCCTGCGCCAGGCCAGAAAAATTTCGGGACTCGAGAAGACCACGCTGCTCAGCTCCGGCCAGATGACACCCGATTTTATCAAGGCGGCCAGGGACGCGGTCGTCGGATTCAGCTTCACCTATCCCGATGTCTCCACCGATGCGCAGGGCAAGGGCTATGCTACCTTCGTCGAGGAATACACGCAGGCCTATGGCGAAGGACCGATATCAGGCTTCCATGCGAACGCGTACGACGCCGCGATCCTGATCTTCAAGGCAATCCAGCAAGTTGCTGTAAAGGACAACAACGACAACCTCTACATCGGACGCAAGGCGCTCCGCGACGCTGCGTTGAACGTCGAGTTTGAAGGCCTCAGCGGCCCGATCGCTTGCGGCCCTTATGGGGAGTGTGCGCAATTCAAACCTGCAGTGTATGAGTTTACGAGCGCCGATCCGAAGTCATTCAAGATTGGTGAGAATCCAAGGAAAATATGGCCATAAGACTCAGAAGAAGATTGGGTACTGCTATCAAAAAACCTATAAGCTTTCGTGAGAGAGAGCTGGCGGCCTATTTAGCAGCTGCGAAGTCAGTCTAGCGCAACGTAGCCAGCAACCCCTCTGCATCCATGATGTCTCCAGTATCCAAGCCCTCCGTGAACTTCTCAAGCAGCGGTTGCAGAAGCGCCCGGGCGCTGTCTGCTCGCCCCTGAGCGGCCCATAGCGCTGCCAGGTCGACCGCCGTGCGCAATTCCCATCCACGCGCGCCTTGGCGGCGACTCAATTCAAGCGACCGCGTGAGCGATGTTTCCGCATCGTCCACGTTGGGCTGCGGCATTTTGAGAAGAAGGCCCGCCTTCACGCGAAGTAGTTCTGGCGTGTAGACGATGTCCCCGTTTGCTTCGACGAGCTCGATCGTCTCGTCGATCAGCGCCATGCCTTCGACGCACCGGCCGGTCGCCGCCAGTCCTTGGATGAGCGAGATGTTGAACTCCGTTGTCAGGAGTCCATAACGTGCTTTGTGGAGCGTCCCCAGGCACCGCTCCAGACACTCGACGCCGCCTTTTGCGTCGCCACGGCAAATGGCGAGCTGCCCATTCAAACCCTCACCCACAGCGATGTTGGGTCCCAGAGAATTGGACTCCGCATCGGCGATAAACTTGGCGATGTACATTTCGGCAGTTCGCAGATCGCCGGCCCATAAGAACACGCCGACTGCCCAAGCCAGAGCGCCGGTCAGCGCTACCGGGTGGTCCATGACGACTTCGACGGCCTGGTGCGCCCGTTCCATGGCCTGGGCCGGATGGCCCTGCAACCAAAGCGTCCTCGCCAGGGCGACGCCGGCTCGATAGTGGCGATCCACGGCAAGATAGATCGTGCTGGCGCCCTGGGGGCGCGACCAATATTGCAGCGAAGCCTCGAGCGCTTCCCGCGCACCCCGAAGGTCACCGACCGGGAGGAGGCCCCTCCCCAGCATGCAGTGGGCAAACGCGACAGCCGCTGGATCCTCCATGCTTGCGGCAGCAGCGGAGCTCCGCTCTGCGTAACGCAGTGCCGCAGCGAAGTCGCCACCGCGTAGGTGGAACATGTGGAGCATGCCGAGCAGCCCCATCTGGCCGGGCATGTCGCCAAGTTCTTCGGCGATGGTGAGACTTCTGGTCAGGGCCGCCCCCGCGTCATGGCTTTCCCCACGCATGTTCATCAACGAGGTACCCAGGCCCGCTTGAAGATGCATCTCCTCAGGCCCGCCGCACTTGGCATCGCCCAAGGCGAGCAGCGCTCGCTCGGACCAGCGATGACACTCAGGCAGCAGCGACATCGCCCAGAGAACTGGCGCGGCCGCGGCAGCCAGTCCGACCCCGACCTCGAGATCGCCGTTGACGCCGAAGCACCATTCCAAAGCGGCTCGAACATTGTTGAGATCGGCGAAGTAGGGCGCTCGTTCGGCCCCGGTCGCCAAGGTGGACCAATCGGCTCGCGTCTGCTCGAGCCATCGTCGATAGTAGGTCGCATGGCGCGCAGCCAGGTCGGCGAACTCGGCATCGGCTACACTGAGCTCGAGCATGTATGCGCGTGTGGTGTCGAGCAGCCGGTAGCGCATCATCGCCCCGACCGGACGGGTGGCGATCATCGACTTGGCAACGAGGCTGTCGATGGCGGCAAAGAGAACCACTTGGTCGACATCTCCGCTGGCGACGACGGCCAGCGTCGCATCGAGCGTGAACTGCCCGACGAAAATGGCGAGCCGACGAAGCACCATGCGCTCGGATTCGGAGAGCAGCCCGTAGCTCCAATCCAGCGTCGCCTGGAGGGTCTTCTGGCGCGGTGGCGCGGTGCGCGGCCCCAGCCACAGCAGGGTCAGACGCTGGTCGAGAAGTGCCGCGGTCTGGTGGAGACCGTAGGCTTCGACGCGTCTTGCGGCCAACTCGATGGCGAGCGCCACGCCGTCGAGCTTTCTGCAGATGGCCACGACCACCGCCACTTCAGCGTCGTCCAGGTGCAGGCGAGCGCCAGTGGCGGCGGCGCGCTCGATGAACAGCCGGGTAGCGGGGAAGTGCTGGGCGGCCGCGGCCGTGATCCCCGGATCGTTCGGCGGATAGGCGAGCGGCTCCAGTCTGTAGACGTGCTCAGCAGGCACCTGAAGAGCTTCGCGACTCGTCGCGAGCATTTGGACATGAGGTGCGGCCGTGAAAATGCGCGACGCCAGGCTCGCCACCGCTTCGACAAGGTGCTCGCAGGTATCGAGAATCACGAGGATTCGCTTGTCCCGCATGTAGGCGAGCAACGTGGGCGTTGCGTCGTCGGATTGGACGGGCAGCCCCATCATGGAGGCCGCGGCCGTTGCCACCAAGTCGGGGTTGCTCAGCAGGCCCAGGTCGACGAAAAGCACGGCACCGGCGAAATCCTCACTGAGGAGATGCCCGACCGCCACCGCGAGCGTGGTCTTCCCGACGCCGCCAGCCCCCACGATCGTGACCAGTCGCGCAGTCTGCAACCGCTCCGACAGCTTCAGAACATCGTCGTCACGCCCGAGCATGCCAATCGGGCGTGCAGGCAGGTTGGAGTACGGAAAATCTACCGGCGATGGCGGCTCCGCGGCCGGCCCGGTTGTCCGCGAGACCGGTGCCACAAAGCAATACCCTCGCCCACTGAGGGTCTTGATGTAGCGTGCGCCGTCCCTTGCATCGCCGAGCGCCTTGCGCAGCCCCGCGATGTGAAACCGCAAGCTGCCTTCTTCCACGGTGACGTCGGGCCAGACCTGGGCCAACAGCTCGCTCTTGCTGACGACCTCGTTCGGGCGGGACAGCAAAGCGATCAGGATGTCGAGCGCTCGCGCGCTCAACCGCACGGGCGCACCCTCTCTGGTGAGGAGCCTTTCACTTGCGAGCAAGCGAAAAGGACCAAACGATAGGGCGTCCCTCGTCTGCGCCGCCCGTGTGCTGATGACGTCGCCTCTCGTAGCCGCCGGCCAACTGCCGGCAATCTATGGAGAGGGACGGTGCTGGCAAGCGCTAACGACGTCTAACAACCGATAACGAGCAATCCCCTGCCCTGTGCGCAGAATGTCCTGCGAACGGGACCGACAGAACCTCGGCCCAAGGAGGCCAGCGCCACCTGCCACGTCGACGTTCCGACGGAGGCGTTCGGGCCATGGGGATGAGTGGCTCGATCAGGCATGGAGCCAGGTCTGTTTTCGTATCTCGGTTCTGGCCAATAGACTCGGCTCGAGATCACGTCGGCGATCGGCAAGTTGGGAGCAAATGGAAATGAAGCGCAGAAATATCACTTCGATTGCCATCGCGGCGTCGCTCGCCGTCTCGGGCGGGATAGTCCTTGCGGCGCAAGACAAGTACACGCTGCAAGTACCGAATGGGCTCGCATTTTCTGAGTTCAGGGGATACGAGGACTGGCAGCTCGTCGCCGTCAGCAAGACCGATGAACTGATCGCAGCGATCCTTGCCAATCCCGTGATGATCGACGCTTACCGGGCGGGCTTTCCCGGCAACAGCAAACCTGTCCCCGACGGCGCCAAGATGGCGAAGATCCATTGGAATCCGAAACAGAGCGCGGAAGCCCCTGCCGAGACGGTGGTGCCGGGCAACCTGCACGACGAGGACTTCATGGTGAAGGACAGCAAGAGATTCGCGGACAGCGGCGGATGGGGATACGGGCAGTTCAGCTACGACTCCGCGTCGGAAACGTTCGCGCCCGATGCGACGTACATCGGCGACGCCGCCACGTGTGGGTACGCCTGTCACACGATCGTGGCGGCAAAAGACTACGTGTTCACGGAGTACGGAAAGAGATAAATAAAGAACGTATGATGTCATGGGCTTAAGATTATAATCAACAGATGTATACCTTAAGTTGATGGTCAGGATACGACCATCACGTGTCGATCTCGACGACGACGGTCAATTTACGGCGCGGGCGCAGCCGGAACTTTGCTCGGCATTCAGGTCCGTCCGCAAACTCATCCGATCCACACACGCGCCGCATCCGATTCGCGGCGCAGCCTTGCAATCCGCGCAACGGAGGAAAATGCCATGTCTGCGACATCGCCAACTCGGCGAGACGTTCTGGCCACCGCGGCGGCTGCCGGTGCGGTGAGCTTCCTGCCCGGGGAGCTTGCTGCGGCGAGTGCAGGCGACGCGGTCCGGCCCTTCCAATTCTCCGCCCCCGACGAGCAACTCGTCGATCTCCGCGAACGCATCGTCGCCACCCGCTGGCCAGAGCGGGAGACGGTCACGGATCAATCGCAAGGCGTGCAACTGGCGACGATCCAAGAACTCGCGCGCTATTGGGCAGTAGATCACGATTGGCGCAGGTGTGAGGCCAGACTGAACGCCCTGCCGCAATTCACCACCGAGATCGATGGGGTAGACATTCACTTCATTCACGTTCGCTCGAAACATGAAAATGCGTTGCCGCTTATCGTCACCCACGGCTGGCCCGGCTCGATCATCGAGCAGCTGAAGATCATCGAGCCGCTCACTAATCCCACGGCACATGGCGGGAGTGTATCGGACGCTTTCGACCTCGTGATTCCGTCGATGCCGGGCTACGGGTTTTCTGGCAAGCCGACATCTACCGGTTGGGATCCTGCTCGCATTGCGCGGGCCTGGATCGTGCTGATGAAGCGGCTCGGGTACACCCAGTTTGTGGCGCAAGGCGGCGATTGGGGGGATGCGGTAACGGAGCAGATGGCGGTGCAGGCGCCGCCGGAACTGCTCGGCATCCACACCAACATGCCTGCGACCGTACCGGCCGACGTCGCAAAGGCACTCCAGTTCGGCGATCCGCCTCCATCCGGCCTCTCCGCCGACGAACTTCATGCGTTCGATCAGCTCGACTTCTTCTACAGGCACGGCTTGGCCTACGCCCAGGAGATGGGAAACCGCCCACAGACACTGTATGCGATTGCGGATTCACCTGTCGGTCTGGCAGCCTGGATCCTCGACCACGACGCGCGCAGTTACGCGTTGATCGCACGCGTCTTTGACGGTCAGCCCGAAGGACTGACGCAAGACGACATCCTCGACAACATCACCCTCTACTGGTTGACCAACACCGCAGTGTCTTCGGCTCGCCTGTACTGGGAGAATAAGCTCGCCTTCTTCGATCCCAAGAACGTCACCATCCCCGTTGCCGTGAGCGCCTTTCCTGACGAGCTCTATCAAGCCCCGAGGAGCTGGGCAGAGCGGGCATACCCCAATCTCATCTATTACAACAGGCTCGGCAAAGGCGGACACTTCGCGGCGTGGGAACAGCCGCAGCTTTTCTCTGCCGAGATTCGCGCAGGGTTCAGACCGCTCCGCAAGTCGACCTGATCGCTGACCGAGACGACAGCCGCCCTGCGTCGCACATGGCGTGCCATCCCAGGGCAGAGGTACTGAAAGATGCACGAAATGAGTGGACCAGAAAAATCCCGACAGATTCGGCTTGAGCGGGTTTCGTCATCTTATTGCCGGGTAACATTTGATCATCCGCCCTTGAATATTTTCGGACCCGATACGATTCCGCAACTGGAAGAAATCATCAAGTTGCTCGAACATGACGCGGACGTGAAGGTGGTGGTCTTCGACAGCGCGGTCAGTGGGTTCTTTCTTACCCACTATGATTTCCTTGCGAAGCTGGAAGATTCGACCTCGCTGCCGCCTGGTGCGACCGGCCTGCAGCCTCTGCCCGATATGTTGGCGCGCCTGAGCCGTGCCCCCGTCGTCTCGATCGCGTCCATTCGTGGGCGAGCCACGGGCGTCGGGAGCGAGCTCGCTCTTGCCTGTGACATGCGCTTCGCCAGTCGCGAGAAGGCTATCCTGTCGCAATGGGAAGTCGGCGCCGGCCTGGTTCCCGGCGGCGGCCCGATGGCGAGATTGCCGCGTCTGATAGGGCGTGGGCGGGCGCTGGAAGTGCTGTTGAGCGCCGACGATATCGGCGGCGCTCTCGCGGAGCTCTACGGCTACGTGAATCGCGCCCTGCCCGATGCCGAGTTGGACGGTTTTGTGGATGCTCTCGCGCGCCGCATGGCCTCGTTCGACAAGCAGGCCATCGCCGATACCAAGCATCTGGTCAACATCGCAAGTCTGCCTGCCGACGCGGACATCGCACCGGAGTGGGAGGCTTTCATTGCTTCCCTACAGCGTCCCGCGACCCAGGCGAGAATCAAGACGTTGATGGAGCGAGGCTTCCACAAACCGGGCGATGCGGAGAGTCGCCTCGGTCACTATGTCGGCCAGCTCGGCGCGTGGGTCCATCAATCGGCGTCCGCATAGATGAAGCAATGCTTCGAATGTCGCTCAAAGATAGACGCGAACAAGATGACTGAAGAAATCGATATTCATCGCCGCCGATTCTTCAGAGCTTCGGCCATCGCCATTGCTGCAGCTCAACTCAGCACGATCGATTCCGCAGCCGCCAACCCGCCAGCCGCGCCAAAGATCAAGTCAGGGACCGGCACGTCGTTCGCTCCACTGAAGCAGGTCGATGCCGGCGTCCTGAGTGTCGGATACGCCGAGGCCGGCCCGGTTGGTGGTCCCCCAGTCCTACTTCTGCATGGTTGGCCATACGACATCCACAGTTATGTCGATGTCGCAACTGTGCTGGCATCGGCCGGCTACCGCGTGATCGTGCCGTACCTGCGCGGTTATGGCACGACCAGATTCCTTTCGGACGTGACGCTCCGGAACGGTCAGCAGTCGGCGCTCGCCGTCGACATCGTTGCACTGATGGATGCGCTCCGGATCGAGAGAGCGACCGTGGCGGGCTGCGACTGGGGCGCGCGGACGGCCTGTATCGTCGCGGCTCTGTGGCCCGAGCGTTGCGCAGCCTTGGTTTCGGTGAGCGGCTACCTGATTGGCAGCCAGGAAGCCGGCAGGATGCCGTTGCCGCCGAGCGCCGAGTTGCAGTGGTGGTACCAGTATTATTTCGCGACCGAGCGCGGCCGCGCCGGCTACGAGAAGTACCGCCGCGATTTTGCCAGGCTCATCTGGCAACTCGCCTCGCCGAAGTGGAACTTCGACGACGCCACCTTTGAACGCAGCGCGGGGGCGCTCGACAACCCGGACCATGTCGCGATCGTAATCCACAACTACCGCTGGCGTCTCGGTCTCGCCGAAGGAGAGGCACGCTACGACGATCTGGAAAAGCGGCTTGCCGCGGCCCCGATCATCACCGTGCCCACCATCACCCTGGAAGGCGACGCCAACGGCGCGCCGCATCCGGACGCGAGCGTCTACGCCGGGAAGTTCTCAGGCAAGTATGCGCACCGGATCGTCACGGGTGGCATCGGGCACAACCTGCCGCAGGAAGCGCCGCACGCCTTTGCCCAAGCGGTCATCGATGTCGGCAAGAGCTGATCGACGACGCTTCCCAGACGAACGGAAAAGGAAGCAGGAGAAAGTACCATGACCCAACTCGACAAGGCACCAACGGCGTCGCCGTCCGGAGACGTCCTATACACGGCCAGGACGCACACCACCGGCGGACGTGAAAACGGCGCGTCTCGCAGCTCGGACGGCCGCCTCGACGTCAAGCTTTCGCTTCCGGGCTCGGCGCGCATCGGCACCAATCCGGAGCAGCTGTTCGCTGCCGGTTGGTCAGCCTGCTTCGAAGGTGCGATCGGGCTTGCGGCCCGCAACAGGAAGCTAGCTCTGCCGGCCGAGCTGGCGATTGACGCCGAGGTGGACCTGCACCTTGGGGAGAGCGGCTACTTCCTGAGTGCCCGCCTTGACGTCAGCATGCCCGGGATCGAGCGCACCCTCGCCCAAGCGCTGGTGGATGAAGCACATCAGATCTGCCCTTACTCGAAGGCCACGCGCGGCAATATCGAGGTTGCGATCAGGCTGGTCTGAGCGATGCGACTTGTCTGAGCTGCGGGCACGAGCCTCCGTCCGGCTCGGCAAGCCTTCCAACGGAACCATCGAGGGTCACACCATGAGCAGCGAGCAGAAGGTCGTCATCGTCACCGGCGCGTCGCAGGGAATTGGGGCGGGTTTGGTGCGCGCCTATCGAGAACGGGACTATCGCGTGGTCGCCAACTCCCGGTCCATCGTCCCCGGAGCGGATGCGGGCGTGCTGGCCGTGGCGGGCGACATCAGCGAGCCGCAGACCGCCGAGCAGATCGTCAGCACGGCGCTCGAACGCTTCGGGCGGATCGATACGCTGGTCAACAATGCCGGCGTGTTTCTCTCCAGGCCGTTCATCGAGTTCACGGCGGACGACTATGCCCACAACATGGCGGTCAACGTCGCCGGCTTCTTCCACGTCACCCAGCGGGCCGCTGCGGCGATGCTGGAGCAGGGCTCCGGCCACATCGTCAGCATCACCACGACCATCGTCGATCAGCCGATGGTCGGTGTGCCGGCAGCGCTCGCCGCCCTGACCAAAGGTGCCGTGAACGCGGCGACCCGGTCGCTGGCGATCGAGTTCGCGGCCAGAGGCGTGCGGGTGAACGCCGTAGCGCCAGGGATCATCAAGACGCCGATGCACCCGGTCGAGACCCACGCCGCGCTGGCGAGCCTGCACCCGGTTGGCCGGATGGGCGAGATCGGCGATGTCGTCCAAGCCGTCCTCTTCCTCGAGAGCGCGCCGTTCGTCACCGGCGAGATCCTCCATGTCGACGGCGGCCAGCACGCCGGACGCTGGTGATCGCTGAAAAACATCGCCGTCGCCGCTCCGGCCCGAAGGAGGAATCCCCCATGCCCATCGTCACCATCCAGGTCACCCGCGAAGGCACGACGCCCGACCGCAGTTCGGTGTCCGCTGCGGAGAAGGCGGCACTCATCAAGGGCGTCAGTGAACTGCTGCGCGACGTCCTGAACAAGCCTCTCGAATCGACCTTCGTCATCGTCGAGGAGGTCGACACGGACAATTGGGGCTGGGGCGGCATGCCCGTGCTCGACTATCGGCGCGAACGTGCGGCGGGGGCCGACGCCGGCTGATCTCATCCGATACTCATGGCGTGCAGAGTTGTGAACCATCGGTCATCCGATGCCGTACGCGCGAAGGAGCCGCCGCTAGGCGCCCCACGTCCGGCCCATGCAGGCGAAGGAGTTGCGATGACGCTCTCTTCCTCACAACGGCTGCTCGAGCTCCTCGACATCGAACGGCCGATCATCCAGGCACCCATGGCAGGCATCTCGACGCCCGCGATGGCCGCCGCCGTTGCCGATGCGGGCGGCTTGGGTTCGATCGGCGTCGGCGCGGTGAACGCGGCTGCCGCAGGCGAGATGATCGCCGCCGTGCGCGCGCGCTCGAGCCGGTCCTTGAACGTGAATCTGTTCTGCCATCAACCGGCGAAGGCAGATGCCGCATGCGAGGCCGCCTGGCTCGAGCGGTTGCGCCCCGAGTTCAACCGGTTCGGTGCGGAGCCTCCCGGCGCCATCCGCGAGATCTACCAGAGCTTCCTCGAGGACGAGGCCATGCTGGCGACCCTGCTCGCGGCCAGGCCGAAGGTCGTCAGCTTCCATTTCGGTGTGCCATCGGCCGACTGGACCATGGCTCTGCGCGAGGCGGGCATCGTTCTGCTCGGCTCCGCCACGAGCCTTGTTGAAGCGCGGCTTGTCGCGGCGGCGGGCGTGCATGCCGTCGTGGCGCAGGGTTACGAAGCGGGCGGTCATCGGGGCATGTTCGATCCTGATGGCGACGACAGCCAGCTCGGGACGATGGCGCTGACCCGGCTCCTCGTGCGCGCGCTCGAAATTCCGGTGATCGCCGCCGGCGGGATCATGGACGGTGCCGGTATCGCGGCGGTACTACGGCTGGGCGCGGGCGCGGCGCAGCTGGGCACCGCGTTCGTGACGACCGACGAGTCCGCGGCGGACGAGGGGTACCGCGCCGCCTTGCTCAGTGAAGCCGCGCATCACACGGTGATGACGCGCGCCGTCTCCGGGCGGCCGGCACGCTGCCTCGCCAATCGGTTCACGGCGTTGGGCCAGGGCGTGGCATCAGTCGATGTCCCTTCATACCCGATCGCCTATGATGCCGGGAAAGCCCTGCATGCGGCGGCAAAGGCGACGGGGGATTTCACCTACGGCGCCCAATGGGCCGGGCAAGGTGCACCGCTGGCGCGCCCCCACTCCGTCGCAAGTTTGATGGCTGAGCTGATTGCCGGATCTCGCGGATAGCGGAGGTGTCCGTGCTTGATTGGACCAGCCGCGGAGGTCATTGTCATTTCGATGAGCCGCCGACGAGCCTCGTACTCGGCCGTTACGTGGAAGCGGTGGTACAGGTCAAATGGCATGTCCATGCTTGGGGATCGGCCCTATTACTTCGGATTGCATTGCCACGACACCGCCTCTATCGCCCAGCCCAGTCATAAGCCGTTCCCGGCCGGTTAAATCTAGCCTGTATTCGGGGAAGAGAGCGCCGGCCTCATGATCAAGCTCCCCTCCGGTCGATTTGTCTTGCCGAGACCGAAGGTGCTGGCGCGGTTCACGTTCGTCGATTTTGCCCTCTGGGCGTTGCGTGCTGGCGTCATGCTCCTTGTCATCGCCGGCACGATCGGCACGGTGCTGAAGGGCCGCTACGCCGCTGCGCAATGGTTCGACCTGTTGGTCTTCGGTCTGACGATCGGCAGCATCTACGCCTTGATCGCACTCGGCTACACGATGGTCTATGGCGTCCTTCGCTTGATCAACTTTGCGCACGGCGACATCATGATGACGGGGGCCTTCTCCGGTTTCTTCATGGCCGCGGCGCTCGACGACTCTGGCACGATCCATCGTCACCCGTTGGTGGCGATGGCCGCGATCCTACTGGTCGCCGTCGTCACCGCAACGCTTATCGCGGTGACGACGGAGCGCGTCGCCTATCGCCCGTTCCGCCACGTGCCCGGCCTGGCGCCGCTGATTTGCGCCATCGGCGTTTCACTCTTTCTGCAGCAGACGTTCCGCGGCATGTTTGGCGCCAGCATCCGATCCTATCCTGATTTCAGATGGGAGCGGACGCCTATTCAGATCCTCGGTTTCGGTATCCCCATGGTGGACGTCGTCGTGATGCACATCGCCGTCGTCGCGATGATCGTCCTTTATATCATCGTGCAACGGACCCGGATGGGAACGGCGATGCGCGCCGTCTCCGAGGATACCGGCGCCGCCGCGTTGATGGGCATCGACGTCAACAAGGTGGTGATGTTCACCTTTGCGCTCGGCGGCGCCATGGCGGGCATTGCCGGCGTCTGCTATGCGCTTCTCTTCAAGCAGGTCTATTTCCTGATGGGGTTCACGCCCGGCATAAAGGCATTCGCCGCAGCGGTGCTGGGCGGGATCGGCAGCATTCCTGGCGCGATGCTGGGCGGCATCTTCATCGGCCTCGCCGAGTCGATCGGCCCGGCGCTGTTTCTCGACGGGCTTGGAATCCCGGCACCCTACCAGCTGCGCGATCTCGTCGCCTTCACGCTACTGATCATGGTGCTGACTTTCCGGCCGCATGGGATCCTGCGCGAGCGCATGGCGAAGAAGCGGGCATGAAGGCGGCGGCCGCGCTGCGGCGCGCGCTTCGCATCGGGCTCCTAATCGGCACCGTCGTGGTCTATCTCGCGATTGTTGGACTCCTGCTGATGATCCATGGTCGGTGGGTCATCGTCGACATACTGACGGTCGGCCATACGGCGCTGATCGCAGTCGGGCTTGCCGCCGGCGTCGTTGTCGCCCGAGGGGAGACGCGCCGTGCGAGCTTGCATGGCTTGGTGCGGAGCTTGGTCGCGGGGGCGTTCGCAGGTTTCCTTCCCGCCATCCTCGTGCTGACGATGCAGACGATCGACCTGCGGCCGATCTTCATCTCGCTGTCACCAGCTCTATTTGAAATGCTGACCTTCGGTCTCGACTTGCCGCTCGGGCTCGTTTCTCTGGTTTGCGGCGGCGCCGTACTGGCCGCGCTCGGCGCCCTGATGGTGTACAGCCCACCCATCATCACGAAGTCGCTGATTGTCGGATGCGCCGCTGTCGCCTTCTTCGGGGTGTTCCAGGAGCTGCTTCAGCTCATGATGCAGTTTCACGGCGTCGTCGGTGCCGTGCGCGAGATGCTCTACACCTGGGACGGGATCTCGCTGCAAGGCGCCGTCGTCATCTTCCTCGTGGCATCCGGCAGCAGCGCCGCGTGGACGCGTTGTCGGGACCGGGTCGTTCCGGTGAAGTCCAGCCTTTCCGTAAGACAGCATCACCAAGTAATCGCGGCAAGGATTGCACTCGGGATCGTGCTCGCGCTGCTTTTCCCGATCTTTGCCGGCTCCTATATCGGCCAAGTCATGCTGCTGGTGGGCCTCTATACGCTGATGGGTATGGGGCTCAACCTCGAGGTCGGCCTTGCGGGCCTCCTCGATCTCGGCTTCGTCGCGTTCTTCGCGGTTGGCGCCTACACCACGGCGCTGCTCACCGCGGACAGCCCGCATGCGCTCGCCACCTTCACATGGCTGCCCAGGCTGAACTTCTGGGAGGCGATGCCGTTCGCCGTCATCGCCTCGGTGTGCGTTGGCGTATTGTTCGGCGTTCCGGTGCTCGGCCTGCGCGGCGATTACCTCGCCGTCGCGACGTTGGGTCTCGGCGAGATCGTGCGCATCATCGCGCAGTCCGACATGGCAGCACCCCTCCTCGGCGGTGCCCAGGGCATCCTGCAGATTCCCCGGCCCTGGATCGGTAGCCGCGAGCTGAGCGATCCTGTGGCACTGTTTTATGTGACGCTCATCGCCTCGGCGGTCGCGGCCTATTGCGCCTGGCGGCTCGAGAATTCAGCGCTCGGTCGCGCCTGGATGGCGGTGCGCGACGACGAGGACGTAGCACAAGAGCTCGGCATCAACCTCGTCAAGGTGAAGCTGCTCGCCTATGGGCTGGGCGCCGCCTTTGCCGGACTTGCCGGCTCGATCTTCGCCACCATGCTGACCTCGATCTATCCATCAAGCTTTCAGCTGCTCATTTCTATCAACGTGCTGGCGATCATCATCGTCGGCGGTATGGGCAGCCTGCCCGGAGTCGTGATCGGCGCGACCGCCTTGGTCGGCTTGCCGGAACTGCTGCGCGAGTTCGACGAATATCGGTACCTCTTCTACGGGGTCGCTCTCATCGCCATGATGCGGCTCAAGCCCGAGGGGCTGTGGCCGTCGGTCACCCGCCGCCGCGAATTGCGGCGAGCTGGTCCTTGAAAGCGACGGCGATGACGAGGACGGCACGCTCGTCTGCGAATTGCGGGGCACCCGACGGTGGCAATGGCAGCAACCGCGACGTCGTCGGAGGTGATCCTCACCACAAGGCGCCTCACCGTGCGCTTCGGGGGGCTGACCGCGGTCGGTGAGCTCGATCTGGCTGTCGCCCCGCACGCCATCCACGGCATCATCGGGCCCAATGGCGCCGGCAAGACCACAGTCTTCAACTGCATCATGCAGAACCTGCAGATCAGCGGCGGCGAGATCTGGTTTTGCGGCGAGCGCATCGACGGCCTCACCCCCGACCGGATCGCGGCCTTGGGGATCAGCCGCACCTACCAGAACATCCGACTTTTCCGCAATCTCACGGCCATTGAGAACCTGCTGGTCGGCATGCACCTCCATTTGCGCTCACGATGGTGGGAGGCGCTGATCAACTTGCCGCACACGCGGCACGATGAGAAGCGGGCGCACGCGGAGGCGGTCCGGCTACTGCAACTCACTGGTCTCCGCGGCCGCGGCGACGTCCTCGCCCGCAATCTCTCCTACGGCGAGCAGCGCCGCCTCGAGATTGGCCGGGCGCTTGCAACCCGGCCGAAGTTGCTGATGCTCGACGAGCCGACCGCCGGCATGAATCCGCGCGAGACTTCCGACATGATGGCGTTCATCCGGAAGGTTCGCAAGACGTTCGGCATCACCATTCTTCTGATCGAGCATCAGATGCGCGTCGTCATGGGCGTATGCGATCGCATCACCGTGCTCGACCAGGGCAGCAGGATCGCCGAGGGGACGCCGGCCGAGATCCGCCTCGATCCCAAGGTCCAGGAGGCCTATCTCGGCAGCTCCGAGGCTGCGCGGCCGGCAAGGTGCCGCCCGCGCCTACCGGCCTGGCATGACTCTGGCTCCCGCCTTGACGAGGCCGCGATGTCATCGCTCGAGGTTGACGACATCAACGTCTTCTACGGCAACATCCAGGCGCTGAAGGGAGTCTCGCTTACCATCCGGGACAGCCAGATCGTTGCCCTGGTCGGCGCCAACGGCGCCGGCAAGACGACGATCCTGCAC
Organism: Geminicoccaceae bacterium; assembly: GCA_049292515.1. GTDB lineage: Bacteria > Pseudomonadota > Alphaproteobacteria > Geminicoccales > Geminicoccaceae > Benzoatithermus. Next base: position 19,345 of record JBATRI010000612.1, read on the forward strand.
ACTATCAGCGGCTTGCTGCGGCCCAAATCGGGCGACATTCGACTCTTGGGGCGGAGCCTCGTCGACGTCGAGCCACACGAGATCGCGCGGCTCGGCGTGATGCAGGTGCCCGAAGGCCGCCGCATCTTCTCCCGCCTCACCGTCGAGGAAAATCTCGCCATGGGTGCTTTCGTGCGCAACGATCGAGGTGAGATCGCGGCCGACAGGGAGCGCGTACTGACGCTGTTCCCGCGCCTGGGCGAGCGCTTGAAGCAGGTCGCCGGGACCCTCTCTGGCGGCGAACAGCAGATGTTGGCGACCGCGCGCGCGCTCATGGGCCGGCCGCGCGTGCTCCTGATGGATGAGCCGAGCATGGGGCTTTCGCTGGCCATGGCCGAGCAGGTCCTGGAGACCATCCGCGCAATCAACGCCCAAGGCGTCACCATCCTGTTGGTCGAGCAGAACGTAGCGCTGGCACTCTGCATTTCCGACCACGCCTATGTCATCGAGAGTGGCCGCATTGTGCTCTCTGGACGCAGCAAGGATCTCCTCGGTCACGAGGAGGTGCAGCGCGCCTATCTCGGCTGATCCGTTCGACCGACCGTAGGGGCCGTCCAAACCTGACGCGAAGGTGTCCGCTCCTTCGATGGGGGATCGGAATGCGATTCTGAAAGACCGTAAATCTTCTTTCCCTCAGTGAGATGATCGTGAGCTGCAGGGGATTTATGCCATGTCCGTGAGCAAGCGCGGCCGACGCTATGACAGCATAGCGGGCGGTCGGATCGCACGCACGCAGGATACGCCGCGGCGCTCGCACGGGCGGTCGACGAGGCAGCCGTCATTGACGCGTGCGGCCTGCCGTTGGGAGCTTGGGCAGGAGCCGCTGACGCAGGTCGATACCGTCGCCACGGAGTGCCCAGTAGCACTCGTCTACAACGGCGTCAGTCATGCGGTGATGATGGCGAGTCCCGCGGACCTCGAGGACATGGGAACGGGCTTCACCCTGGCCGAGGGTATCGTCGGCGAGTTTGCCGAGATTGGCTCGGTCGAGTCTATCGATATGGTGCTGGGCTTCGAGATCCGGATCGAGATTCCCGCGCGACGCGCCGCGGCCCTTGATGAACGGCGACGCAGCATGGTCGGTGGCACCGCCTGCGGCTTGTGCGGCGTCATCAGTCTCGAGCAAGCCATCCGGCCCATGCCGCGCGCCGGGATCGGTCCGAGGTGGGGCGCCGCAGCGATCCGAGCCGCTCTCGGCGAGCTCCCGCAGCGGCAAGGCATCCATCGACAGACGGGGGGCCTGCACGCCGCGGCCATGGTGTCGGCCGAAGGCGAGCTCTTGCTGCTGCGCGAGGATGTCGGTCGCCACAATGCCCTGGACAAGCTGGTGGGCGCCGCCGCCGCTGCTGGGATCGAGCCCGCACGGACCATGCTCCTGCTGACCAGCCGCTGCAATGCCGAGATGGTGCAGAAGGCTGCAACGGCAGGCTTCACCACGATGGTGACGATCTCTGCCCCGACGAGCCTAGCCATTGCCCTGGCCGAGGAGGCCGATCTCACGCTGGTCGCGTTCGCGCGCGGCGACGCGTTCACCGCCTACACGCGCGCCGATCGGATCTTGTGACGCGCACCGGCGCCGCGAGCTCCGGCTGACCGCCCTTGGCGGCGCGGCTACACGGCACCGATCCTCGCTTCGAACAGGTCGGTTTCGTGCACCAGCCGCCGCGCGGTCTCATCGGAAAGGCTGCCGGATCGGGCAAGGCGATAGATCTCACGACGTTCCGCAGTTGCTCCGATCAATTGGAGGCGCCGCTGCATCTCATGCCGCGCCCGCGCAGCGTCGCGGTCAGCGCCGGTCTTGCTCCGTGCGTCGATGCGCTCGCGGTAGAGTTCCATGACCCAGGCGGCGGCATCGGCATAGAGGGCGCCATCGCTGCCGCCTTTCACGAGATCCTGCTGGGCCCGGGCGATGGCTGCGAGCGCAGCTTCAGCGGCGGCGATCCGCGCACTGTCCTCTGCTTCCTGTTCGCCCCGTTCCGGCGGTAGATCAAGATCATGGAACAGGTAGGGCAAGAGAAGACAAGCAGCGGCAAGCGACGCCATGATCACGCCGGCCGCCAGCAAGATCACGAGCCGGAAAGGCGCTACCGTCGCTCATCGCCATCGGCAGGGTGAGCACACCCGCGAGCGTGACTGTCCCGCGCACGCCCGCCAGCGACGTCGCCGCAATCAAACGCCAGCCTGGGATGAACGGCTTCAGCCCATTACGGGCGGACCGGTAGAAAGTGAGCCGGAGCGAGATCCACACCCAAAAAAAGCGTAGGGCCGCAACTGCGAGATTGATCGCGACGGACATAGCCGACCAGCCCGCCGGCATCCCGCTGGCCGGCCGCGCGCACAACCTTCGCCGCGCCCGCGACGATGTCGGGAAGTTGCTCACCGAGCAGGATGAAGATGGTGCCGCTGGCCCCGACATACACCGTTTCCCAGACTACATTGCGGCGAATTCTGGTAACGGCGAGTACGGAGCCTTTTTGCTCGACGAAGCTCATGGTGATGCCGGCCGCGACGGCGACGAGGATTCCGGAACATTCGATGGCATCAGCGAGCAGGTACGCGGCGAAGGGCATGAGCAGGCTGATGAGGATCTGCGATCCCGTGACCTCGCCGTAGCGGCGTGAGACCCAGTCCTTCGCCAGGGCCGGTGTGCGCTGCAAAGAACTCGGGCGTGCAATGCTTGGCGGTCGCTTCCCAGGCAACGGCCTTGCCACCATTCTCGCAGAACTCGAACGAGGAGGTGTGCTTCGGGTCGGGCCAGGCGCAGCCGGGGCAGTCGAAGCCCTCGGGCTGGTTCATCCGCAGCAGAGTTGATGCACCCTTGACCGGAATACGCTGCTCGACGAGGTGCTCACCGAGCGCCTTCAAGGCACCCCAACCGCCCGCAGGTTGCTCATAAATGCGGATGCGCTTGCGCTCGGACACAATATCAACTCCCAGTGCGGTTCAATCACCTCGCTAAGGCGGCAACGATCCACCGTCTTTCAAAATTGCATTTCAGCTTGCCACGGCAGGAGCGATGGTGATCTGGCCGGCATGTTGTCTTGAGGCGCGCAGCACCAGACGCGCAAGGCGGCATCCAGGCCCGCCAGCTCGACCTTCAACGACGACGTGAGCGACTTCGACGAAGCCGAAGGGCCACGCGTCTCCACGACTGGAGCGCGGCCTGGCACAGCGTAAGGACGCTAGCCTCCGAGCAGCGCCTTGATTTGCTGAAGGTCCCAGCGATTGGCCAGCTCCACCAAGGGTTCGCCGCTGGCCAGGCCCTTGCCCTGCAGCATCAGGGTGCCCTTGCCGCCCAGGTCGAGGATGAGCTGGGAGGACCTGTCGTCGGGATCAAAGGTCACGACGGCGTTCTCGCGGCCGATCCGGACCCGCTTGGCGCCCGGCTGCGCCGCCAGCACCTGCGGGCTCATCAGCATGCCTGCCAGCCCCTGCAGGAACCCGCCGCCGCCCATCAATTGGGCCTCGATCGAGCCGGTACCGTCCGGTGCCCTGTAGGTGCGGCTCAGCATCGTGCCGGCAGCCACGAACGGGACGCCCCCTTGCGCCTGGTCGTCGGCCGGATCCATGGTCCAGCCAGAAGGCGGCTCCGGGAAGGTCGCCGCCAGCTGCTGACCTATCTTGCCCCGCATTGCCTGCAGCACGAATTCGACCTCACCGATGGCGCCGGCGATGTCGCCCTGATCGTAATATTGCCGGGCCTGGTCGAGTTGGTCGGTGATCTCGTCGGCAGCGGCCTCTAGCGGGAGGGCGAGGCCCATGGCAAGCAGGGCAGTGCGGGCGGCTCGCATCGGCATGCTCCGTCATGGCCTCGAGAACGCCAGAGCTTCGAGATCGCCCCGAGGCATGTCAAGCCGCAGCAGTTCAGCTCACGGGGCGAAGGTGCCGGCGGCGGACGATTTCCGCTTCCGCGCGGCAGCATTCAATTGATCTCCAGTGTGGTTCCTGCGCATGCTTTCGCCTCTCACTGTAGAAAAGCGGAGGCGGCAGCATGGTGCGTCTTGGGGCACTCTCTGGACGTGGCGAGATCCTGATCGGCGGCGCCCCGCGCGGCCATGTGCGCTATGCGATCGACGAGTGCCACCGGGGCGGCCTCGACGGGCGCACCGGTACCATCATCGGCGACGACGCCCTGCTTCGCGCGATCTGGGAACATGCAGGCGACATACAGCTGCGCTGTGCGGTCGGGCTCGTCGCCATCCACATGGGCAGCTACGTCATGGAGCGGGGCTCGGCCGTGGTCACGGTAGGCGGCGCGGGCATCGGCTTGGCTTCCATCCCTGCCGCCGCCTGAGCCGCCCGTTCGGGTACAGGTCATGCGCCCATCGTGTGCGGCAGCCCCGTAGCACATGCCTGACAGCCGGCCGGGGCCACCCTCTTGGTTCAGCTGATCTGTTCCAACTCGTCCAACTTCACGGATCCACTTTGGCTGGCAAAGGTCAGCGATTGGCCGGAGCCAGCCTGTTGCGAGACGCCGTTGATCTGGTGGTCGCCGCTATTGTACGTGGTCAGCTTGCCATTCTGTTCGATCAACAGCCGCTGCTTCTCGGGAAAGAATGCATACCGCAGTCCGTTCTGCGCCCCACTCGTCGACGGCTGACCAAGATTGGCCGGCCACCATTTTTCGCCTCCCGTCATGGGCTTCATCGGTGCCATGGGCTTCATCGGCTTCATGGGTTCCATCGCCAGAATCTCCTTGCTCTGCGGTACCACTGAGAACGCGCAAGGTAGCACGTCGGTGCCGCCTGACTTGGATCGATTCCTAGGATGGTCGCAATTTTCGAACGTCCGCGAGATCCAGCTCGCCCTTGGCCCCCCAGCCGCTCTCGCCAACCGGTACCGATGGCCGGAACGCCTCGTAGAGGCGGAAGCCACGGCGGTGGAGTCCGGCCGGCTCAAAGGCAGCCGCGAGCTCCGCCATGGCTCGCCTGGCATCCTCGAGCCGGTCGCCGAATTTGCCGGCCAGATACTTCTCGATCTGCGCCGGATTGCCGGGCTTGCCCTTGTTCACCGCGCGCAGGCCCTCGGCGGTCCGCACGACGGGGACCGCTCGGCCGAGCAGATCGACATGCAGCTCCTCACCATCGGCCAGCCGGTCGCTCCGCTCGCGCACCAGGTCGGGCTGCGGCTCGATGATGCCCAGCGAGACGCCCTTGGCGTAAGCGCTCAGACCCGCCACGGCCTGGCCCAATGTCAGCGCCGTGGCGCGATCGAAGCCCAGCCGTTCAGCGACCACGGCCGCCCAGAGCGTCAGGACTGGCGCCCGATTGATCTTGATGGTGTCGCTGGCCACGGTCATCTGCGTGTCCACTTATTGCGGGTTCGAGGCGTCGCGGCATCGTGGCGATCCGGTTGTGCGGGTAAATCGGCTCCGGCCTCGATGGCTTGGCTGGCGGCATCCGAGGCAGCCAACCCTGACCCGCGGCGGTTTCGGACGCACCGCATCCGCTTTCGTCGCGGTCGAATTATTAAGTCACGAGGCCTTGATAATGACAGAAGGTGCAGCTATGCACCTAGCGTGAAAAGTAGCCGGGCCCGAAGGCCCAGCCAAGTTAATCAGGGAGGCTAAACGTCTGGGAGAGGCCCCGGGCGTCGAGCCCAGAACCGACGAAGTGCGTCGCAGCAACTTCGCTACCAGCATGGTAGCCCAGAACCGCAACCATGCTGCAACGCAAAATGTAGTACTGGTCAGCCTCCTTGGCCAGTACCTCTTCGTAAAAATCTGTTGCTTGGAAGACGCAGTCAATTGCCTAATTACTAGGCCAGGACTTGCTGCATCGCAACGCAATGGGGTCGGTAACGGATGCCGCCGCGGCGGACGGGACCGCCTTCGATCGCGTCAGCTTGGACGGGCGCTCAGAGCTCAGGCATGTTCTCGCGAAAGATGGCGTGAATCCGAATGGGGACGGCGTCGATCAATGGCTCGCGGCGAGCTGCCCGCAGCAGGCGATCGACGGCCTCGCGCGCCTCGACCCTGGGGTTCTGGTCGATCACGGCATCCATCGTACCGCTGAGCAGGAACCGCCTTGTATGCTCCGTCAGCTCGTGGCCGATGAACACCACCTCCTGGGCGCGGCCGGCTTCCTCCAGCGCCCTGGCGATGCCGCGGTTGCCGGCGCCGATATTGTAGATGCCGCGCAGGCCCGGGTGGGCGGCTAGAAGCTTCCTGGCCTCGCGGTAGCTGCGCTCGAGATCGTCGCGAACCTCGCGCAGCTCGACCGCGCGCAGGCCGGGGAACTCGTCGGCCAGGATGTGCCGGAAGCCCATCTCACGTTCCTCATGGCCGCGATAGCTGAGCGAGCCTGCGAACAGGGCCACCTCGCCGGTTGAACCCGGTACGAAGCGGCCGAGCAGATGGCCGGCCAAGCGCCCGGCGGCGCGGTTGTCGATGCCGACATAGCCGGTGCTGGGTACGTTCGCGATGTCGGATACCAGCGTCAGCACCGCTATGCCACGGACCACCACGCTGCGAATGGCCTCGCGGACGACCGGGTGGTCGAGCCCGATCAGGCCGACGCCGCGGGTCGCGGGCGGCAAGTCATGCAAGATCGTCGCCAACGCCTCGGGACTGAAGCCATCGATGCGATGCAGCCGCACATCGATCTCCGCACCACGGGCGGCACCGACACGCTCCAGGTGTCCGGCGAGCAGATCCATGAAGGTGTTGGGCCCACTCTGCAGGATGAAGTCCAGCCGCACCGTCGGGG
>JBATRI010000613.1:0-14235 GCA_049292515.1 Geminicoccaceae bacterium
GACGAGCACCGTGCGGGCGCCGGCTGCGCCTAGCGCGGCTATGGCTTCGCCGACAGCGGCAGCGGCATCCCGGCCCACGACGTCAGGGTCGGCGGCGAAGCCGGCTGCCAGGATGTCGTTGCCACCAGCCCAGACGGTGTACAGTGCGCGCGGTTCGCCTCTCCCGCCCCGTTCGGCCAAGTAGCCGCGCACTTGCGTGCGCAGCTCATTCGGTCCGCCCACGGCGCGCGCGCCGCCGACAGCGTGGTTGGTGCCGCCTGTGCGCGAGGGCAGTAGGGGAGGGCAAGACCCTTGGCGAGGCGTTCGACCCATACTGGACCGTTGGAGAAGCGGCCGGCGTTGCCGCTGTCGGACAGGCTGTCGCCGAACACGACCAGCTCGGTGAAGATCTCGGCCATGGCGGGTGCGGTGCTCGCGAGCATCCCGGACAGGAACGCTGCTTGGAGGACTCGGTGTCGGTTCATGCGACGGCAACCGACACCCCGGCGGGGCGGTTCCCCGTTCGCCGGCCGTGCGCAGAGTGCAGGTCGCACTCAACTGGCCAGCCGAGCGTTCCGCGTAAGCTCGCCAGCTCGGAAAAGCTGGCTGACCCGAGTTCTGGAAGGCCGAGCTTGAGATCGCCTAGGTTGGCAGAAGGCATCCAGCTACAACGGACACAGCTGGATCGAAGCGGACATTTCTCACTCGAGGCAGGTGATCGGCGCCGCGTTGCGCTCGTACACGGACGGGCATCAGGTGATCGAGCTGGCCATTGCGGCCGACGCCCTGAACCGCATGCTCGAGCTCGGACGCCCGGAGTACGTCCGCATAGTCATCTGAAGGCACAAAGCGACGTCTTTAAAATTGTGACGGACACAGCGAGGATGGCGGCAGACCGTGGCCTCCCGCCATCCCACTCACTGGGTGGTATCAATAATCGTCGTGTTGATGCCGTGGGTGATAAGGCCGGCTATCAACCGTCAGCCGCAGCCGACAAGCAGATGGAAGCCGCGGTCGGTCTGTATACCGGCCGAATTGTAGGTGGCTACGTAGACAGCCTGCGGAACGGAGTTCCGGCGCACCACCGTAATCTCCCCCGGAGGCGAGACGCCGACGGACCCCGGAAGGCCGATGGTGCCGACATAAACGCAGCCGGTCACATTCTTGTTGAAGCGGACAACGCACGACCCGGTGGCGCTGTCGCCGCGCGTGACCGAGACCACGCCTTTGCCACGCGAGAAGATGCAGCCCGAGCCGATGACAGCCCAACGGTCACCACTGGCGGTGGCCGGAGCGACTCCGGCCGCCACCGCGGGTCCAGAGTTTTCACCTTTATCGGCCATCGCGGCACCTGCAGTGACAATTGTCATACCAAAGGCCAGTACTGCCGAAAAGAAATACTTGGAGAACGTCATGATCAGCTCCTGTCATGATACAACCGATCGGCCTGCTTCTGCAAGCGATCATTTAAACGGAGCTGAAAGGCATCATTGAGATTTATGCATTTTGGTCAGTCAACGGCGCTGACCGACTCAACAACGATATTCGATGTGCCGACTAAATGCAAGTACGTTAAGCATGGCGTTGCTCGAAGGAGTACCCACTCCGTGTGGTGGCTTGGTAGTCGGCGAAGCCGAAGCTAGATAGCCTCGCAGTTGTGGGTCCTTCGGCTCAAGTGTGGCTTGGCATCCTGATCTGACTCATCGGACTCCGGTAGAACCCGTTACTTACGACGCCGATCGACGTCCGCACCTCTCGCCGGTTCACACGTTGCCGGGCTTCGGCATTCCTCAGGAGTCGTCACGCCTTCCGTCGATCTTAACAAAACATCGATCGTAGCTCTCCTGGCGGAGCGTCGCTGGTCGGTGCCGGGCCGTCCGACCTGGAGCCCAAGGCGGCGGCAGATGGCAGCGACGCCGGTGGCGAGACCCCGGCCGGGGAGGTGGCCGATGATGATGCCGGCTGGCCGGAGGCCGGCGAGGAAGAGCAGGACGCGATCGCCGCCTGAGCCGGCCGGGGAGCCGTGCCGGCGGCGCGACGTGCTGCGGCCGGCATCGCTCCTCGCCGGTCAACGACGGATCGACCATTTGGCCGAAGCCTTGCAGGAACTCGAGAACGATCGCCAGCATGGTGGCGGCAGCTGCGGGGGTGGGGATGTTCACGACGACGGCCGACGACCGCAACGCGATGCTCGTGGACCTGCGTGGTGCCCTGTGCACGGTGCCGCCGGCGATCTGGCGCGACCTCGCCAGGCGTCGCCAGCCGGCGGACGACCAGGCCGAAAAGCGGCTCTGTTGCAAAGATTGTCTGAGCCACAACGGCTGGTAGCTCCTGACCGGTTCGAACCCACAAGGGCTTGTGGCGCGCAGAATCTTTGCAACAGAGCCGCGTGATCCCAATCCGGTAGCCGTCTTCCTGCCACCAGGCAACCGATCTCGCCTCAAGTTGACGGTACCCTCAGCCGCTTCCTCGAGTTACCGGGCGGCATTCCCTCGCACGACACCTTTCGCCGGGTACTGATGCTGATCGACCCGGAGCGCTTCGAGCGCTGCTTTCTCGACTGGGTCCGCTCGGTGTTCCGGCCCGATGCCGGCGCTCTCCGGCGATCGCGATCGACGGCAAGACGGTCCGGCGCTCGTTCGATAGTCAGAACGGCCGCTCGCCTTTGCATCTGGTCAGTGCGTTCGCGGTCGAGCACGGGCTGGTGCTGGCGCAACGCGGCACGGATGCCAAGCGAGGCGAGCTGACGGTGCTGCCCGATCTGCTCGACGGCCTGGACCTGCGCGGCTGCCTGGTCAGCCTGAACGCGCTCGCCTGCCGGCCCGAGATTGCCGCGCAGATCACCGACCGTGGCGGCGACTATCTCTTGGCCCTCAAGGGTAATCAGAAGAAGGCGCATGCCGAGGTGAAGCGCTGGTTCGAAGCCAATGCCTTCTCGCTTGGCGGATCCCTGCGGCCCTGTTTCGATGCCTTTGACGAGAGCCACGGCCGGCTGGTGCGCCGGCGCGTCTTCGCCTGCACCGAGCTCGAGCCATGGGCCGTCCTGCAGCGTTGGCCAGGTTTGACGACCGTGCTCGCGGTCGAGAATATCCGCGGCATCAACGGCTCAGGCAAGGTCACCGCCGAGATCCGTTACTATCTCTCCAGCAGCAAGCTACCGCTGACACAACTCGCTACCGCCATACGAAGCCATTGGGCGGTCGAGAATGGACTTCACTGGGTGCTCGACGTCGGATTTAACGAAGATGCCAGCCGGGTGCGCGAGCGCAACGCGGCCAGAAACTTGGCCTTGCTACGCAAGATTGCACTCAACTTCGCGCGCGCCAACACGACACTGAAGGCAAGCCTCAAGGGCAAGCGCAAATCCGCCGCCTGGGACAATGACTTCATGGCCACCCTGATTGCTGGCTGATCTCATGCGTCGGCCCTGCCGGCAAAGACGGCCTCGCCATATTCTCACGCCGGGATGCTACCGGCCGTCAGCACCGGCGGCCAACAAACGCCCCAAGGTTTCTCATGCTCTCTACCGGCACGAGCTGGTGCGCAGTTTGCTCTTCACCGACGGGGCCAAGCACGTCGCCGATGCCGGCGGGACCTAATGGCTTCTCGATGCCGTCGCATTCGCAGCGCGTTGAAAAGCACGTCGCTGCCGAGGTGTTCCAACTCTGGGAGCTCACCTTGCCGCGGCAGCGGCTTCGTTCAATACAGCACTTCAATTTGGCGCAGCCTTCTCATCGGAAGGGGTGTTCCTGCGAGCTTGCAGAACCAGGCGTGCGATGGTGCCGGTAGGATGGCGATCGCGCAGCTCGATGGTTCCACCATGCGCCTCGACGATCGAGCGGACGATCGAGAGGCCCAGCCCGAAGCCCGGCCGGCCCGGGTCACGCTGCGGGTCACCGCGGTAGAACGGTTGAAACACCCGCTCGCGCTCCTCGGCAGGGATGCCGGGGCCATCGTCCTCGACCTCGATCACGACGCCATTGGCGTGCCGTCCGAGGCGCACGACGATGCGGCTGCCAAAGTCGAGCGCATTGGCAACAAGATTACCGACTGCCCGCACGATGTCGTCGTGGCGGCAGGAGAAGGTCAGCCTGTCGGGTCCCGCATAGCGCACCTCGCGGCCGAGATCGCCCGCCTCATCGCAGATCGTCTGCAGAAGCGATGGCAGGTCGACCGTAACCTGCGGCGCCTCGGCATTCTGGTCGCGTAGGAAGGCGAGCCCGGCATCGAGAAGGCGCTCCATGCGGCCGAGCTCGACCTCGAGCGCGCGGCGCGCCACAACGTCGCCCAGTTCGTCGACACGCAACCGCATCCTTGTCAGCGGCGCGCGAAGGTCGTGGCTGATGGCAGCGAGTGTGCGTGTGCGCTCGGCGACCTCGGCGCGAATGCGCGCCCGCATGCGGTTGAAGGCATGCGCCGTGCGACGGACCTCGAGCGGCCCCGCCTCCACCAGGTGTGGTGGATCGCTCTTGAGCTCGAAGGCCTCGGCAGCCTGCGCGAACCTCCGCAACGGCTGGACCAGCAGGAACGTCGTCCCCAGCGAAATCACCAGGATCGCCACCGCCATCACGCTGAGCATGACGACTCCTTGGACCAGCAGCACCGGACCCGGTCCCGCGACCCTGGCATCTGCCCCCAGCCAAGTGCCGTCCGCCAGCGAGACCGCCACATGTGCCCAACCGTCACGATCCGGGCCAGGGACCGGCAGGGCCAGCAACCGGCTTTTAGTCCCGTTGCGGGTCGTGATGAAGGCGGCGATGTGCTCGCCGATGCCGCCTTTTCCCTCGGCGGGCGACAATGCCGCCACAGGCCAGGTCAGGATGAACGCATCGTCGGAGGCGCCGGCCGCGAGCGACGCACGCTCGGCCGGCAGCGCCCGCTGCAGCAGTTGCGCCGCTGTCGCGATCCGCATGGCGACCAGGTCCGGCGGCGGTGGAGCCAAGGACGGCCGCAGAAGCACGAAGGCCGCAAACCCCAGAGCCTGCTGTAGGACCACGGCCGTGGCCACCACGAGGATGATCTGGCCGGCAATGCCGCGTGGTAGCATCGATGCGCCTAGCCGCTCACGCGTGCTGGACGTGAGGCGTGAACAGATAGCCCTCGGCACGCACGGTCACAATCAACTCGGGCTGGCTCGGATCGGCTTCGATCTTACGGCGCAGCCGGCTGACCAGGATGTCGATGCTGCGATCGAAGGGTGTCGACGCTTGGCCGTGGGTCAGGTCGAGGAGCCGGTCACGGCTCAGGACACGGTTCGGCTGCTCGCAGAAAGCGACCAGGAGATCGAACTCCGCACTGGTGAGCGTTACCCGCGCTCCGGCAGGGTTCAGCAGCCGGCGCGCCGCTCGGGCGAGCTGCCAGCCGGCGAAGGTGAGCTGGGTGGCCGGACGCTCGGCCTCAGCGGCGAGCCGGCTGCGCCGGAGCACGGCGCGGATTCGGGCCAGAAGCTCGCGCGTGCCGAAGGGCTTGGCGAGATAATCGTCGGCGCCGACCTCGAGCCCGACCACACGGTCGACCTCCTCACCGAGCGCGGTCAGCATGATGATAGGCACCGAGGAACCAGCTCGCAGCCGTCGGCAGATGCTGAGCCCCCCCTCGCCCGGCAGCATCAGGTCGAGCACAATCAGATCGGCAGGAGCGCACTGCAGCGCCCGATCTGCAGCCTGGCCGTCACCGACGAGGCGGGCCTGAAAGCCGTTGCGCTCGAGAAAGCCGCACAGCATCCGACCAAGCTCGCCGTCGTCGTCCACGACAAGGATATTACCGGCAGAATCATCCATGCGGTTGCTCATAGTTCATAAACAATCACCAGGGAATAGGATAATTGTTTCTGCATGTGATCTGCAGACATAATCTGTTACATTTGCAATCAGATGAGACATACCATCAGTGAAAGCATACGCTATAGATCTCTCGTTGCGATGAGATGTCCATCTAGAGGATTAGCATAGTCTTTGTGATTGAAGATATCGAACTTATAATATTGAGTAATGCCATCGATTTGCGATTGCGTACTTAATTGGATATTTTTGTTCAATATACCGCCTTTTCCTCTGGAAAACTGCTATCACTATAGATTGGAACAAGCAGCCACTCATGGTCTTTGAAACTTCAACGCTGTACCGCGGCTGCCTGATGGTGACGCTGCTTGCGCCGATGCTTGCCGGGTGTGTCGACACGCCGCCGCGTTCGCCGATCGACGACACGGTGGCCGAGGTGTCGTTCGCTCCGCCGCCGGCGACCGGGACGACCGGACGGTCGCCACTGGCCGCGGGCGTTGGCAGGGCCCAGCCACCGGAGCCAAAGCTGCAGCCACAGATCTTTCCGGGCCGGCAGAGCGTACCGCGACCGCCGGCCGCCGGCGCCGAGCGCAGCGGCGAGGGGGTGCAGCTCAATTTCGAGCAGGCCGAGGTCCGCGACGTCATCAAGGTCATCTTGGGCGATCTGCTGCACCAGTCCTACACCGTGGACTCCGACGTCCAGGGCCAGATCACCCTGTCCAGCAGCGCGCCGATGGCGGACGCGGTCCTCCTGGCCATCCTCGAGACGGTGCTGCGCGCCAACGGGGCGACGCTGGTCCAGGCCGGCGCCGGCGCCTACCGGATCATGCCGGTCGATCATGCCATCGGCCAGTCCGAGGTGCTGCCGCTGGGTGGCCGGCCGGTCGAGGTGCGTCCAGGCTACGGCATCACCATCGTGCCCTTGCGCAACATCGCGGCGACCTCGGCGGCCCAGTTCATCCAGCCGCTGGTGGCTTCGCCCGAGGACATCCGGATCGATCCCGGCCGCAACGCGATCCTGTTCAGCGGTACGGGCATCGAGCGGCAGAATGTGGTGCAGACGCTCGAGGATCTCGACGTCGACTGGATGGCCGGCAAGTCGATCGGCCTGTTCCCGCTGCAGCGGACCAACGCCGAGGCGGTCATCCCCGAATTGCAGGCGATCTTCGCCCCGTTCGATCCGACCGGCGCCGAGCCGTCGCTGATCCACTTCCTGCCGCTGGCGCGGATGAAAGCGGTTCTGGCGGTGGCCGGCGATGCGCAGCAGATCCGCGAGGTCGGCAACTGGGTGACGCGGCTCGACCGGGGCCAGGCGGTAGGAACGCAGTTCTACGTCTACTACCTCAAGCACGGCGTCGCCGACGACGTGGCCAAGCTGCTGAACGAGGCGTTCAGCGAGTCGGCGGCAAGCTCGTCCGGGCCGAGCCTGGGCTCAGGCTCGACGGCGCTGAGCGGCGGCCAGCAGCAGGGCGGTGAGGCCGCACCCCAGGAGGGTGCGGCCAGCCATGATGCCACGACCGTCACGCCAGCGGAGACGCCGCCTTCGAACGGTCCGGTCAAGGCCGTCGCCAGCAAGGCCAACAACTCGCTGCTGATCCGCGCCACGCCGGCCGACTACGAGCGCGTCGAGGCCACGCTGGCACGGCTGGACACCGCACCCTGGCAGGTGCTGATCGAGGCCACGATCGCCGAGGTCACGCTGACCGACCAGCTCCGCTACGGCGTGCAGTACTATCTTGAAAGCAGTAGTCTGGCTGCTGGCTTTGTCAGTGCGTCGCAAACCTCGCTGCTGCCGGCGACGACGACACCCGGCTTCAACTTGCTGTTCACCCCAGGCAGCAGCAACATCACGATCGACGCGCTCTCGCAGCTCACCGACGTGCGGGTGCTGTCCTCGCCCTCGGTCGTGGTCCAGGACAACAGCGAGGCGGTGCTGACAGTGGGCCAGGAGGTGCCGATCCAGACCCAGCAGCAGCAGAGTTCCTCCACGTCCTCCAACATCATCAACAGCATCGAGTACCGCGATACCGGCGTGATCCTGCAGGTGCGGCCCCGGATCAACTCGAACCAGGCGGTCTCGCTGGAGATTGCGCAGGAAGTCAGCCGTGTCGATTCGTCGAGCTCGAGTACCACCTCGAATGCGCTGACGCCGACCTTCACCCAGCGCAAGATCAAGAGCCGGGTCAACGTGCAGAGCGGGCAGACCGTGGTGCTGGGTGGCCTGATCCAGGATAGCGAGAGCCGCGGCAAGAGCCGGATCCCGGTGTTGGGCGATATCCCAGCGCTCGGCGCGCTGTTCGGCTCGACCTCCGATAGCAACACGCGCACCGAGCTGATCGTGTTCCTCACGCCACGGGTGCTCCGCAACCCCGAGGATGCCCGCGACGTCAGCGAGGAGTTGCGTGCCCGCTTGAAGGTCCTGCGTCCACCAGAGGCAAGCATGGCACCGCCACAGGGTTAACTGACCGCATCCACAGAATTGCTCCGAAATGCTGACCACATGCCCAACTGGCATACTTGCAGAGAGGAAGAACAGTTATGCCCTACCAGCCTAATCGTCTAGATGGTTTTGCCGAATGGGAGCAACTAACTCCTTCCGTGCAAGCCAGAATTGGTGCTACTGCTATTGAACTGGTGGCTGCTTGGGTAGGTCTGAACGCTGCATTTAGCAACGACCGAAAAGCTATTGCGGTTGTGGTCCGCGCTTTCACCACTGCAAATGCATGCTGCAGCGACCAGCTGCTCAAGATGGTCAGCGAAGCGGTGCCGGCCATCGATCCCGAGCGGCCACCCTTGCCAGCGAGCCTCGGCGAGATCTATGCATATTGTGGTCGTCATTGCGCCGATTGTCGTGGCGAGGATTGTTCTCGGGTCGGTGGCACCGATGGTGATGATCCAGCCCGTACCAGCATCCCGTGGATGGTCTGACTGGGATCCGTGTTGACTGAACCGGCATACAATGAGCCCGAGCGCTGCGCCTTTGAGGCCGTGGCGTCGACGCCGGCGGCGCTCCGCCAACAGGCGAAGATGGTGGGCATCCTTGAAACGGGCATGAAAACTCACCAGTTTCCTGATGTAAACTGCCCAGTTTTTATGTCGGAGCGCTTCATGTCCCTCCTAGCCGATCCCCGTTCGCGGGCGTGTCCGCAGAAGCGGCCTCACCTCGGGTATGCAGTGCGGTACGTGTTGCGCCCTCGCCGTAAGGTGCGCGGTCACGCACACCCGGCAGCCGTACGGGCGATCCGATGATCGCGGCGAGCAACCATCCGGAGCGGTACTCAACCGTCCAGGATCGGGGTCAGGTGGTGCGCAAAGCCGCCGAGACCGTCTTCCTGCGTCTGGGCTACATCGCAGCCTCCATGGACGATATCGCGCGCGCCGCAGGCATGTCGAAGCGCACGCTCTATCAGCTCTTTCCCTCGAAAGCCGCATTGCTGGACGCGGTGATCGAGGCCCATCTGGCGCCACTGCACATCAGCTCGGAGATCGAGGATGAACCCGATCTCGAGACCGCGCTGACAGGCATGCTGGAGGCGGTCGCGCGCCACCTCCTCTCGCCGACACAGGCAGGAATCTTCCGGCTGATCGCGACCGAGGCGAGCCGCTCGCCGGAGCTGGTGACGGTCTTCCACCGCGCCGGCCCGGCTCGTGGGGCGAGCGCGCTCGAGCGCCGCCTCGCACGCGAGGCAGCTCAGGGCCGCCTGCGTGTCTCCAGCCCAGGTGCCGCAGTCGGCATGTTGTTCGCCATGGCGTTCGGCACGACGCAGATCGAGCTGCTGCTGGGCAGCAACGATCTGCCCGACACGGCGGAGATCGCCCGTCATGTTCGCGAGACCGTCGCGATCTTCCTCCACGGCGCGCTCGTTCAGGTCCCTTAAGGCCCACCGATGCTCCTTATCGCATGGAAGATGCTGTCGGGCGACCGGATGAAGTATCTCGGCATCATCCTCGCCCTCGCCTTCACGACCCTCCTCGTGGCGCAGCAGGGTGCGACGATGCTGGGTATCCTATCGCGTACCACGGTCTTCATCGACAGCATTGGCGGCGTCGACATGTGGGTCACCGACAGCCGCGCCCAAAATGTGGACGATATCAAGGCGCTGTCGGACATCCAGGTCCAGCGGGTGCGCAGCATCCCTGGCATCGCCTGGGCCGTGCCGATGTACAAAGGCTCCATCCGTGCCAGGCTGCCGGACGGCAATTACCAGACCACCCAGCTCATCGGCATCGACGGTGCGACGCTGATCGGCCGCCCGGCGGAGATGCTGGCAGGCCGGTTCGAGGATCTGCGCATTGCCGACAGCATCCTCGTGGACGAGGACGCCGCCAATGACCGCCTGGCGCAAATCGAGCCGGACGGAACACGGCGCCCGCTGCGCGTCGGCGACACGCTGGAGCTGAACGACCACCTCGCCCGGGTGGTCGGCATCTACCGCGGCGAGCCGAATTTCCAGTCTCAGCCGGTCATCTACACCACCTATGAGCGGGCCAAGTCCTTCGTGCCGAGCGAGCGCAAGCTGCTCTCCTTCATTCTGGCAGGGCTGAAGCCGGGCGCCGATGTGGCCAAGGTGAAGCAGGACCTCGTGCGCAGCACCGGCTTGCGCGGCCGTACTGCCACGGAGTTCTCGCGAGAATCGCTCGCCTGGTTCATCGCCAACAGCGGCATCGTGGTGAATTTCGGCCTTTCGACGCTGCTGGCCTTCCTCATCGGCGGCGGTATCGCCGGGCAGACCTTCTACAACTTCATGCTCGACAACCAGCGCTATTTCGCGGTGCTTCGTGCGATGGGCGCCCAGGCCGGCACTCTCATCGCCATGGTGGTGCTGCAGGCCTGTGCGGTGACGTTGATCGGCTACGGGCTTGGTGTCGGTGGCGTGGCGGTGCTCGCCCTCTTCGGCCCCAAAGCCGGGCCGCAGGTGGAATTGAGCTGGCTCCTGCTCGGGGTGACCGCTTTCGCCGTCATTTTCGTCGGAACCGTCGCTGGCGCGCTCGGGCTTCGCCGGGTGCTGCGGATCGATCCTGCCATGGTGTTCAAGTGAACGGCGCCGCGAATCATCCGGCAGTGCTCTGCCATGGCATTGCCAAGAGCTATCACGCCGCTGCCGGGATAGTACCGGCGCTACGCAGCGTCGATCTGGAGGTGGCCCGAGGCGAGATCATGTTCCTGATCGGCCCGTCCGGTTGCGGCAAGACCACGCTCATCTCCATCATCGCCGGCGTGATGTCGCCGGATACCGGTAGCTGCGAGGTACTCAGCGCCGATCTCGCCAGCCTGGGCAAGGGCGGCGGCGCCGCGTTCCGGCGCAGCAATGTCGGGTTCATCTTCCAGTCCTTCAACCTGGTGCCGATGCTGACCGCTACCGAGAACGTCAGCGTGCCGATGCTGCTGAACGGTGCCGGTCATCGCTCAGCGACCGAGGCGGCAAAGAAGACCCTCGCGGCTGTCGGCTTGGCCGGCCATGTCGGGCAGATGCCGCGGGAACTCTCCGGCGGCCAGCAGCAGCGCGTGGCCATTGCACGCGCCATCGTGCACCGCCCCCGCCTGCTCGTCTGTGACGAGCCCACCAGCGCACTCGACCACAAAACCGGACAGGAGATCATGGAATTGCTGCGCGGCCTCGCCCGGGAGCATGGCTGTACCTTGCTGGTAGTGACCCACGACCAGCGCATCTACGGCTTCGCCGACCGCATCGCTGAGATGGACGACGGCCGGATCGTCGCGGTTCGGAAGTGTGACGCATGAGACGCCTGAGCCAGCTGGTACTACCGCTGCTTGCCCTCGCGGGCCTCGCAACGGGCGCCTATGCGGCCCTGCAGTCACGGCACCAGGCAACCGCGGCGCCCCTGACCGCGCCCGCCTCCGCCCCCTTCGCCAACTATATCGGTGGTTCCGGCCAAGTGGAGCCGCCCGGTCAAATGGTCGCCATCGGCGCCCCGGTCAGCGGCGTGGCCGTGATGGTTCCGGTCCGAGCAGGGGAGCAAGTCGAGGCTGGCGCCGTGCTGATCCGGCTCGATGACAGAGTCGTGCAGGCAACGCGTGACCAGAAGGCAGCGGAGCTCGCCGTCTATCGCGCTCAGGTGCCGGAAGCCGAGGTGGCATTGGCCGACTACCGGCAGCAATTGCGCAATGTCGAGGCCGTGCGCGATCGGCGTGCGGTAAGTGCGGAGGAATTGGCCAAGCGGCGCTACGCAGTCCAGCTCTACGAGGCGAAGCTCGCCACCGCACGGGCGCAGATAGTGTCTGCCGAAAACGCCTTGCAAGAGGCCGAAGCCGAGCTGCAGCGACTGACCATCACGGCACCATTCGCGGCCAAAGTGCTGCAGGTAAATATCCGCCCTGGCGAGTATGTCTCGGCGGCCGCCCTGGACACGCCGCTGCTTCGGCTCGGTCGGCTCGGCAAGCCCAATCTGCGGGTGCAGGTCGACGAGAACGACGCCTGGCGCTTCAGCGATGGAGCGGCTGGCTGGGCCTATCTGCGCGGCAACCGGGACCTGTCATCGCCTCTTCGCCATCTCTACACGGAGCCATACGTCGTACCGAAAGCATCGCTGACCAGCGACAGCACCGAGCGGGTCGATACCCGCGTTCTCGAGGCGGTCTTCGAGATCGAGGACGATACCCTTCCAGTCCATGTTGGCCAGTTGCTGGACGTCTTCATCGAGGCCCCACCATTCGGGTCGGACAGCAGGCTGCCGATGGCGCAGGCCGAACAATGACCAGCGCCGCAACCTCGGCCGGCTTTCTCATTGCATTGGCCCTGATCCCGGGCTGCACGCTCGGGCCCGACCATCAGGCGCCGCAGATATCATTGCCGGGCGCCTGGTCGAGCCCGATTGCTGCTTCCACCACCTTGGTGCAGCAAGGCGCCTGGTGGCAGCGCTTTCAGGATTCCAAGCTGGACGGCCTGGTCGTTACGACGCTGAAGGCCAATCCTGATCTGGCGCAGGCTCGGGCCACGCTCCGGGCTGCGCGTGCCAGTCTTGTGCAGCAGCAGGCGGGATCGTGGCCCAGCGTGGACGCCTCGGCGAGCGTCACACGACAGCGCAGTTCATCCTCAGCCGGTAGTGGCGGGACCGGAGGGGCCAGCTTCGACAGCAGTAGTGGGACTGCCAGCTTCGACACGGGGGCGACGACCTCGACGACCTGGGAGGCAGGCCTCAATGCCAGCTTCGAGCTGGATGTCTTCGGCGGGCAGCGGCGGTCAGTCGAATCTTCCCGCGCCAGTGCCGAGGCCTCGCAAGCCGATCTCGACAGCACGGTGCTGAGTCTGATCAGCGATGTCGTTGAGGCCTATGTGCAAGCACGCGGTTATCAGGCCCGGCTTGCAGTGGCGCAGAATACCCTGGCGACGAGACGCGAGACCGCGGCGCTTACTCGCGACCGTGCGAAGGCAGGGCTCGCCACCGAGCTGGATGCGGTGCAGGCCGATGCCGAGGTGGTGAACGCCGAGGCCAGCATCCCGCCGCTGGAGCAGAGCTATCAAGAGCAGGTGCATGGTCTGAGCGTTCTCACCGGAGCGCCGCCCGGCGACCTGCTCGGCTCGATGGAACAAGCGGAGGCCATACCGTCGCTTGCTGGCCAAATCGTCGCCGATGCGCCCGTGACACTCCTGGCCCGCCGGCCCGACATTCGTGCCGCTGAGCGACGGCTGGCCGCCGCGACCGCCGCCATCGGCGTAGCGGAGGCCGATCGATATCCTGCAATCAGCTTTGCCGGCATGATAGGCGTCAATGCCTCGAGTCTACGCGATCTAGGCAAGATCTCCGACATCGTCTGGTCCATGGCACCGGAAGTCTCCCTGCCGATCTTCGACGCCGGCCGGCGAACTGCCATCGTGGAGCAGCGCGTCGCCGAGCGCGACGAGGCCCTTGCCGTCTGGCGATCCACCGTGCTGACGGCGCTGAAGGAGGTGGAAAATGCGCTGACCGGGCTCGACCGGGAGCGGGCGCACAATGACGTCCTGCGTCGCAGTGTGGCCGTCTATGCCGACGCGGCGCACCTCGCCCGGGCTCAGTATACAGCGGGCCTGTCCGACTTCTTCAACTTTCTGGAATCCGAGCGGTCTCTCGCAGCGGCCCAAGACACGCTAGCCCAGAGCGACGCAGCCATGGCAATCCAGGCCGTCGCTCTGTTCAAAGCGCTCGGCGGAGGCTGGGAGGCGGTACCTTCCTAGGGCCTGCTCTCAATTAGGGATCGATCGGCGAGTTGAGCGGTTTTGGATCGGTTTGCCACCCGGGAGGAGCTGACGGATGCGCCGCTATGCCCTACGCGATGACCAGTGGGAGCGGATCAAGGACCTGCTGCCCGGCCGGGTACCGTCAACTTGAGGCGAGATCGGTTGCCTGGTAGCAGGAAGACGGCTACCGGATTGGCATGATCCTGCCGACCAAGCCCTCGTACGCCGGCTACCGTTTCCCGCCCGAGGTCATCAGCCACGCGATCTGGCTCTACTTCCGCTTCCCACTCAGCCTTCGG
>JBATRI010000614.1:0-2113 GCA_049292515.1 Geminicoccaceae bacterium
CGCCGGCACGGCCGCGACAGCGCTGCCGCGCGCCTGCTGGCGCCACTGGCGAGCGACGCCGCCCTGGTCACCGTGCTGGACGGGCATCCGGCGACGCTCTCATGGCTTGGCGCGGTGCTCGGCCACCGGGTACGCGCACTCGGCGTGGACCGCTTTGGCCAATCGGCCGATTTGATCGACCTCTACCGTGTCCATGGGCTCGACGCCGGTGCGATCCTGGATGCGTGCGCTGCGGCTTTGCTGCGAGTTTAACCGCTGGTTTCAGGCGCGCGGCATCACCAGTGAAAAGCGCGTGCCGGCATCGGTTGACCACTGTGTTCGACCGCCAATCTGGCCGGCCAGCATGGCGATCAGCCGCAAGCCCAGCGACTGCGGTCCGATCGCGGCTG
This sequence comes from Geminicoccaceae bacterium, assembly GCA_049292515.1. Taxonomy (GTDB): domain Bacteria; phylum Pseudomonadota; class Alphaproteobacteria; order Geminicoccales; family Geminicoccaceae; genus Benzoatithermus. Next base: position 390 of record JBATRI010000614.1, read on the forward strand.
CGGACCCCGTGGAGCCGATGCCGTTGTCGCTGATCACCAGCTCGATCGCATCTTCCGTTCGGCCGAGGGTCACCAGGATCTCGCCGCGGCGGCCGTCCGCGAAGGCGTGCTTGAAGGCGTTGGAGGCCACTTCGTTCACGATCAGGGCCAGGGGCGTGGCGGCATCGAGCGGGAGCTGCACCGATTCCGCGGCCTCGACGCGGCAGGTGATCCGCTCGCGCTCGGCGCCATAGATCTGCGCGAGGTCCGCGCAGATGGTCTTGATCAGCTCGTCGGCCCCGAAGGTGCCGGCGTCCGCGCTGCGGTAGAGCTGCTCGTGGACCCGACCCATGGCACCGATTCGCTCCAGGCTCTCCTGGAAATAGGGCTTCAGCGCCGGCGGGACCTTGCGCGATTGGAGTGAGATGAGGCTGGAGACGACCTGCAGATTGTTCTTCACTCGGTGCTGGATCTCGCGCAGCAGCACCTCCTTTTCCGCCAGCGCCGCGCGCAGGCGAGCGTTGGTCGCCTCGAGCGCCGCCGTGCGTTCGCTGACCCGCTGCTCGAGCTCGCGGTTGAGCTGACGGACACTGTCCTCGACCCGCAAGCGCTCATCGATCTGGAGCGCCAGGGCTCGATTGGCATCTTCGAGCTGGCCGCGGCTGGGTAGGGCCAAAGCGTCGGGAAGGATCCGCCAGAGAAGTACCGCCGTGAGAACCGAGACGCCCGCGGTCGCGACCTTGATGCCGCCATCCAGCCAGTAGTCCGGGTACCACAGGGTCCACACGCCCATCACGTGGGTCGTGCCGCAAGCCAGGATGAAAGCTGCGAACAGGGCAAAGACGCGCGGAAAGACGAGATCCTGACGGTGGGCCAGAATATAGAGCAGCGCAAAGGGGATCGAGTAGTAGGACAGCGCGATCAGGGTGTCCGAGATCGCATGCAGCCAGATCAGCTCGGGGCGCCACAAGAAGCACATGCCGTGCGGCATGAACTCGTCGGAGGACAGGTAGTCCGTCAGGTGACCCAGCATCGATGGCCTCCGCGCGGCAGCTGGCCCATTTCACAGTCCCCCATCGAGCACGGCATGCGGGCGCGCGTGGCCGTGCCTTGCCCGTGCCTGAGCCCCGCTGTACATCGGCGGCGGGGCGGGGAGTAGGCTTCACCGGCCGCCGCCGACGAGTAAACCAGGGAGGAAGACGCAGCCGATGGACATGACCGGCGAATATCGGATCCCAGCCCCGCGCCAGCGGGTCTGGGAGGCGTTGAACGATCCCGAGATCCTCAAGGCGGCGATCCCGGGCTGTGAGGAGCTGAACAAGGTCGGCGACAACGATCTCGAGGCGCGGGTCAAGGCCAAGGTCGGCCCGGTCAGCGCCACGTTCACCGGCAAGGTCACGCTGAGCGACCTGAACCCGCCCGAAAGCTATCGCATCTCCGGTGAGGGCAAGGGCGGTGCTGCCGGCTTCGCCAAGGGCGGGGCCGAGGTCAATCTGACCGAGGACGGCTCGGGCACGATCCTGCGGTACACGGCCAAGGCCGACGTCGGCGGCAAGCTGGCCCAGATCGGCTCGCGGCTGATCCAGGGCACCGCCAAGAAGATGGCCGACGATTTCTTCGGCAAGTTCAGCGCGATCGTCGGCGACCGGTTCGCTGCCGAGCAGCCGGCCGCACCCGAGCCTGCCCCGACGCTGCCGCCGCCGACCTGGGCTCCGGCACCAACCGCGGTCGAGGCAGCTCCGCCG
>JBATRI010000615.1:0-1746 GCA_049292515.1 Geminicoccaceae bacterium
GTTCCCGTCGCACTGGAATTGACCGAGGCGGTCACCCACACCAACGGGACACTCCAGCTCAGCTACACAGTGATCGGCACGCCCACCTACGGCGAGATGGCTTAGGCTCCCCACGAGTGCGGAAACCAACCTCGGGTTGGTCGATTTCCGCGGCCTGCTTGAGTGACCGACCAGCCCTACATCGACGCAGCAGTAACCGTTACTTGGCAGCAGGTCCAACCCGTGGCAGCAATAGCCATGGTGGCCATTGGCTACGCAGTACCCGAGGGCGTCAAACCGAGGAATAGTCGCCGGGCCGAATCTCGAACGTTCATCTCGAGTCGCCCCGACCGAAACCGACGCTCACATCCGTGTGCCAACCTTTTCGTTCGCGGTGGTGCTCGCGGCCGAAATCGTGTGTCAGGTCGGTTTCTCCAGTGCTCTGCGGACAGTCGAGCGGCCGATTTCGAGCGCCGATGCGATCACGGTGAAGGTGACGCCACCCGCTCGCATGGCGCGGGCGGCTTCTAGTTTCTCAACTGTCATCACGGTCGGCCGCCCACCGAGATGACCCCGTGCCTTAGCTGCTGCGAGTCCAGCTCGGGTCCGTTCCGAGAGTTGACGGCGTTCCATCTGAGCCGAAGCGGCGAAGAGGTGAAACACCAACTCACCGCCCCGCATTGCGGTGTCGATTGCTTCGGTCAGGGAACGGAACTGGATATCCCGATCCGACAGATCACTCACGAGCTTGATCAGGTCAGTGATCGAGCGTCCAAGGCGGTCAATGCGCCACACCAGCAGAGTGTCACCTGGGTTGAGGTATTCCAGACACGAAGTGAGGGCAGCGCGGTCCGTGGTGGCTCCGGACGTGTGATCAATGAAGATCCTGGCGGCACCGGCAACTGTTAGCGCATCCACCTGTAAGTCAGTGGATTGATCGGTAGTTGAAACTCTGGCGTATCCAATGTTGTTCGACATACTCCGAACATCGACAGCTCAACACCAAGTGACGCTCGCGGCAAACGAAAGCGTTCCGTTCCGAACGTCCAGTTTGGTCGCTTTACGGCACTATTCGTAGTGGCTCCACATTGCGAGCACGCGCACGATACCCTCCGATTCGAGGACTTCGTAGACAAGGCGATGCTGAAGATTGATTCGCTTGGAATAGCAGCCGTTGAGATCGCCGACAAGCTTCTCGTAGGGCGGCGGATTGCTGAATGGATTCTCCGCGATAACGTCCAGAAGTCGCTGAGTCTGGTTTTGCAGCCCGCTGCGGGCGATCTTCTTCGCGTCCTTTCGGGCGTGGTTGGTGAACGCTAGTTCGTAGGTCACCAGGCGAGGGGGGTGGTATCGACCGGCTCTTGTCGCCCTGCGGTGATGTCTTCGACAAGCCCAGGTACGGCATGCAGTGCCACCGTTTCCATCACTGCGTTCCAATCCTCCTCCGACACCAGCACTGCGTTGCCGTTCTTGCCTGTGATCGTCACGGGGTCATGGCTCGTGTTGACCTCGGATAGAAGGTTGTAGAGCTTCGCTCTCGCATCAGTCGCGGTGATTGTGGTGGCCATACTCAAACCGTACGGATTAACGTACGCGAACGCAAGTCTCATTCCCTGGGACAACTCAGCGTTGGGCGCTTCCATCTGCCCTAAAACGTCCGGTTACGGTCGATACCCGCCGATCGTCGCTTGGCGGGATTTCAGAAACGCTCCAGGCTCAAAGTGTCGCGCCGATCCAGCAACCGAACGCAACTACGACGACGTTCGC
>JBATRI010000616.1:0-18777 GCA_049292515.1 Geminicoccaceae bacterium
CCGCTGCTCCGGCAGCGCCTGCCCCCGCCGCGGCAAAGCCGGCGCCGGCACCTCGTCCGGCCGGTCGGGAAGAGCGGGTCAAGATGACCCGACTCAGAAAGCGCATCGCTGAGCGGCTGAAGGAAGCGCAGAACACCGCCGCCATGCTCACGACCTTCAATGAGGTCGACATGGGCGCGGTGATCGAGATGCGCAGCCGCTACCAAGATTCGTTCACCAAGAAGCACGGGATCAAGCTCGGCTTCATGGGCTTCTTCGTGAAGGCGGCTGTCGAGGCCCTGAAGGCATATCCGGCGGTCAATTCCGAGATCGACGGCGACGAGGTCGTCTACAAGCATCATTTTGACATCGGTGTCGCGGTCAGCACCGATCAGGGTCTGGTCGTCCCGGTGGTGCGCGACGCGCAGGCGCTGAGCCTGGCCGACATCGAGAAGAAGATCGGAGACTTCGGCAAGCGCGCCCGTGATGGCAAGCTCGCGATGGAGGACCTGACGGGCGGCACCTTCACCATCACCAATGGCGGCGTGTTCGGCTCCATGCTCAGCACGCCCATCCTGAACCCACCGCAGGTCGGCATTCTCGGCATGCACGCGACCAAGCAGCGGGCGATGGTCATGCCCGACGGCTCGATCCAGGCACGGCCGGTAATGTATTTGGCGCTCTCCTACGACCACCGGATCATCGATGGCCGCGAGGCGGTGAGCTTCCTCGTCCGGGTCAAGGAATGCATCGAGAACCCGGAGCGGATGCTGCTCGACGCGTAATCCTCGGGCTCGAGGGCTAGTACCTTGGCAAAAGCTTGGGCAAGACCTGATGCTTTGCGAGGCACTTCGAGGCGCAGGCCGGGCGACGCACGGCCTTTGATCAAAGATCAGCCCAACGCCGCCGGGATGGCATACAAAATGCATGTCTCTGTGGACGTCGATCAATGACGTCCACAGAGAGGCGCTCAACCGAAAATGATGTTGACGCGGCATCCGGCGACGATCCTCACCGGCTTCCTGGGCTCCGGTAAGACCACGCTGCTCAACCGGATCCTCGAGGGTTCGAGCGGCAAGAAAATAGCGGTCATCGTCAACGAGTTCGGTGAGATCGGGATCGATCATCAGCTCGTCGTTCGTTCGGACGAGGAGATCGTCGAGCTCAACAATGGCTGCTTGTGCTGCACGGTGCGTGGCGACCTGATCCGCATCGTCGACGACATCTTCAGCCGCTACGACAACATCGACCATCTGGTTATCGAGACCACAGGCCTGGCCGACCCCGGCCCCGTGATCCAGTCCTTCATCGTCGACGACCGGATGCAGGCACGCCTGCTGCTCGACGCGATCGTCACCACGGTCGATTGCCGCCACATCTGGACGCAGCTCGAGAGCCACGAGGCGCAAGAGCAGATCGCCTTCGCCGACGTCATCCTGCTCAACAAGATCGACCTCGTCGGGCCGGCCGAGGTGGACCGGATCGAGCGCAAGGTGCGCTCGATGAACCGCTTTGCCGCCGTCCATCGCACCGAGCGGAGTGCGGTCGATCTCGATCGGATCCTCGGTCTGGGAGCTTTCGATCTCAAGAACATCCTCAGCGTGGCACCAGACCTGCTGGAGGAGGAGGATCACGAGCACGACGCCACCGTGAGCTCGGTGTGCATCACCGCCCCTGGAGCGGTGGACAGTGCCCGCTTCAACAAGTGGATGTTCGATCTGGTGCAGGCGCGTGGCGCCGACCTGTTTCGCATGAAGGGCATTCTCGATCTGGATGCCGAGACCCGACGATTTGTGTTTCAGGGTGTGCACATGACCCTGGATGGCCGGCCCGGCCGGGCATGGGCACCGGGCGAGGCACGACGCAACGAGCTCGTGTTCATCGGCCGTGACCTCGACCGTCTGGCACTCGAGCAGGGGCTTGCCAGCTGCATGATGTGATCGATCCCGCCTCAGCCGAACCGGCGGCCGTCAACGATCGCCGGTAGAATGGAAGGACACTGCGGTCATGAAGCAGATTGAAGCGTTGACGATCAGTATCGGTGTTCTCGGTGCCATCGACACTTGGTTCACCGCCGTGGTGATCCCGCTGCCGGTCTGGGTGACATTCATCGCCTGGGCTTCGTTCGTCATCGTTGGCGGCGGCACCCAGGGCTGGATCCGCTCGGTGGCATCCAACCTGACGGGTATTGCCATTGCGTCGATCACGCTGCTGCTGATCGGCGTACTGCCCGACAGCCCCGTACTCGCGGCTATCCTGGTCGGCCTCGGCAGTGCGGCCATGGTGCAGGCGTCGAAGATCGGCTTGCTGGCGATCATCCCAGCCATCGTGTGGGGCTTCGCTTCCTTGGTCGGCACCACGTTCGCCACCGGCACACCGATCACCACTCCCGTGCTCATCGGGCATCCAACATTGGTCGCGGCCGCGGCGATGATCGTCGGCGCCACCTTTGGCCTGCTCGCGGAGATTTGGGCCAACGCCATGACCAGCAAGAACGCGCAGCCGGCAATCGCGGCATCGCAGAGCTAGGGAGGCAATAGCACATGAAGCTGCAGCACGGGTTGGGCGGCCTCGAAGGCCTGGATCCGATCACGCCGGAAAAGCGGGTCTTCGTCGAGCCCTGGGAAAAGACGATTTTCGCCATCCACACCGCGATGATGGGCCTCAGCAGCCATCTGGGTTTCAAGGACGTGCCGACAAAATTGGCGGATGAGTGGACCTGGGCGGACCTGCGCAAGGGCGCGGAGGGCATGAACCCGTTCGATTACTTCCGTTTCCGCTACTACGAGAAATGGCTGGGCGGGATCTCGGGCTGGTTCGTGGCCAAGGGCTACATCTCCGCTGATGAGCTGGAGGCCAAGACCCAGGCGTTCCTGACGGATCCCTCGGCCAGCAAGCCGGCGGCGGGCGATCCCAAGATCGACGAGCAGGTCCGGCACTACCTGGTGACCGGCGACTCGCCCAAACGCACGGTGGCCACCACGCCGGCGTTCAAAGCGGGGGACACGGTGCTGGTGAAGGACGTGCCGCACACCGAGCACACCCGGCTGCCCGGCCATCTGCGTGGTAAGACAGGAACCGTCGAGACAGTCTATGACGGCGCCTACACCTATTTCTGCTCGACCGGCCCGGACGGGCTCGGTGAGCCCATGGCCTCCTACTGCGTCCGGTTCGATCCGGCGAAGCTTTGGAACTCGGGCAGCGAGCCGGGCAACACCGCATTCTACGCCGATCTGTTCGAGGTCTATCTCGAGGCCGCCTGAGGGAGAAAAAAACATGGCCGAACGCTTCGCCTACGATGCCGAGCGCGAGCGCCTCAGCGAGGCCCGCGCCAAGGCGCTCGAAGCCCTGCTGATCGAGAAGGGCATCATCACCAGCAACACCGTCGACAAGGTGATCGGCTTCTTCGAGACCGAGATGGGCCCGTTCAACGGCGCCAAGGTCGTGGCCCGCGCCTGGACGGACCCGGCGTTCAAGGAGCGGCTGTTGGCCGACGCCAATGCTGCGATCGAGGAGCTGGGTTTCCCACCGATCATGTCCGGTGCCGAGGGTGAGCATATGCGCGTGGCGGAGAACACCGCCGCCGTGCACAACCTGATCATCTGTACGCTGTGCTCCTGCTATCCCTGGCCGACGCTGGGTCTGCCCCCCTACTGGTACAAGGACCCGACCTTCCGCGCCCGCGCTGCACGCGAGCCACGCAGCGTGCTGAAGGAATTCGGCCTCGACCTCGAGCCTTCGATCGAGATCAAGGTATGGGACAGCAGTGCCCAGATCCGCTGGTTCGTGCTGCCCGAGCGCCCTGCCGGGACCGAGGGCATGAGCGAGGCCGAGCTGGCGGAGCTGGTCACGGCCGAAGCGATGATGGGTGTCGCCAAGGTCGAAGCCACGCCGGCCAGCAAAGGCTACGACCCCAAGGCGCAAGGGTTCTAGTCGCGATGCAGACTAGGTTCGAGCACCACGCGACCTCGAGCATGCTGTGCTCGCAGGATGCCCCACCGCGGCGCAACGGGCAGCTCCGCTTCGAGCGGCCCTGGGAGGGCCGCATGTTCGCCGTGGCCTTGGCGCTGGCACGGGAGGGGCACTACGAGTGGGAAGACTTTCGGCAACGACTGATCGCGGCCATCGCCGAGTGGGAGGCCGGGCATAGCGACTGGACCCAGGACTGGGATTATTATCAGCGCTGGCTCCAGGCACTTGAGCAGAGCGTGCTGGCCGCGGCCCTGATCGACCCGGCTGAGCTCGAGCAGCGTACAACCCGGCTGCTTCAGGAGGCGGCACCTGCGATCGCCGCCCGACCGGTGGCCGATATAGCCCGATCCGGTCCCGCGCCATGCTGAGCAACGATCCAGCAATCTTGCCCCATCTCACCAGGAGCCGCCACATGTCGTCAGGTGAAGCCGTCAGCGGCACCACGAGTCTACCGGTTGTCGGCAGCCCGAGCCGGCTGTTGCCAGTGCTCTTGGCCGCCCTTCTCGGCGTGTCGGTATTGGGCGTGGTCGGCTTCGCGCCGGTTGCCGCCCTGCACAATGCCGCCCACGACACCCGTCATTCAGCCGCATTTCCTTGCCATTGACGTAACTGCGGCCAGCGTTTCGTACACCAGCGGAGGTGGCCGGCCCCTCTCCGCTGGCGCGAATGCCGTGCTTAATCCTTACGTCCCGTCGGTGATGGAGTGTGACGCCGATCTCCCGGCATCACGTTCGGCTGCCGTCGGGTGCAGCCATGCCTGGAATAGGCGAAAGCCCAGCGCGAACACGATCGGGCCGACGAACAGGCCGATGAGGCCGTGCTCCAGCAGGCCGCCGATGGCGCCGATGAAGATGACCGCCAGGGGCACATCACCCCCACGGCTCATCAGGTAGGGCCGCAGGAAATTGTCGCTGAAGCCGGCGATGATGCTCCAGCCGACGAACAGCACGAAGGTGACGGTGCCGCTCTCCGAGAACACCCAGATCCCGGTGCCCACCAGCACCAGAGTGGGTCCGATCTGCACGACGCAGAGCAGGAAGCAGATCAGCGTCAGGAAGGCAGCGCCAGGCATTCCAACGGCGAAGAGGCCGACGGCCACCAGCGTGGTCTGGATCAGGGCCGTACCGATGATGCCGCGCGCAACGCTGCGGACCGTGCGCTCCGCCAGATCGACGAGATCCCGGCCACGGTCGCCGACCAGACGTGTCGCCACCGCGTCGGCCACTTGACCGCCGGCCTTATCGTGAGCCAGCAGAACGCCGGCGATGATGATCGCGACGAGAAAGCCCACCAAGCCGAATCCTGCTCCCGCAATGAAGGCGAGCAACCACTCCCCGACCCCACGCAAGACCGGCGCGACCTGGGCCAGCGCGGTCCCGATATTGACCAGCGCCAGACGCCAGAACTGATCGATCGGCTTGCCGATGACCGGCCAGCTGGCCACAGCCGCTGGCGGCTCGGGAATGGCCACGGCACCGCTCGACAGCGCGCGTGCCATTTCGGCACCGTTCTCGATCAGCGCCCGGGTAAGCGCCGAGAGCGGTACGATCAGGACCACCAGCAACAGCAAGGTGACGATCCACGCGGCAACACCGCCGCGCTCGCCGAGTTGGCGCCGCAGGATGATGAAGCCCGGGTGCACCGCCACCGCGATGATCATCCCCCAGACGATCGGGACCAGGAATGGCTCGGCAATGGTGAAGCACCAGTAGACCAGCACCAGCATGAGACCGATTCGGATCACCGCCTCCGCGCCGGTGCGGGCAATGGCCAGATCGCTGGAAACTGGGCTCGAAGTGAGCATATCCTCTTCCTTTGGTCGGTGCGCCTTCGGCGCCGGCACAGACCAGCAAAGTGCCGCCACGGTCAAGCTCGCGGCTGCGCGCCCATGTCGTACGTGGCGAGACGTGACCAGCGTCGCCCGGGGCGATAGGTTGTCCGCAAGATTTATGGGCCCGGGGAGACATCGGCGTGAGTGACAAGGAATACGATCTGGTGGTCGTCGGCGGCGGCCCGGGTGGCTATGTCGCCGCCATCAAGGCAGCCCAGCTCGGGCTGAAGGTGGCGTGCGTCGAGAAACGTGGAGCCCTGGGCGGCACCTGCCTCAATGTCGGCTGCATCCCGTCCAAGGCCCTGCTGCAATCCTCGCATCTGCTCGAGGAAGCCGGCCACGGCATGGCCAAGCATGGCATCAAGATCAGCGGAATCGAGCTCGATCTGGGCAAGATGCTGGCCAACAAGAATCAGGTCGTCAAAACCCTGACGCAGGGCATCGAGTTCCTGTTCAAGAAGTACAAGGTCGATTACGTCCCCGGCGCCGGCCGCATCGCCAGCCCAGGCAAGGTCATGGTCGAGCTCACCCAGGGTGGTACGCAGGAGCTCGCGACCAAGAACATCCTGATCGCCACCGGCTCGGACGTGATGCCGCTGCCTGGGGTCACGATCGACGAGGACCGGATCGTCTCATCCACCGGCGCCCTCGACCTGAAGCAGGTACCCAAGCATTTGCTCGTCGTCGGCGCCGGCTATATCGGGCTTGAGATGGGCACGGTCTGGAGACGGCTTGGTGCCAAGGTGACCGTGGTCGAGTTCCTGGATCGAATCACGCCCGGCATGGACGGCGAGGTCGCCAAGGAGTTTCAAAAGCTCCTGACCAAGCAGGGCATCGTCTTCAAGCTCGGCACCAAGGTCACGGGCGTCGATGTCGCCGGCGATTCGGTCAAGGTCACGGTCGAGCCCGCCAAGGGCGGCGCCGCCGAGACCATCGAGTGCGACCGGGTTCTGGTGGCGATCGGCCGCCGGCCGTACACGGAGGGATTGGGCCTCGAGGTGGCCGGCGTCCGCCTGGACGATCGCGGCCGGGTCGAGACGGATGGGCATTTCCGCACCAACGTCCCGGGGATCTGGGCCATCGGCGACGTGATCGCCGGCCCGATGCTGGCCCACAAGGCCGAGGAAGAGGGCACCTGCGTGGCTGAGATGCTGGTCGGGCAGAAGCCCCATCTCGACTACAACCTCGTCCCGGGCGTGGTCTACACCAGCCCCGAGGTCGCCTCGATCGGCCGCACCGAGGAGCAGCTGAAGGAGGCCGGGACGGCCTACAAGGTCGGCAAGTTCCCCTTCATCGCCAATTCCCGCGCCCGCTCCGTCGGCACCACTGACGGCTTCGTCAAGATCCTGGCCGATGCCACCAGCGACCGGGTGCTGGGCGCGCACATCATCGGCCCGGAAGCCGGCACGCTGATCGGCGAGATCGCCGTGGCGATGGAATTCGGTGCCAGCTCCGAGGACATCGCCCGTACCTGCCACCCGCACCCGACCATGGAAGAGGCGGTTAAGGAAGCGGCGCTGGCGGCGTACTTCAAGCCGATCCATATGTGAGGGCCGCAACCGTGCGCGGATCGTCGATGCGCCGCCTCGTGGCGGCACTGCTTCTCAGCCTGCTGGCGCTGATCCCAAGCGCCCGCGCCACCGATATCGGGGGCGTCTGGAATTTCGACCAGGCGGCCTGGGCAGCGCAGACCGACAAGCTGATGGCGGCCATGCTGGCGGCGCTGGCGCCACAGGATCTGGCGGCCATGAAAGCCTCCGGGATCGACGTGGAAAAGGCCTATCGGGAAGGGCTGAGCGAGCCGATCGATGGCGCCATCGAGTTCCTGCCCGGCGGCCGGCTCCGGGTCACCGCAGCGGGGGAAGAGACGGTCGAGGAAGGAACCTGGGCGCTCCACGGCGACCAGCTTCGTGTCGAGTATCCTAATGGGGAGCAGCGGGATGCGCTGGAGGGCAGCGTGGCCGGCGATCGGATCGTCCTCAAGCCGGTGATCACGGACCCGTCCAGCCCCGACGCGCCGGTGCTCGACGCGATCGTCGTCACCCTGGTGCGCGGCCGGTGAATGGACCCGCTCGACCGGACTTCATCATCGCTTAACCAGGCTCGGGTACCGTGGCGAGGTCATCGTCACGGAGCCCATCATGCACCTGCTGCTCGCCGCCGCCGCCGCTCTGGGCGTCTACCTGGGTGTCCCGTCGGCCCAGGCCACCGACCTGTCCGGCCTGTGGGTCATCGATCAGCCGGTATGGCGACGGCAACTGGACGTCACGGTGGCGGCGCTACTCGCCCATCTGCCGGCCGAGGATCTCGCCCGGATGCGAGCGCGTGGCGTGAACCCCGCCGAGGCACTGCGCCGCGCAGCCGCCGAAGGGCTGGTCGGAACGATCGAGTTCCTGCCGGGCGGCATCGTGCGGTCGGTGTCCCACGGCGATGGCATCAGCGACGATGGGCATTGGGCGCTCGATGGCGATGTGCTGCGCGTCGAAGTCGGCGACGTGGAAGGCTTCACGATGCTGGCCGGCGCCGTCCGCGGCAACCGGATCATGCTCGCCCCCGTCGTCGACCCGACTGCCCCTGCCGATGAGCCGCTGCGGCGCATGGTCTATCCCCTGCTGCGCCGCCAGTGATCCACAGCCGGCGATCGCCAGTTTTTCGAGGCACAGGACCCGCTGTTGTGGCCAGCCTGTCTAGGAACCACGGGCGCCGGTGAGCTGCTGAGCAGCCGCTGGACCAGTCACGGCAAGAAGCCGACGCACCACGAGGCAATGTGATCCACAGCGCGCCGGGGCGAGGTGGAAGGCATCATTCTCGGCAGCGCTGCGCCTCCAATATCGACTTCATCTCCTTCAGGCGCCGCTTCCCACTGATCGCGCGAGCCGTTCGGCCGCCGACAGCCGGAGATTGACGGGTTATGCACGGCTGCCCGCGTGCGGGGGCGCCTGGGCGGATTACGCAATTCACCACCGCTCGAATTCGAAAGCCTCTGGCGCGACTCGGCAGTTGCCGGCGCCTGTCTCACAAAACTGCGACAATTCGAAAGTAGTGTGCGCTGGGCGGGTCACTCCGGTGACTCCCAAGACTGCAACACGAGGTACGGTTGATGACACTGCGTCGGTCTATCCTATTAGCGTTGATTCCGCTCGGCATCGGGATGGTGGCCGGGACACCCCGCCCGGCGGATGCGGCCGACGTCCGGCTGATCGGTTCGGGGGCGAGCTTTCCTTTTCCGATCTACGCCACCTGGTTCAAGGCCTTCAGCAAAGCCTCTGACGGCGTCACGATCGACTACCAGGCCAAGGGTAGCGGCGCCGGCATCCAGGACCTGATCAATAACACGGTCGATTTCGCGGCCAGCGACGCGGCCATGACCGACGAGCAGATCGCTCAGGTCAAGGGTGGCGTCGTGCTGCTGCCGATGACCGCGGGCGAGATCGTGCTGGCCTACAATCTGCCGGGCGTGAGCGAGCTCAAGCTGCCGCGGGATGTCTATCCGGAGATCTTCCTGGGCAACGTCACCAGCTGGAACGATCCGCGCATCGTCGCCGCCAACCCAGGTGTCGACCTGCCGGACACCAAGATCACCGTGGTCCGCCGGTCGGACAGCAGCGGTACCAACTTCGTCTTCACCAAGCACCTGAGCGCTGTCAGCGAGGCCTTCAAGAACGGCCCCGGCTTCGGCACCACCGTGCAGTGGCCCGACTCGGCCAGCATCATCGCCGCGCCGAAGAACGACGGCGTGACCGCGACCATCAAGCAGACCCCCGGCGCCATCGGTTACATCGAGTACGGCTACGCCAAGCTCAGCAAGGCGCCGATCGCCCTGTTGCAGAACGCGGCCGGCGAGTATGTCGCGGCCGGCGGCGAGGGCGGCCCCATCGCCCTGGCCGGCGCCAAGTTCCCCAGCGACATTGATCTGCGCGCCTGGATCGACGACCCGCAGGAGCCGGGCGCCTATCCGATCGCGACCTTCACCTGGATGCTGTTCTACAAGGAGCAGGATGCGGCGAAGGCCGAGGCGCTGCGTCAGATGGTCGAGTACGGCCTGACCGAGGGCCAGAAGATCGCCGACAGCATGGGCTACATTCCGCTGCCCCAGGCGGTCATCGAGAAGGTCCGGGCGGCCTCCGCCGCCGTCATGTGACCTCGACCGGTGGCCTCGCGGGACTGCCCGTGGGGCCGACGCGGCGGCGGCTTGGGGGCATCCCCTTGATCGCCGCCGTTGCCATGTCGGCGACTAACCACTCTACCTCCCACCGGGATCAATTCATGGCCGCCCAGAGCCCTCTCGCCGATGCCAGGCCGTCGACATCGGTCTCGCAGCCCCCGTCGGCACTCGACATCGCCGTCGACCGTGGCTTTACCGGGCTGACGGTCGCCGCCGCAGCTGCCCTCCTGCTGCTCGTGGTCTACATCCTCTACGAGATCGCGGGCCAGGCGCTGCCGGCTATCGGCAAGTACGGCATAGGCTTCCTGTACGGTACCAGCTGGGACGTGCAGAAAGAATCGTTCGGAATCCTGCCAGGCATCTGGGGCACGCTCTACAGTTCGCTGCTGGCACTGCTGATCGGCGGCTTTTTCGGTATCACCGTCGCCATCTTCCTGACCCAGGACTTCCTCCACGCCGGGCTGTCGGCCGTCTTCCGCACGGTGATCGACATGCTGGCGGCCATCCCCAGCGTCGTCTTCGGCCTCTGGGGCATCTTCGTCGTCATCCCGGCCATCCGCCCGCTCGCCAACTGGCTGCATGAATATCTGGGCTGGATCCCCTTCTTCGGCACCTCGCTGAGCGGCCCCGGCCTGCTGCCGGCCGCGCTGGTGCTGGCGATCATGATCCTGCCGACGGTGGCCGCGATCTCGCAGGATGCGCTCCGGCAGGTGCCCTACAAGACCAAGGAAGCCGCCTATGGCATGGGCGCCACGAAGTGGGAGGCGATCCTGCGGGTGATGGTACCCACTGCCGCCGGCGGAATCTTCAGCGCCCTGGTGCTGGGCTTCGGCCGCGCCCTGGGCGAGACCATGGCCTTGGCCATGCTGATCGGCAACGCCAACCAGATCAGCCTCTCGCTATTCTCGCCGGCCAACACGCTGGCCTCGCTGCTCGCCTCCAATTTTCCCGAGGCGGGCGCCGTCGAGCGCACCGCCCTGATGTACGCAGCCCTGGTGCTGCTGGCGATCACGCTGATCGTCAACATGCTGGGCAACATGATCCTCGCGGCAACTTCCAGGCAGGTGAAGCGCTAGCCATGGCCCAATCCACTCTGGCCTCCGTTCCATCCGCGGCACCGAGCCTCAGCCGGTCGATGACCGAGCCGCGCTCGGTGCGCAACGCGCTGCTCACCGCCAGCGCCTGGGCAGTGGCCCTGATCGCCGCCGTGCCGCTGGTCTCGGTGCTCTTCATGCTCATCATGAAGGGCGGCAGCCGGCTGGGTCTGGAACTGTTCACCGAGCTGCCCCCGGCCGGATTCGAGCTCGATGGCGGTTTCGGCAACGCCATCATGGGCACGCTGGTGATGGTGGGCCTCGCCTGCCTGATCGCCATCCCGCTGGGCCTTATGGCGGCCATCTACCTGGCCGAGACCGGACCCAATACCAAGCTGGCCGCAGCGGCCCGATTCCTGGCCAAGGTCCTCACCGGCTTCCCGTCGATCCTGGCCGGCGTGTTCATCTATGCCGCCATCGTGCTGTTGATGGGGACCTACTCCGCTCTCGCCGGCGGTGTGGCCCTGGCCGTGCTGATGCTGCCGACCGTGATCCTCACCGCCGAAGAGGCGATGCGGATGGTGCCGCAGCGGATGAAGGACGCGGCGATCGGCATGGGCTGCACGCGCACCCAGGTGATCGCCAAGGTCACGGTTCCCACTGCCCTGCCCAGCATCCTCACCGGCGTCATCCTGGCGGTGGCCCGCGTGGCCGGCGAATCCGCGCCGCTGCTGTTTACGGCCCTGTTCAGCAATTACTGGCTGAGCTCGCTGAGCGAGCCCACCGCCTCCCTGTCGATCCTGATCTACAACTTCTCCAGCATGCCGTTCGACAACCAGATCGAGCTCGCCTGGGCAGCCTCCCTGGTGCTGGTGCTGATCGTGCTGCTGTTCAACATCCTGAGCCGCCTGATCGGGCGCCCCAAAGTCTAGGCAGGAAAGGCCAAAACAGATGAACGCGATGTCGTCGGCTGCAGCCAGCGTCGCCCCTCCCCGCCGCGGCGCCGCCGCGGAGGCTGCGGTCCAGGACCAGGCGAACGCCATGGACTGCCGCATCGAAAAACTGTTCTACGGCGACTTCCTGGCCGTCCGGGACAGCCACGTGCCGATCGAGCGCGGTAAGATCATCGGCTTCATCGGGCCGTCCGGCTGCGGCAAGAGCACGGTGCTGCGCAGCCTCAACCGCATGAACGACCTAATCCTGTCGTTCCGCTTCGAGGGCCATGTCCGCTTCCTCGGCCAGGACATCTATGCCAAGTCGGTCGACCCGGTCGTCGTCCGCCGCCATATCGGCATGGTGTTCCAGCAGCCCAACCCGTTCTCGATGAGCATCTATGAGAACGTCGCCTTCGGCCTGCGCCTCAACCGCTTCAAGGGCGACATGGATGCCCGGGTCGAGCATGCGCTCCGCCGCGCGGCCTTGTGGGACGAGGTCAAGGACAAGCTGAAGAACAACGGCCTGTCGCTCTCCGGCGGCCAGCAGCAGCGCCTGTGCATCGCCCGCGCGGTGGCGACCGAGCCCTCCGTGCTGTTGATGGACGAGCCCTGCTCGGCGCTCGACCCGATCGCGACCCGGCGGATCGAGGAGCTGATGCTGGAATTGAAGCAGGACTACACGATCGCGATCGTGACCCATAACATGCAGCAGGCGATGCGGGTCGCGGACACAACCGCGTTCTTCTCGGTGGATATCTCGGCCGGCGGCCGCACCGGCTATCTCGTCGAGATGGGGCCGACCAAGGAGGTGTTCGAGAATCCGCGCGAGCAGCTGACCAAGGACTACATCAGCGGCCACTTCAGCTGAGCCGGCGGAGCATCGGGCAATGACCAGGTTGGATCGACGCGCCGTCCTGGCCGCGCTGGCTTCGACGCCGGGGCTGAGCCTTATGGGCTCCGCCTCCGCCCGCGCCCAGGCGGTCGCCAGCCCTATCGCCCTGCAGGGTGCGGGAGCAACCTTCCCGGCACCGCTCTACGCGGCGTGGATCGAGCAGTTTCATCGGGTCCACCCGGGGATCAAGGTCGCCTACGATGCGGTCGGCAGTGGCGAAGGTGTCCGGCGCTTCACCGCCGGGGCCGTCGACTTTGCCGCCAGCGACGCCGCAATGACCGACGCCCAGATCGCCGCCGTGGACCGCGGCGTCCGCCTGATCCCGGCGACGGCCGGCATGGTGGTGCTGGCCTACAACCTGCCCGGGCTCGAGGCACAGCTCAAGCTGCCGCACAATGTGTACCCGGCCATCCTGGCGGGCGAGATCAGCCGGTGGTCGGACCCGCGCATCGTCGCCGCCAACCCGGGGCTGACGCTGCCGAACAGTACCATCGCCATCGTCGCCCGCCTCGACAGCAGCGGCACGACTTTCGCGCTGACCAACAATCTGAGCGCCGTCAGCCCGTCCTGGCAAAGCCGGCACGGTGCGGCCACTCGCATCGACTGGCCCAGCGGGGCGATGCTGGTCCGCGGCAACGAGGGCGTCGCCGGGCGGATCAAGGTTACCGAGGGTGCGATCGGCTACGTCGAGTACGGCTTCGCGCGACGCCTCGGGCTGCCGATGGCCGAACTCGAGAATCGGGCCGGCACCTATGTCGCCGCGACACCGGAGAGCGGCATCCAGGCCCTGGCCGAAACCGTAGCCGAGATGCCGGACAACCTGCGCATCTTCGTGGGCGACCCTGGCGGCGCGGCATCCTACCCCATCGTCACCTATAGTTGGTTGATCCTGTACGATCGCTATCAAGACGCAGAGCGCGAAGCCGCCGTCCTGGCGTTCGTGCGCTGGGGCCTGACGGAAGGCCAGCAACAGGGTGCCGAGCTCGGCTACATACCGTTGCCGCAATCGGTAATAGATCGAGCACTCGCGACGCTGGGTGGAATCGGATAGCCTGTGGTCGAAGATTCCGGCCGCGATTTGTTCGCTGCCGGATAGCAGCTGTGCCAATGCCGGGAGATGTATCCCTTGGGCTGTGCCCGCCTCGATCTCCCCGCCATTGAGCGTTCGCTCCGCGCCGTCCAGCGCGACTTCTCCCGCATCAATGCCCTGTTGCAGGTGCATCGCGATACCCTGGACGACAGCGTCGTCACGCGGATGATGGCTGGCTACGAACTGGTCGACAGGACACTCGCGGAGAGGGTCGACCTGTTCGACTACGGCAATTCGCATCTCCTCCTCGAGCTCAACACCAGGGTGCTGTGCGCCAACAACGAGCAGGAGCGCCGGGCCTTTTTACCTCACGTCCGGGCAACCGAGGTCAAATTCTACGGCGAGCATGGCGCCGGCTTCGGTGCGATCTCGGAGTGGTACCAGGCCCACCGCAACGAGTCGCCATGGCAGCGGGCGGCCGGCGTCTATGTCCGCGGGCTCAGCGAGCCGCAGCTCTTCATCGAAGGTAATCACCGCACCGGTGCCTTGATCATGAGCCACATCCTGGCGCGCTCGGGCCGACCGCCCTTCGTGCTCTCGGTCGACAACGCGGTCGAGTATTTCGATCCGTCCTCGGTCATCAAGGCCACGCGGAAATCGACCTTCGCCTTGCTGTTCCAGCTGCCCAAGATCAAACGCCGCTTCGCCAAGTTCCTCGAAGCCAAGTCCGACCCGGGCTATCTGGTTGGGGGCAAGGCCGCTCCGAAGTCGGAGAAAGCGAAGAAGAAACCCGGCGCCAACGCCAAAGCCGCACGGATGCAGCAGCCCGCCGGCTAGCGCCGACGGGCGCTGCTCGGGCCGTTACTTGAGGTTCATGCAGTTGGCGTAGTAGGTGACCGTCGCCGGCCAGTCGCTGAACATCGCCTTGATGCCCACCTGTTGTGCCAGCGTGTCCAGCGCCACCATCATGTCCGCATCCTTCTTGATGGCGTCCTTGACCGACTGGTAGTACCAGCCGCCGCCGTCGGTCAGCGGCCCAGAGCGCTCAAAAGACCAGCCGATCAGTTCCAGGCCGGCTTCCTTGGCGGCCCTGGCGTAGGGCGACGGGACCATCTTGCCAGCATCATCCAGTCTCAGCATGTACCAGATCGGCGGTGCCAGGATGCCGACCCCCGCCGCCTTCAGCTCCGCCATCGACGGCTTCCAGGTCTCTTCGCGCATCGGGTCCAGCGCTGCCATCTCGTCGCGGTCGTCGAGATAGACCGCCTGGGCGCCGAACTCCGGGTCTTGGGCCAGCCAGTACTTGATGTCCGCGAGATTGAACGACTGGGCGAACACGTCGCCGGGCGCCACCCCTGCCGCCTTGTACTCGTCGATCATCTGCTGCGCGTAGGCCGCCTGCGTGTAATTACCGTCATAGGGCATCGCGACGGAGGGTGCCTTGAGCTCGGGCGTGAACTTGACCCCGAGCCGCTTCAGCAGTGCTATGCTCTCGGCATGCGTCATCAGCGTGCCGGAGCTGGCATAGAGGTCCGTGCGCCATGGTGCGGTCGCGGCCATGTAGGTCTCGACCGTCGTGGCCTGCGGATCGAACGCGTCCATCTTGCCCTTGAGGCTCTTGAACTCGGACATGGTGATGCCGCTGGTGCAGCACTTGGCCGAGGCCTTGCGGCCCGTCGCCGGTTCGGCCGGCGTGAACGGCTCGCTGCACTTGGCCGCGAGCTCGGGCACCGCCAGGATGTTGGTCGTGGTATGCAGGTCGCACTGCGAGTGGCGGCAGACGAGCTGGCGATCCTTGGTGAAGGTCACGTCGCACTCGACGACGCCGGCCCCCATCACCGCCGCCGCCTCGTAGGACTCCTTCGTATGCTCGGGAAACTGCAGTGGCGCGCCCCGGTGCCCGATCGAGAATGTGCTGCGCTGGAATGGCCCATCGGCACAGGCACGCAGCTTCTCCTTAAGCGGCCCATCGTCCAGACGCTCGACCAGGTAGAATGGACGCGGCCCAAGCTGGACCGCCACCTCGTCGGCATGGGCTAAGGTGGCACCGCTGGCGACGGTCGCGGCGACGATCATGTTCGCGATTCGCATGCTTCGCTCCCGACTGAACTTCGTTGCGGCACGAGATAGAGCACGGCACGAAGGCATCTTGGTGGCGGCCATGGCACCATGGCCTGGAAACGCCGGCGGTGATGTTGATCAATGTACGCTATTACTTCTTGCGTCCGGTCGGCGTATCAACTATAATTGTTATGTTGGTCGCTACGGTTGACCGACCACAGAACATAAGCCTCAATCACCCCCTCAGCTCCGTTCAAATGATCGCTTGCGAAAGCAGGCCGATCGGATGTGTCCTGACAGGAGCTGATCATGGCGTTCTCGAAATATTTCTTTCCGGCAGCACTGGCCATTGGTGTGACAATTGTCACTGCAAGCACCGCGATGGCCGCCAAAGGCGAAAACTCTGGCCCGGCCGTGGCGGCCGGTGTCGCTCCAGCGACCGCCAGTGGCGACCGCTGGGCCGTCATCAATGCCGGTTGCAGCTTCGCGCGCGGCAAGGGCGTGGTTTCGGTCACGCGCGGCGACAGTGCAACCGGCTCATGTGTCGTCCGGTTCAACAAAACTGTGACCGGCTGCGTCTATGTCGGCACCATCGGCCTGTCCGGCTCCGTCGGCGTCTCGGCTCCAGGGGAGATCACCGTGGTGCGTCGGAACACCATTCCCCAGGCCGTCTACGTGGCCACGTACAACTCGGCCGGTACGCTGACCGACCGCGGCTTCCACCTGCTCGTCGGCTGCGGCTGACGCCGGATAGTCGATCGTGATGCAGCGGCCTGATCACCCGCAGCATCAGTACGACGATTATTGTCGACACCAAGTAAACGGGATGGCGGCAGGCTCAGGTCTGCCGCTGCCTCGCAGCAGCCGTGACGATTCCGATGGCGTCAATTGGCGCTGTCAGACGCCGCGCACTTCGCCAATGAACGGCAGTTCGCGGTAGCGCTCGGCATAGTCGATGCCGTAGCCGACGACAAACACGTCCGGGATGGTAAAACCGACGAAATCGATCTCCCCCCAGGCGACCTCGCGCCGCGACGGCTTGTCCAGCAGGGTGCAGGTCCAGACCTGCGTGGCACCACGCTCCAGCAGGAACTCGCGGGTGAAAGCCAGCGTCCGGCCGCTGTCCTGGATATCGTCGACCAGCAGCACGGGCTCGCCCTTCACGCCCTTCGGCGCGTCACCCATCAGGCTGACGATGCCCGAGCTGCGCGTGCCGTGGCCGTAGCTCGACACCCGCATGAAGGCGATCCGTGGCACGGCGCCGGCCCGGTGCAGCGCCCGGGCGAGGTCGGCCACGAACACGAAACTGCCGTTCAGCAGCCCCACCAGCGTGAAGTGGCGCGGCAAAGCCGCGGCGATCACCCGCGCCAGCTCGTCCACCCGTGCCGCGACCTCGGCTTCGGTAAACAGCGGCACGACGGTCGCATCCGACATGGCGGGCTTTTCCGGCTGGGCGTTGACCGCGGAAGCGTGGCACAGCATCCGGGACGCCACAACGGGCGTATCAGGGCTCCAGCAGCGCCAGCAGGCCTTCCAGCAGCTCGATCGGCCTGGGCGGGCAGCCGCGGAGATGCAGGTGGACCGGCAGCACCTCCGCCACCGCCCCGGTGCTCTCCACCAGCATCGGCGAGCCGGCGAAGAGGCCGCAGCCGGCGGCACAGTCACCCACCGCCACCACCCATTTCGGCTCGGGCGTACAGTCCCAGGTGCGCAAGAGCGCCTCGCGCATGTTGAGCGTCACCGGCCCGGTGACGAGCAGCACGTCGGCGTGGCGCGGGCTGGCGACGAAGCGGATGCCGAAACGCTCGAGATCGTAGACGGCGTTGCCCAGCGCGTTGACCTCGAGCTCGCAGCCGTTGCAGGAGCCGGCATCGACCTCGCGGATCGCCAGCGAGCGTCCGAGCCGATGCCGCGCCGCCCGGTCGAGACGCTGCGCCAGCTCGCCCAGCAATTCGGCCGACGGCTGCGGCGCCGGCAGGGTGGCGGGCCGTTGGAACAGGCCCTTGAGCAGCAGGCGGCTCACAGGTCGTGACCCGCGTAGGAGCAGTTGAAGCTCTTGTTGCACAACGGGAAGTCGGCCACGATGTTGCCCTCGATCACCACCTCCAGCAGTGGCCACTGAAACCACGACGGGTCGCGCGGATGGCAGCGCAGGATCCGGCCGGCATCGTCGAGCTTGAGCCAGACCAGCACGTCGCCGCGAAATCCCTCGACGATGCCCAACCCCTCGCCGGCCCCGGGCGTCACCGGCGCCAGCAGCGGCCCTTCCGGCAGGCCCGCCAGGATCTGGTCCACCAGCCCCAGGCTCTGCTCGATCTCGAGCAGACGGATCCACACCCTGGCGTTGACGTCGCCGTCGCGCCGAATCGGCACCGTGAAGGCCAGCCCGTCATAGGGCGGATAGGGCAGCGACCGGCGCGCGTCGAACGCACGGCCCGAGCCCCGACCGACATAGCCGCCAGCCGCGAACCGGCTGACGAGCTCCGGCTTGGCGATGCCGGTGCCGACGGTCCGGTCCTGCAGCGACGGCACGCCGTCATAATGCGCGCGCAGCTCCGCCACCCGCCGCCGCAGCCGCTCGATCAGACGGTGCAGGCGCTCGGTACCCGCAGCGTCGAGGTCGGCCGCGACCCCGCCCGGCACTACCCGATCCAGCATCAGCCGGTGACCGAAGCAGGCGTCGCATGCCTGCAGGATCTCCTCGCGCAGGATGCCACAATGGGTGTGGATCAGCGCGTAGGCGGCGTCGTTGCAGATGAAGCCGAAGTCGCCGACATGGTTGGCCAGCCGCTCGAGCTCGGCCATGAGCGCCCGCAGCCAGTGCGCCCGTGGCGGCGGCTCGGTGCCGGTCGCGGCTTCGACGGCGCGCGCGTACGCC
>JBATRI010000617.1:0-2268 GCA_049292515.1 Geminicoccaceae bacterium
CCATGCGGTCGCCCGATGCCGGTCGCTGCTGGTTGGCCGCGGCGCGCGCGGCGGCCCAGCTGCCATGGCCGTCCCAGCCGACCGGCTGGTACTGGGTGCATCCACCCACGCCGAGAATCAGCAAGATGGCCCAATTGACGCGCATTGCACCCGCTCCCTGGCGGACAAACGCCGTTTGTCCCACGATACGGGTTCCCATCAGCGAAGAGCAAGCGAACGGAACGGCATCCTAGGTACCCAGCTGTGGCGTGGATGCATCAATCGCATGGCGATCGTAGGCCGGCACCACCCTAGGGATAATGTCGTCGGTAGGCTAGGCCATCCGCTGGCGAAACGTGTCCAGGCTGGCGTGATGGGTCATGTCGAGATGGACCGGCGTCACCGACACGTAGCCGCCGGCGATGGCGGCGAGGTCACTCCCCTCGCCGGGCTCGGCCGATTCGCGCAAGGCGCCGATCCAGAGATAGGGCTCGCCCCGCGGGTCCAGCCGCTCGAGCAGCGTGTCGCCGATCTTGCGCTTGCCCTGCGTCGTCACCCGGATGCCGGCGACCTCGTCGGCCATGCGGTCCGGGAAGTTGACGTTGACCAGCACGTCCTCGGGCCAGGGTGTGGTCAGCAGGCGCTCGATCACCCGGGGCGCATAATGCTCCGCCGTCGCCCACTTGATGTGCTGGCGGCTCTCGCAGACCTGGCTGAACGCCACCGCCGGCACCTTGAACAGGGTGGCCTCCATGGCCGCCGCCACCGTGCCGGAATAGGTGACGTCCTCACCCAGGTTGGCGCCGTGGTTGATGCCCGACAGCACGAGATCGACCGGCTTGTCCTCGATGATCCGCTGCAGCGCGATCAGCACGCAGTCGGTGGGCGTGCCGTCGACCGCGAAATGGCGCTCGCCCACCTGGCGGACCCGGAGTGGCCGGCTCAGCGTCAGCGAATGCGCGGCACCGCTCTGGTTGGTCTCCGGTGCCACGACCCAGACATCGTCGCTGACCGTCCGCGCAATGCGCTCCAGGGTCTTGATGCCGACCGCGTTGATGCCGTCGTCGTTGCTGATCAGAATGCGCGGCGTCATCGCTCAGCGCTCCCCGGGGGTCAGGCGGTCGCGACCGCGCATGAACGGGCGCAGGGCCGCCGGCACGGTGATGCTGCCGTCGGCTTCCTGGTAATTCTCCAGCACCGCGATCAGCGTCCGCCCGACCGCCAGACCCGAGCCGTTGAGCGTGTGCACGAAGCGGGTCTGCTTGGCGTCCCTGGCCCGGCAGCGGGCGTTCATCCGGCGCGCCTGGAAGTCGCCGCAGTTCGAGCAGCTGGAGATCTCGCGGTAGGCGCCCTGCCCCGGCAGCCAGACCTCGAGGTCCAGGGTCCGGCGCGCGCCGAACCCGGTATCGCCCGCGGCCAGGGCGATCACCCGATAGGGCAACTCCAGCCGCTGCAGCACCGCCTCCGCACAACCGACCATCCGCTCCTGCTCGGCCTCGGACTGCTCCGGGGTGGTGATGCCGACCAGCTCGACCTTGCTGAACTGGTGCTGGCGGATCATCCCCTTGGTGTCCTTGCCCGCAGCCCCGGCCTCGAGCCGGAAGCAGGGCGTCAGCGCGGTGACGCGCAGCGGCAGCTTGGCCTCGTCCAGGATCTCGCCGGCGGCCAGGTTGGTCAGCGGCACCTCCGAGGTCGGGATCAGCCAATGCCCGCTGTTGGTGCGGAACAGATCGTCGGCGAACTTCGGCAGCTGGCCGGTGCCGAACACCGCCTCGTCGCGGACGAGATAGGGAACCGCCACCTCGGTGTAGCCGTGCTCCTCGGTCTGCAGCGCCAGCATGAACTGCCCGAGGGCCCGCTCCAGTGCCGCGAGCTGGTCCCACAGCACGACGAACCGGGCACCGGACAGCCGCGCCCCGCGGCCGAAATCCATCCCGAGCCCAGCCCCCAGCTCCTCGTGCGGCATCGGCGTGAAGGCGAAGCTCCGCGGGCTGCCCCACCGGCGCAGCTCGACATTGTGACTCTCGTCGGGCCCGTCCGGCACCTCGTCGGCCAGGACATTGGGGAAGGTCGGCACCAGCGCGTCGAGCCGCGCCGCCAGCTCGCGCAGGCCGTCCTCGCCCTCGCGGATCCGCTCCTTGAGCGCCGTCATCTCGGCCAGAAGCTCTGGCGTCGGCCGCTCGCCCTTGGCCGAACGCTGGCCGATCTCGCGCGACAGGCGGTTGCGGGTCGCCTGGTCCTCCTGCAGCCGGGTCTCGAGCTCGCGGCGGGCCGCATCCAGCTCGAGCA
>JBATRI010000618.1:0-7865 GCA_049292515.1 Geminicoccaceae bacterium
GTGCCGAGCACGGCCGACATGGTCTTGGCATCGTCCGCACCGTAGACGTCGCGCAGCTGCGCCAGGTCCTGAAAGCCCAGCACGACACAGGCGCCGAAGCTGCGCCCTTCCGCCATCAGGTCGGACAGGGACGGCACCCGGTGCAGGCTCTTGACCTCATCCACGACGAACCAGCAGCGGCGGTCGCGCTGCTCGCCGCAGGACAGGAGTGCGGCCACCGCGCAGTCGAGCCAGCAGGTCAGCAGTGGCTTGATCGAGGTGTGCTTGGCGCGCAGCGGCGAGGGCAGGAACAGCCATGGCTGCCGGTCACGACTGTCGATGCCCTGGATGTGGCGTAGGATGGAGAAGTCACCCGTGCCACCGCTGGTGAGCGGCAGGTAGCGCAGCGTGCGGACATAGGTGCGCAGGTTCTGCTCGACCGAGACCCGCATCCGCTCGCCACCCGGCTCAAAGATCTGGGTGACGTTGGTGCCGCGGTAGAACGCCTCGCGCTGCTCGGCCGAGGCATGCAGAAGCAGCTGCAGCAGCCGCTCGAGCGCGGGCTTGTCGCCCTTGGTGCCGCGCATCTTCATCAGCGCCGCGCTAAGCATGGCGCGGGCGGTGTCGTGGAAGAACGGCGTGCTGTTATCGCCGGCCGGGATCAGCGCGTGCGCCACCCGGTCGGCATCCATCTCGTCCTCGATCTCGGCCCAGGGCGACCAGGGCCGGGTGCGCGCATCGAGTGGGTTCAGCAGCACGTCGCCACGCTTTGGGTCGAAGTAGTGGCTCGTGAAGGTGCCCTTGCTGTCGTAGATCACGGCCGCGTCGCCGCGCGCACGGATCGCATCGAGCAGGCCCAGGATCGCTTGCGTCTTGCCGGTGCCCGGCCCACCGATGAAGGCCAGATGCTCGCACTCGCTGCCGGCCGGCAGCGGCACCTTGCCGATATGCAAGGGCGTGGCCTGGCGCTTCCTGCGCACCTGCCGGGCGAGCTCCCCGTCGCTGACCTTGACCGCACCGCGCAGGTACTTGCCGGTCAGCATGCGCCGGCCGAAGCTCTTGATCGCTTGGTGCGTCACGATGCCGAGCGGCACCGTTACGGCTGTGGCAACGACTAGGCTCCACAACAAGGAGTGCCCGATATCGTCGGCAACGTCCTGGAACCAGGGTTCCGCGGTAATGGCCGAGGGTGGCCAGTTCTGCCAGCCATCGCTGGTCCACACCGGCCATTGGCCGACGTCGCGGCCGACGCCATCAACGAGAAACGACGCCCAGAGATAGGTGAGCGCGGACCCGATCTCGCGCTGGGTGTGCATGACCACGACGCCGGCGAGGATGAGGAACAGCCAGAGCACGAGGAGCAGCACGGTATAGAAGGTGAGTGCCCGGCCCATGCTGCGGTTGCGGAACAGCAGCACGCCGAAACCACGGCTGAAATCGTCGCTGCGATGGCTCGGATGGGGTGCGGTGACCTGCATCACGCCCCCTCCCCGGCCGTGTTGCCGGCAGCGCCGTTGCCGCTCGGGCGGCGTGCGGTGGCACCGACAACGGGTGCAGCAGGAAGGTCGGATTCGAGTCCTTCCTCACCCGCTTCGGCTGTGTCGGCCGGCAGCTCGGGCGGCAGGGCGAAGGTGAGCTCAAGAGCTGGCGGTGGCTGCAACGGTGCAGGTGCGCCGGCATTGATCGCGGCGATGTCCTGCTCGACCGTAGCCCGGAAACGTTTGAAGCCTCGGCTGCTCGCGTCCTGGCAATCGGCATGGAATTTGTAGGCCACCTCGCGGCTGTTGCCGTGGGTGAGCATCGCGTACTCGAGCACATGGACGATGATCGTCTGCAGCTCCCAGATGCCGTAGCGCGTCGACTTGAACAGGTCGTAGTGCCGGGCAAAATCGAGCGCGTCGCGACTGGCCGCGTTGGCATCGGCGCTGCAGATCAGCTGCTCGATGCCACCCAGCCGCTGATGCAAGGCGGCCAACGCGCTGGCTTGCGTCTGCTCCATCCTGTCGAGGCGTTTGGTGATCGCCTCGACGAGGGCGACGAGATCCGAGTTGGCATCGTCCTTGAGCGCTGCCTGCAGCAGCTCGCGGCCGAGCGTGGTGATCGGTGTGCCGGTCTTACGGCTGAGCGCCTCGAGGCGCTCCCTGCTCGCCGGATCGAGCCGCAGGCCGAGCTGGGCTCGCTTGGTGTCGTGCATTGCATCCTCGCCGTTCGGGTGATGACGGCGAGGATTGTCCGGATGTTCGGCCGGTTTGTTTGCTGCTCAAAACCGGCGAAAACGACCACTTTCAGCTACAGCGTCCGACGGCCCGAAACGGCGTCCCTGCATTTTTTCGGGTGGTGTGTCACTAGCAGCACAAGCTCTTGTTAGCATAGGCATATTAGGTGATACTGATATATTTGGCGTTGGCCTGCTATCAGGCTTAAGCTCTTGCGATTGCTGAGGAAATGAAACGTTTGGCAGCAAGACCGCTCGCTAGTATCGGCACGCCTGGGTGTGCGGCTGAGACGGGGCAAAGCCCCTCCAGCCTACTCGGAAATGGTTTCTGCGGTGACCCGGGCTTCGGCGGCAGAATCGCGACCGGCCTTTTTGCGCTCGCGGCCGACTCCGGCCGGCCTGTATTCAGGCGAGGTCGATGAGGGAATCGAGCGGTGCTGGACTGCTGGAATCTGTGGTTAGTGCCAGACCTCTTTACCTTGTGCGTGCGGGGCCATGGTGGGGGTGGCTGCACCGCAACCGAGGCCGACAGAGATTGCCTGCCGAGCCTCGGCTACGGTGGTTGGGATCAGCTCGGCGTGGCCTGGCCGTTGCTCACTGGCGTAGGCGCCGGATGATGACCGGCAACCTCATGTCGAGCTGCCGGCTTCGGTCGTGCGGGACGTCGCCGCGGTGTCGGCGGCGTGCCGTTCAGCTCGGCCTCGGCCTCGTCGAGCAGCTTGGCCAGGAAGCTCTCGAACGCGTCCTGGAACGGCAGCTCCATGTGCTGCTCCTGGCAGCGCCGCCGGACGCTCTCCAGGCGCTGCTCGAGCTCCTCGGTGATCGGAATCTGCAGCTTGCGGCTGCGGTTCGGCACTTGGCGCAACAGGCCCATGCTCGTCTCCTTCTGATGGCCCGGCCGGTGTCCTCCGCCGGCCGGGACAGAGCTTCGCTCCGTGGCCGTTGGCTTGGCAGAAGGCGGCGGATCCGTGTCGTGCTGAAAACCGGCGAAAACACGCCCTTTGAGCTACCGCGAGGCTCAGGCCTGTCGGCATCGGTGACAAGAAAGTTGCAAAGCACTCGACGATGCCGGACTGCTTGTGACGGACCTGGGTCCTCTCCTTCGGCTGCACGCTGCCGTAGCGATCTTGGCTTGCCAGCACGCTTCCTCTCTTTCGCTGCGATCGGCTGATAGCCGACCAGCTCGGGCATAACCTTGCCTGAGGAGGGCTGGGTGCCGAGAGTCCCTGCCGACCTACGATCTTCGTCTCCTATGCCAGTAGCAACGGTGAGGCGTTCGCGCACAACTTGCGCGAGCAGCTGAAGGCGCAGGGCTTCTCGGTCTGGCACGATCACCAGGACATGAAGAGCAGTCTTGACGGGCGGATGGGTTGGCCATTCTCTCAACTTGAAATAGAGGCTGCTGCGGAAACAACCACCCGTGACTGAGGTGCTGACGGAAGTCGCGAAGAACATCCCCACGCTGGTCTGGGCCGGCACCGTCGCCTTCGCTTTGTGGCTGTTCCGCGCGCCGCTGGCCAAGCGTCTGGGCGACGTCGCTGGCGTCAAGGTGGTCGGCATCGAGCTGAGCTTCGCCGCTAGCCAGCTCGCCGGCGCCGCCGCCGACGCCAACCGCAACAACCGCGTCGAGAGCACGCGGCACAAACGCCACGTGCAGGTGACCAGGGCCGACCGCGAGCGGGTGTTACGCCGGGCCGAGCGTTGCCGCCCAGTGCTCGACGGCAAGCGCTTCTTGTGGATCGACGACAGCGTGACTAACAATCGTAAGGAGCGCGAGCTTCTGGAGGCTCTATGCCTGAAGATCGAGCAGGTGCAGAGCAGCGCTCTGGCGGAGAAGGCCCTGGCCGACGGCGGCTATGATCTAATCCTATCGGATATCTCGCGGCCGGAAAGTGTCACGGCCGGCCTCGACTTTCTGGCGACATACCGCCAGCGCCCGGCTGAGCAGCGCCTGCCGCTGATCTACTACATCAGCGTGCGCGACGAGGACCAGCCGCTGCCGGTGGGCGCCTTCGGCCTGACCAACCGCCCGGACACCCTGGTTCATCTGATCATCGACGCGCTCGAGCGGACGGACTGATGCCGGTCCCGTTCCCGCTCGAGGAGATCGTCGAGGACTTCAAGGAGGGGATGATCATCCCGTTCCTCGGCGCCGGCGCTTCGGCTGGGCTGCGCCCGAACGGGCCGGACGGGAAGCCACTCGCCTGGAGCGAGATCACCCAGGACTTCCCGCCGACCGGCGGCGAACTGGCGAGCTATCTCGCCGACCGAGCCAGTCTGCCCCTTGAGGCCCGGAAATATGCCACCGACCTCGCCCGGATCTCCTCCTATTACGAGTATGCCGCCCTCGGCCGGCCGACCCTGAAGCGCCGGCTGCGCGACATCTTCTGCCGCGCCTATCAACCCGGCCCCTTACACCACTTGCTGGCCCGGATCGCGCACACCCACCAGCCGCTGCTGATCGTCACCACCAACTACGACACGCTGATCGAGCAGGCCTTCGACGCGGCCCAGGTTCCCTACCACCTCATCGTCCACCAGAACGACAACAAGGACGTGCTGGGCGAGGTGCTGGTGCGGCGGGCCGATGCCGATCCGCCGGCGTTCGAATCCAGGCCCACCAGACGGACGGGGATCGTCTGCGCGCCGGACCAGCCGTCAATCATCTATAAGATGCACGGCAGCATCGTTTCGGCCACTGAGTTCAGGCGCAACCAATTTGTCATCACCGAGGAGGACTATGTCGACTTCCTGCAGCGGATGACCAACGAGTCGCCGATCCCGGCCGAGCTGCTGCTGCCGCTGAGCGAGCGCCGCCTGCTGTTTTTCGGCTACGGCCTCGGTGACTGGAATCTGCGGCTCCTGCTGAGCAAGCTCGGCGCCATCGACGGACTGGCGCCAGGCGGCTACGGGCGCCCGACCATCCACTGGGCGATCCAGCGCGACACCAACGCCGTCGACGAGAGCACCTGGAGCTATCGCGGCGTCAACATCCGCCCAATCGCGATCGACGACTTCGTGGCCGAGCTGACGCGCGAGGGGCTGTGAGCGAGGACACGGACGCGTTCTGCCCCTACAAGGGCCTGCGGCCGTACGAAGAGACGGACCTGCCCTACTTTTTCGGCCGCGACGCCGACAGCCAGATCGTCGCCGGCAGCGTGCTCGCGCGGCGGCTCACCATCCTGTTTGGCGGCAGCGGCGTCGGCAAGACCTCGATCCTGCGCGCTGCCGCCATGCCCGAAATCCGCCGCTCGACCGGGCGGCAGCCGATCTACTTCAACACCTGGCAGAGCGCCGACTTCCTGGACCGGCTGCACGCGGCGGTGGCAGTGGCGTTTGGCGAGCAGGCTGAGGCCATCCCGCCTGCGGCCGATCTCGCTGCGCAGGCTGAGGCCTGGACTGCGACGGCCGGGGCTGCCGCCGCGACCCACGGCCGGAGCCGGCGGCCAGCGCCGCTGGTCTTGGTGTTCGACCAGTTCGAAGAGTTCTTCCTCTATCTCCAGGGCCCGCGCGACAGCTTCGCCGCCGAGCTGGCGGCGCTCGTGAACCGGCGCGAGCTTGATGCGCGCGTGGTGATCTGCCTGCGCAACGATAGGCTCGCCTATCTCGATCGGCTCTCGGCGCGCATCCCCGACATCCTAACCAACCGGGTCGAGCTGGCGGCCCTGGATCATCCGGGAGCCATCGCCGCCTGCAGGACCCCGGTCGAGCGCTATAGCCGGGACGACAACCCCGACCGCGGCGCCGGCCCTGCGGTCACGATCCGGACCGATCTTGTAGAAGCGCTGCTGCGCAGCGCCCTACTGCGCGAGCCCTTGGCCGAGGGCGAACCCGTGCCCGCCGAGCTTGTCGCCGGCCGCTTCGACACCGCCTACCTGCAGCTCGCCCTGACTAAGGTCTGGGAGCGGGAGCGCAGCGCCGGGTCGACCGAGCTGCGCGGTCAGACGTTCAAGGATTTGGGCGGCGGGGCCGGCATCGCCTCGGCTCATCTCGAGGACGAGCTACGGCGGCTGTCGGCCAACGAGCTATTCCTGTGCGGCCGGTTCTTCGATCGGCTGGTCACCTCTGGCGGCTCCAAGATCGCCCAGCCCTACGAGGCGCTGCGTGATGCGGCGCTGCCCAAGCCGGACACGGCCAAGTCGTCGCCGCCTAAACAGCTTTACCAAGCGTTCAAGCAGCGGCTCTTGGGCATCCTGGTCGGCATCCGCGCCAAGTCGCCGCCCGAGTCTGACCGGCCGAGCCCCCTGCCACTGCCGGGCATGGACGAGGCCACGGCCGAGCGGTTCGGCCAGCTGGCCGCCGGTGCTACGCCCGCTGACGTGCTACGCGAGCTTCTGGACGGCAAACTCGCCCACGCCTCGCGCTTTGTCTTGCGCACCGTGCCCTCGCCCGTGCGCGGCGGTGACCGCGCCTACGAGATCTTCCACGACGTGCTGGCAGCCCCAATCCGGCGCTGGACCGACCGCTTCCGGCAAAGCTGCCAAGTGGTGGAGGGCTACTGGCGCATCGCGCTCAGCCTCGCCATCGCCACATTGTTCGCAGCCCTGATGGTACTGGCCATAAGTCTTTGGCTCTCGGCGCGGGAAGCCAGCGCCGAGGCCGAGCGGCGGGCCAACCAGGCCACGGCGGCACTCGAGTGGAGCCGTCTGGAGAGCAACGGCAGCTACCTTACGCCCATCGAGATCGACGCGCTGTGGAACATTGCCCGCTTCACGCCGGCGGAACGATCGGCCTTCGCGGCGCAGCTGCCGGGCAACGCCGCCCATGTCCTTAAGTTCGCCTTCCATCAAGGCGAGCTGTCTCGCGCGTTGGGCATCGGCTACGGCCGCGATCACGCTGACTTTCTCGTCCCGCCCCTCGTCGACGCCATCAAGACCACCGCCAACTCCGATCAGCTCCGGGCGCTGACCCAGGCGGTGCAGGCGCTCGCACCGCGGCTCGACCCCGCCCAAGCCGACTTCGGCCCAGCCCGCGCTGCCCTCGCATCGTCGATCACCGCGGCAGAAGCTGCCGCGTGGGCGGGCGCCATTGGCGAAGTACTGGCGAAGCTGCCAGCAGAAACTGAGCTGCCAGAGATCGTCGAGCTGCTCAAGTTCCCGACCGCGGGTCAACGGGACGCAAATGCCGATGGCGAAGGCAATCCGACGAGGGTGCTGCTGGCAGCGCTTGCCAAGCGCTACCCGGAGGTACCGGCGTTACAGACCGGCAGCCTCGACGACGCCCTGGCCTGGGTCGCGAAGACCTACCCGAGGATCGACCTGGATTCACCGCCCGTCCGTCCGCCGCCCCTGCGGCCGAGTGGACCGGAGACCGACTGAGGGTCCTACCGATGGTTCTGTCAGGTCTCGCGCCAGCAGGCATCGCCTGTGCTGGGTTGAAGCCGGTGTGTGGTCAAGCGGCTTCCAAGTAGCGCAGCACGGTCGCGGTTCTCCGGAGGAGGAGCAGCCTGCGGCGATCGGCGGGGACATGTTGGTGACGGCGGGAGCGGAGACGGAGAAAGTTGCAGAGCTCATCGTGGCCGCGGCAGAACCGGGCGGCCGATTGCGGGCACTTGAAGCCCCGCATGGGCCGGTATCGGCCTTTGATGCCCCGGTGATCTTGCTCCAGCCCGTTGTTCAGGTAGCGGCTGGTCCGGTGCCGCACCTCTCGGCCCAGCTCGGTCCGGATCGCC
>JBATRI010000619.1:0-3178 GCA_049292515.1 Geminicoccaceae bacterium
GGCTGGTCGAGCGGGTGGCCCGGGCGCTGGGTCCGGCGCCGCTCGCGGTTGACGAACTGATCCGTGAGTGCGATGCAGCGGCGCCTGACGTCCAGGCCGCCCTGCTCGAGCTCGAGCTGGCGGGCCGGATCGACCGTCAGCCGGGCAACCGGGTGTGCCTGCGCGCAGGCTGAGGTCGATCGGGGCGGAGGACGGTCTGCGGGCCTGCGGGCAAAGCCTTGCCTGGCCGGTCGCGCCAGCGGAGCTGCGTGGCCCATGGATGTCGTCGTCGTCGAGTCGCCCACCAAAGCCAAGACCATCAACAAGTATCTGGGTGACGGATACAAGGTGCTGGCCAGCTACGGGCATGTCCGCGATCTGCCGGAAGCCAACGATTCCGTGCTGCCGGACGAGGACTTCAAGATCATCTACGAGGCGCTGCAGGACAGGAAGAAGCGCGTCGACGAGATCGTGCAGGCGGTCAAGGGCGGGGCCAAGCGCCTGATCCTGGCGACCGATCCCGACCGCGAGGGCGAGGCCATCTCCTGGCATCTGCTCGAGCTGCTCAAGGGCCGCAAGGCGCTGGCCGGGGTCGATGTCGAGCGGGTGGTGTTCCACGAGGTCACCAAGCCCGCGGTGCTGGAGGCGATGCGCCACGGCCGTGCCCTGGACGAGCATCTGATCGACGCCTACCAGGCGCGCCGGGCGCTCGACTATCTGGTGGGCTTCCGGCTGTCGCCGGTGTTGTGGCGCAAGCTGCCCAAGTCGGGCTCGTCCGCCGGCCGGGTGCAGTCGGTGGCGCTGCGGCTGATCTGCGAGCGCGAGGCCGAGATCCTGGCCTTCCGGGCGCAGGAATACTGGACCGTCGAGGCGCTGCTGGAAACACCCGAGGGGCGCGGCTTCAAGGCCCGGCTGACCCAGCTCGACGGCAAGCGGCTGGACAAGTTCGCGCTGCGCGACGAGACGGCGGCGCGGCGGGCCGTGCGCGAGATCCAGGCGCGTGATCTGGCCGTCGACGCGATCGAGAAGAAGCAGGTCGGGCGCAACCCGGCCCCGCCGTTCAGCACCTCGACCCTGCAGCAGGAGGCGTCGCGCAAGCTGGGCTTCTCGGCCGACCGGACGATGAAGACGGCCCAGCGCCTGTTCGAGGGCATCGACATCGGCGGCGAGACCGTGGGACTGATCACCTACATGCGCACCGATTCGGTGCAGCTCTCGGGCGAGGCGCTGGGGGCGGCGCGGCGGCTGATCGGGCAGCGCTTCGGCGATTCGTACCTGCCGGAGAAACCGCGCCAGTTCAAGACCAAGACCAAGAACGCGCAGGAAGCGCACGAGGCGATCAGGCCGACCGACCTGTTCCGCATCCCCGCCGAGCTGAAGGGCCAGCTCGACGACGACCAGCGCCGGCTCTACGAGCTGATCTGGAAGCGGACCGTGGCCAGCCAGATGGCGGCGGCGCTGCTGGATCGGGTCACGGTCGACATCGGCTCGGCCGACGGGGTGGTGGGCCTGCGCGCCACCGGGCAGACGGTGGCGTTCGACGGCTTCCTCAAGCTCTACCAGGAGGGCCGCGACGACCCGAGCGGCGATGAGGACGAGGACGGCGCCATGCTGCCGCCGCTCGCCGTCAACGACCCGTTGCGCCAGCGCGAGGTCACGCCGCTGCAGCATTTCACCGAGCCGCCGCCGCGCTTCTCCGAGGCGAGCCTGGTCAAGAAGATGGAGGAGCTGGGCATCGGCCGGCCCAGCACCTATGCCAGCATCATCTCCGTGCTGCAGAGCCGCTCCTATGTCCGGCTCGAGCAGAAGCGGTTCGTGCCCGAGGACAAGGGCTGGCTGGTCAACGCCTTCCTCGTCGAGAAGTTCGGCCACTGGGTCGAGTACGGCTTCACCGCGCAGCTGGAGGACCAGCTCGACGAGGTGGCCGGCGGCGGCCTGTTCTGGAAGGACGTGCTGCGCCAGTTCTGGGGGCCGTTCGCGGCCAAGCTCGCCGAGGTCGGCGAGCAGCGCCAGCGCGAGATCATCGACGCGCTCGACCACGCGCTGGGGCCGCTGATGTTCCAGGCCACCGGCGACGGCGAGACCGATCCGCGGCTCTGCCCACGCTGCCAGGAGGGCCGGCTCGGGCTCAAGCTCAGCGGCTTCGGCCCGTTCATCGGCTGCTCGCGCTACCCCGACTGCAACTACACGCGCGCCTTCACCATCGGCGGTGCCGGCGGCGAGGCCGAGGCGGCGCGCGCCGACCGGCTGCTGGGCGTCGACCCCGATCTCGCCGAGGAGGTATGGCTGAAGATCGGCCGGTTCGGGCCGTATCTGCAGCGGGGCACCGGTGCGGAGGCCAAGCGGGGCTCGCTGCCGCCGTCGGTGACGCCCGAGACGGTGGATCTCGAGACCGCGCTGAAGCTCCTGGCGCTGCCGCGCGAGATTGGGTCCGATCCCGAGACACAGAAGCCGATCCTGGCCGGGATCAATCGCTACGGACCCTATGTGCAGCTCGAGAAGAAGTTCGTCCGGCTCGAGCCCGGCGACGACGTGCTGACCATCGGCATGAATCGGGCGGTGGCGTTGCTCAACGAGCCGGCCAAGGGGCGCCGGGCGGCGGCACCGGCGACGCCGTTGCGCGAGCTCGGCAACCATCCGGCGGACGACCAGCCGATCCAGCTGCTGCCAGGCCGGTTCGGCCCCTACGTCAAGCATGGCAAGCTCAACGCCAGCCTGCCTCGGGGCGCCACACCCGAGACGTTCACGCTCGACCAGGCGGTGCAGCTGCTGGCCGACCGGGCGGCCAAGGGCGGTGGCAAGCCCGCCCGTGCCGGTCGCGGCAAGACCGCTGCCGCTGCCAAGAAGGCGGCACCGGCCAAGCCAGAGAAGAAGGCACCGGCCGCCGGCAAGGCAGCTGCCACCGCCACGCGGCGGACCAAGGCGGAGGCGCCCAAGGCAGCCGCCCGCAAGCAATCCTGAGCGGAGCCGCCTTGGCCCGCCCCCGCCAGCCGCTTGCCCCGCCGACGCGGGAGGAGGTCGAGCGCTTCCTGGAGGGGCCGGGCGCCGACCTCGGCCGCAACGAGATCCTGAAGGCGCTGGCACGGGAGCGCGGCGACCGCGCCGTGCTCAAGGAGATCCTGCGCGAGCTGGACGCCGAGCGGTCGCCGAAGCGGCGGCGCAAGCCGGTCGAGCGGCTGGCCGATCGCACCGGGCCGCC
>JBATRI010000620.1:0-2392 GCA_049292515.1 Geminicoccaceae bacterium
CGGAGGAGCTGCTCGAGCCGCGGCGCAACCTGGAGATCGCCGCCGACATCCTGGCCGAGGCCCTGGCCACCGCCCCGGGCGATCTCGAGCTCGGCATCGGCCGCTACCACAGCCCAACCGAAGCGCGCGCCCGCGCCTACGGCCAGACCGTGCTCACGATCTGGCAGGGCCTGCGCCGGCTGCGCGGCGAAGACGCGTCATGAGCCTGCAGGAGACCAATCTCTATCTGCTCCAGTGCTGGCATTGGTCCTACCAGGTCGGTCGCGAGGCCGTGCTCCCGCTGTTCGGGCTCACCGACGATGACATCAAGACCTTGCTCGATGCCGATGAGACGACGCAACGTTGCTGGGCGGGCGGTCCGCTCGCCCTCGTCCAGCCGTTGCCCGGCCTGCTCAAAGCCCTGCGCGACAACAAATACCCGCGGGTCTTGAGCTACATCGGCCGGGCGCGCCAGCTCGCGGTCAACGATATGGTCGCCCGGATGGCGCAGCCCGCCAATGCCCGCCTGCTCAAAGCCTGGCAGCAGGCCCTCGGCAACGACCGCCTGGCCCTGGCATTCAGCCTGGACGCCGTCGACCTTGCCGCCCTGAACGGGGCCAGCGAGGCCGATCTTACGGACTGGAGCCACCTGCCGCTCGCCGTTGCCACGCCCAGGCCGGGTTTGCTGCCGGCCATGCGGCGCCCCGATCCGCACCGTCTCGTCGCCTATAGACCCTGGGTCGGCGAGCCTTGAGAACCTGCGATCAAGGAGAATTTCGATGAATAGTCCACCCCATGCATCCATTCATGGCAGCAAGACCAAAGCTTTCTTGCCAGTAAATTCGACTTCCATCCGCCCGAGGCGCTCCTTCTCCTTGCAGGAAACCATCAATCGATACTTTGCCTTGCAGCTGAAGGCGGCAGATCTGCGCGATTCCGACATTCGACATCTATGCGATGTACCCAAAGGTTTCCTGCGCCGTATCGCCGGCGAGTTCGATCTGGCACCGTCCTGGCTGCTCAAGCAAGCGACGACGCCCGAGCAGCGTCGCGGCAGCGGCAGCTCGCAGGGCGTTTGGAGCTTGTGCTACCGGCCCGTGATGCGTCTGGAGGCGGCGCTGTTCACGAACGATTGGAAGGCCGCCGGCCTGCCGTTCGAGCCATGCCCGGATCCGGACGTGCTGCTACGGATCTATGAGCACTATCAATGCTGGCGCTGGCAGGACAAGCACCGCCGGCAGCCGCTCGAGCCTTCGGCCTGTCTGGCGTTGCTCCGCCTCGTGCATGCCAAGGAGCTGAGCCTGGTGCAATGCCTGTTCTGCGAACAGTTCTTCGTCCATCCCGGACCGGAGAGCCAGGTCCTGGCATCCAAGGTCTGCCCCTTCTGCCATAGCCCGCACGCACGAATTTGTACGCTCGACGACGAGCATCGCGTGCTGCAACCGCACTAAAACAGCCACTTTCAGCACGAGCGGACCAGCCGGACACGGGCCATCCTCCGTCACGAGAGCCAAGGAGGATGCGATGGCCGAACTGCCCCTGCCCCGCAGCGTCGACGAGCTGCCTTATTTGTTCATCTGGCGGCTCGACGACTTCCTGCTGCCGGCGGTGACCACGGCGCTGGGCTTCGTCGCCGGTGCCCCGGTGCTGTTCGGCCTCGGCGGCTTCGTGCTGGCCTGGCTCTACCAGCGCTACCGCGCCGGTCGGCCGGAGCTGTTCGTCGTGCACATGATCTACTGGCTGGGCCTTTATCCCGGCCGCGGCCACAGCTGCGCCAATGCCCTGCAGCAGGCCTACCGGCCATGAAGCTGAGCCCGTACCTGGCGAGCTGGCATGGCACCACCGCCACCAACAAGCTCCTGGCCGTGGCGGTGGTAGCGGTGGCCACGGTGACGATCGTGCAGTCGGCCTATCTCATGGAGCGCGAGCGGCTGGTGGTGCTGGTGCCGCCCGCCCTGCAGGGCGAGGCGGTGATCGGCAAGCATGCTGCCGATGCGCCCTACCACACCGCCTGGGCGCATCTCCTGGCGCAGATGCTGGGCAACGTCTCGCCCGGCAATGCGGCGTTCCTGAAAGAGCGGCTCGAGCCTTTGCTCGATCCGGCGATCTTCGCCGCGGTGAACCAGGCTTTGGAGCAGCAGCTCGACCAGATCCGCCGCGACCGGGTGAGCCTCGCCTTCGAGCCGAAGCGGATCCTGCACGAGACTTCGAGCGGCAAGACGTTCGTGACCGGCCAGTCGGTACTCACCGGGCTCGGCCAGCAGCAGAAGCGCACGGTGCGCACCTACGAGTTCCTCCTGAAAATCGACGACTACCGGGTGACGGTAGCACACCTCGCCACCTACGACGGCGAGGCCCGCACGGCCGAGGTGCTGGCCGCGGCCGGCGGTAGCGGCAGCGGAGAGCCGCGATG
>JBATRI010000621.1:0-3501 GCA_049292515.1 Geminicoccaceae bacterium
CTCTTGGTCTCCTCTTCGAGCGAGGCCATCCGCTTCTTCATCTCGTCGATGACCGCGGTGGTCTGCGTCGAGGCCGAAGCGAACGCGTCCTTGGCCTTCTGCTGCAGGGCTGCCAGCTCGGGTGCCGCACCCCCCAGCACCTCGAAGTTCTTGCTGGCGCACTCGTTGAGCACCGCCATGGCCTCGGACTGGACCTTGAGCAGGTGATTGCCGAGGTCGTTGACCTGCGCCAGCACCTTCTCGAAAGCACTCCGCATCTGTTCCATCTGCTGCGTAGGCGCCGCACCGGCCGTCGGCTTGGCGGCCGAGGCCTGCATGACGCTCCACAGCTGCTTCATGGATTCCTGCATCATCGTCACCTGACGCTCGGCATAGGAGCGCATGCCGGTGGCGACGATGTTGCCGGCGCTGGTAAAGGCCGTGAAGTTCCGGCGCTGTGCTTCCAGCAGCGCTTCGGGATCGAACAGGTTGGGCGTCTTCGACTTGTTGGCGGGCACGTCAATCTCCCCCATGTGCGATGAACCGCACACTAATCCACCCGGTCCGGCCTGCCTACCGCTCACCCGGCGCGGCTTTTTCGTGCGTTCGTGCCGAGGGCGGGCCGGCCGGCACGCAGTGCAGGGATGTCGACCGGTCCGTTGACCTGTGTCCCGGTCGTGCCGCAGGTAGGGGTCTCCGCGTCGCCGCCGCCATGAAGGCCCCTGTTGCATGCTCAGCCAGCCCAGCTTCTATGCGGCGGCCATCCCCGCCGTCATCCTGCTCGGGCTGTCCAAGGGCGGCTTTGCCGGTCTGGGCGTGCTGGGCATGCCGCTGATGGCGCTGACGATCCCGCCGGTCCAGGCAGCGGCGATCACGCTGCCGATCCTGATAGTCCAGGACGCGTTCAGTGTCTGGGCCTATCGGCGCAACTGGGATCGCACCAACCTCAAGATTCTGCTGCCCGGCGCCGTCGTCGGGATCGTGCTGGCGTTTCTGCTGGCCGCCAAGGTACCCGAAGCGGCGGTGGCCCTGGTGCTGGGCATCATCTCGATCGTCTTCGCCTTGCGCCGCTTCGTAGGCGGGCGGGGCACGGCCAGCCGGCCACCGACCGCCGCCTTGAACCGCCCGGCCGGATGGTTCTGGGGTGCGGTCGCCGGCTTCACCAGCATGGTGGCGCATGCCGGCGGCCCGCCGTTCCAGATCTACGTCATCCCGCAGCAATTGCCGCGGGACATCTTTGTCGGCACCGGCGTGCTGTTCTTCGCGCTGGTCAATCTGATCAAGGTTCCACCCTATATTGCGCTTGGCCAATTCACGCGGGAGAATCTTCTGACCTCGGCGGTGATGTTCCCGCTGGCCATCGTTTCCACCTGGGCCGGCGTCTGGCTCGTGCGCCGGGTGTCGGGCGAGCGCTTCTACGACATCGTTTATGTCCTGCTACTACTCCTGGGCGGCAAGCTCGTGTTCGACGGGGCGCGCTGGCTGCTGGCATGAGAGCCCCTGGTCGCACAGGCCGGGGGCATCTCGACGCAGGCCGTGCCAAGCTCCTCAAACAAGGATGGCTGGTCGGCGAGCGGCCAATCGCTTCAGGCGCGGTCACCTTTCGCGCCAAGGCGCGGCAGCACGCGGATATAGACGAGTGAAGCTACCAACTCGACGAGCGTCTGGGTGACGATCACGGCGGGCAGCAGCGGGATCGCGCCGGGCACCGCAAGCGCCAGCGGCAGCACCACCAGCGAGTTACGGGTTGCTCCGCTGAACGCCACCGCCCGCCCGGCCGGCGCTTCGAGCTGGCTGACCCGGGCGATGTTCCAGCCGACCAGTGGTGCGATTGCGGCGTACACGATGTAGAGCGGCGCTACCCCGATTGCCGCGGTCAGCGTTGGACCGAGTTGCGGCACGACGGCCGCGATCACGATGAACAGTACCGCTGCCGTCGCCGGCACGGGGAGAACGCCCAGGATCTCGGCCGCGCGAGCGCCGGCAGAGCTGCGGTCGGCCCAAAGCTGACACAGCACCGCCAAGCCCAGTGGAACGGCAATCAGCCAAACGAACGCGTGCAAGAATGGCCCCGCCTGAACCAGGCGGGCCGCGTCCACGCCCAGGAGCAGGCCGAGCCAAACGGGCAACAGCAGCATCTGCGCGATCAGCAACATCGGGGTCGCCGCCAACAACAATCGTGCGTCGGCGTGCCCAAGATGCGAGAAGGTGACGACGTAATCGATGCAGGGGCAAAGCAGCACCAACAGCATACCCAGGCGTATGAGCGGGTCGGGCGGCGCGAACTGGACGAGAACGGCGACCAGTACTGGTACCGCGATAAAGTTCGCGGCCAACAGGGCGGCGAAGAATCGTCCGTTGCGAAACGCCTTTCCAAGTGACCCGATCGGCACTTGCAGGAACGTGACGAACAGCATCAGCGCCAGTGCCGGGTTGATCATCGGTTCCAGCCGTTCCGTGCCGCTTATCAGCGTTGCCGAGCTGGCTGCTGCTCCGACCGCGGCGAAGTAGATGAGAATCTGGCGGCTCTCCAGCCGGTCCCGTAGCGCGCCGATCGTCATGCGCGGGCAGTCCAAGCCGCGATATCAGGGGCTTCGATGCCCGAACGCGATCGGTCCTGAACGAGCGATGCGAGCGTTCCGACTTGTTCGATCGGGCATCCGAACGCGCGGCGCCGGCGGATGAACGTCGGTCGCCCGACATCAGCATCGCTGTAGCGCCGCTGATTGCCGTCCTGGCGGTCCGGACGTCGCCGTAAGCCGATCTGCTCACAGAAGCGAATGTCCGGCGCGGTCGTGTGGGTAGGCTCGGCCAGCACGCCGACCCCGTGTCCGGGCATGCCGGCCTCGTAAGAAAGGGCTTAAACTTCAAGTGGCTTTAACTTGTGCAGATGCTTCCTGCCACCGGCAATGGTGATCGGCTGACAGGGGGATGGCGGACCGTGGTGAGCTCGATACTCGAGCACCTGCGCAAGGGCCGGCACTGGCGCGATGGCAGCCCTGATCCCTTGACGCTCAACCGTGCCGCCTTTTCGGTGTGGATTGGAATAGGACCATGATGATTTGCGTTTGAGCCCCGCAAGTATGCGCCCAGGTCGAGGGCCGCCGTTGCGTCGCATTTCAGGCAGAAGGCCTCGTGCCTGCTTCGACGCGGGAGGCCCGCTTGTACATTCCGTAACTTGCCGGGCTCACCGCCGGCGCTAGCAATGCCGCGGTTGTTCCCCATGCGATGCTGAGGGCGGATATGGCATGACCTTGCGACGGTGGATCGGACTGCTAGCCATGCTCGTCGCCGGTCATGGCAGTGCGGCATGGGCCTGCGGCGCGCCGGGCTCGGGCTGTGCGGTGCCGCTGGGCGAGTATTTCGTCGCCGCACCGGACTGGCACGACGGCGATCCGCCGCGTCCCGTCGTGATCTTCCTGCACGGTGCCGGCGGTGCCGGAGCCTCGGTCCTGGCCGATCAGGCGCTCCTCGACCCGATCGTCGCGCGCGGCTACGTGCTGCTGGCGCCGACCGGGCAGC
>JBATRI010000622.1:0-8166 GCA_049292515.1 Geminicoccaceae bacterium
GCGCCGATTCCCGAGGACACCGGAGGTGTCGCCCGTGCTGCCTTTGCGCGTGGGTCGCTGCTCTTGAGCCTTCGCGACGCGTTCGGGACGATCTTCAACGACGGGCGCTTCGCACCTCTCTTCCAACATTTGGCCAGCCGGCCGAGGCGCCCTGGCGTCTGGCGTTGGCGACCTTGCTGCAGTTCATGGCGGGACTGCCCGAGGGTCAGGCAGCCAACGCCGTACGCAGCCACATCGAGAAGTATCTGCTGGCCCTGCCGCTGACCGATCCCGGCTTCGACCGCACGGTGCGGTGCGAGTTCCGCGCGCCTCTGGTTGCCGGTGGCGCCGCGCACTATTGGTTCGATGCCGTGCTGGCGATCGCGGTGGCGCGCAAGCTCGTGCGCGCCAAGGGACGGCAACGTACCGCTTCCACCCATGTGCTTGCCGCCGTGCGTGCGCTCAACTGTATAAGTTTTTACTTGATCTGACGGACGGCCGGAACTGGCCGTTGGCGATCAGGCCGATGCGGTGACCAAGGCCGGCGCGCCGATCTGCTTTTCCCGAGCGGCAGGCGCGGCGTCAAGGAAGGTCTGCATCGGCGTCTTGCCGTAACAGTAGCGGCCCTGGTGCGTCCTCACCTTGTTGTACTTAACGAGCCAGGCGTCGAGGTCGGCCTGCAGCTCGTCGAGCGTAGCGTGGATTTTCTGGCGGAAGGCGATGCGGTAGAACTCGTCGAGCAGGGTCTTGTGGAAGCGCACGACGATGCCGTTGGTCTGCGGGCTCTTGGTTTTCGTACGGCTGTGGTCGATGTTCTCCACAGCAAGATAGAGCTCGTATTCATGGCGGTCGTGGCTGCCGCAATATTCGGTGCCGCGGTCGGTGAGTACCCGTTGCAGCACGACACCGTGCTCGTCATAGAACGGGATCACTTGGTCATTCAGCAGGTCAGCCGCCGTCAGTGGCGTCTTGCGATCGTAGAGCTTGGCGAACCCGACCCTGTCAGCTGCGCTGACATCACTCCGTGGGATCGGCCTGTGGCCGATGGCGTAGGTATCGATGAAGGTCTGCTGGTAGACCCGGCCGACGCCCTTGAGCGTGCCGACATAGAACGTGTCCTGGGCCCCGCAATAGCCCGGACATTCACTCTCGAACTCGCCGTGGGCCTCCTTGTCGGCCTTGGCCTTCTCCAGAGCGGCGAGCTGGCTTTCAGTGAGGATCAGCCGC
This sequence comes from Geminicoccaceae bacterium, assembly GCA_049292515.1. Lineage (GTDB taxonomy): Bacteria > Pseudomonadota > Alphaproteobacteria > Geminicoccales > Geminicoccaceae > Benzoatithermus. The sequence goes on from JBATRI010000622.1 coordinate 1,207, forward strand.
TCCTGCGCCATCTTCGCCTCGAGCGCCTTGAGGCGGTGCTTCATCGTTGCCAGGTCGTGCCGCAGCCAGATGCAGCGTACCCCGAACGGCGAAACCGTGACGCCGCGCTTGCGCAGCTCGTTAGAGACCCGGGCCTGGCCCCATCGGCCGCAGCGCGGCCGATCCGCCTCCGTAGGAGCCCGCGCCGGCGGGCGCGGGAGGGGTTGGTTGCTCGATCGCCAAGCCGACCACCGCCTCTTCGACGGCCGGGCCGACCCGGTTCTTCAAGATCGGCTTGCGCCGCGACAGCTCCTGCAGCGCCAGCATGCGAGCAGCTTACGCCGCCTCCGGCGACGGTCTGCTCTCATCCTTTGTCGTACAGCTCCTTGAACCGGTAGAAACTGTCCCGGCTGTAGTCCATCATCTTGCACACTTGGCTGACATTGCCGAGCTGTTTGGCCAGCTCCAGCACGCCCACCTTGGCGCGGATGATCTTCTGCTCCTTGGTCATGGTCCATGTCCTCGTGAAACGCCGCGGCAGGGGCTGCGCAACCCCGACCAACTCCGCCCCTGCCGCGGCTCAACGCGAGCCTCAGCAAACAACGACCGTCAGATTAGATCTGGACTTTTACAGATCAACCGTGTGGCCTGCGTCCGGGAGGCGATGCGGCATGCGCTCGAGGCCCTGGCGATCGTCGCTCCCGACTGGCTCTCGGCTCACGCGCCTCACGCCTGTGCCGAGCGCTAAGCGCGCCAAACACTGGTCGGTCGTCTGCCGCGATCGCAAGCCAAACGCGCTGAGCATGCCTAGCCTTGTCTTTCCATCAGAAGAGCTCTCCACTTTCCCGAAGCAAGTCCAAAGGGCCTGCAGCGCTTCTCGGTTGTCGCCACGTACCAGCTCGGCCCATAGAGCGGTCACCTCGGTGTCGGACAACAACCGCTCTCACCGGTTGACCCTGGGCTGGTCGACGCCGTCGAGCGGATGGCCAAGCTCTAGCAGTAGCAACCGCCAGACCAGTGCCTTCGCGAACAGGTGGTGCAGGAGGCGGTAGATGTTGCCGGCCTCACCTTTGCCGCCTGTCACGCGGCCCTTGGCGTCCAAGCGAAGTGGTGCGCGGACGATCGCGCTGAGCTCTGTGTCAGAAACCGCGCGCATCGGCATTCGCCCGATCGCCGGCATGATCCGTGCCGTCCACATCCGTACCTTCTTGCGGGCCGTGGTGGCCTTGTTGAGCGCAACAACTTCAGCGGCATAGCGCTCCACATGTCGGCAACGGTCACAGCAGCGCGCTTCGCGGCCTGGTCTGCGACGACGCGGGCCTCCGCTGCATGCCGCCGTTCGGCCATCAGGTCGCGGCCACTCGCAAGGTCGGCCACGACTGCCTGCGCCTTGCGCCGTGCTTGTTCGACCGTCAGATCGGGGTAAGCTCCGAGGGCAATTCTCACGGAGCAACCACGCTGCGACTTCTGGACGACCCAGGCCTTGGCGCCACTCGGCTCAACCCTCAAGGTGATGCTGTGCACCAAGCCGTCGAACACCAGATAGCGAGTGGCCGCCGGCGCCGCGCCGTCAGCCGTTGGCTTTGTGATCCGCGGATAAGTCTGTTGCTGCCTGGGCATCCGCCATCCAGTCTGCCGTCTTGCCAGCAACGATCTGGCAATGATGACAACGGACATCAGCAGAATCATACGGAAACAACCGCTGCAGACCGGAAACGCATAAGCGTCTGCGTGAAAACGAGTTTTGGAAGCAAACCCACGCCAACGCTGAGATTGCTCAGGTGGTCACCGGCAGACTCAAAATCTGTTTCGGGCAACCGAGTGCCGGTTCGAGTCCGGCCAGGGGCACCAGGACTTCGGTCGCGGCGGAACGTGTCCAAGAGGCAGCCATGCCGCGATTTGCCGCCAATCTCACCATGATGTTTCCTGAAGCGGCCTTCCTGGACCGGTTCGCACCGGCGGCTGCCGCCGGCTTCGCCGCGGTCGAGTTCGCCTTCCCCTACCAGTGGCCGGCAGCTGCCATCGCGGAGCGCCTTGCCGAATCAGGGCTTGCGCTCGCGCTGTTCAACCTTCCCCCAGGCGATGAGGCTTCGGGGGAGCGCGGCCTTGCCACGTTGCCGAGCCGCGAGGCCGCGTTTCGGGAATCGGTCGAGCTGGCCCTAGCCTACGCCGCCGAGCTGGGCTGCCGCACACTCCACGTCATGGCCGGGTTGCTGCCGGGCGAGACGGAGTGCTCGCGCCGTGAGCAGCTCTATGTCGAGAATCTTCGCCATGCGGCTGGTGAGTGCGCCGCCGCGGGCATCACGCTACTGATCGAGCCGATCAACAACCGCGATGTACCGAATTACTTTTTGAACTATCAGGATCAGGCTCGGCGCATCATCGACAAAGTGGGTGCGGACAATCTCAAGTTGCAGCTCGATCTTTACCACTGCCAGATCATGGAGGGTGATCTCGCGCGCCACATCCGCGACCTGCTGCCGATCACAGGCCACCTGCAGATCGCGGGCGTGCCGGACCGCCATGAGCCCGATCGCGGCGAGGTGGACTATCGCTTCCTGTTCGACCTCCTGGACGAGCTCGGCTATCCGGGCTGGGTGGGCTGCGAGTATCGTCCTCATGGCCCGACAGAGGCTGGGCTGGGCTGGTTTCAGCCCTATCGGCGGAAAGGGGCGATCGGGAGCGAGCGGCCATGAGCAACGCGGCTTCGGCCCTTCCCCGCGCGGCCGTGTCCTGGTTGGCGGCGGGCGCACTCGGCGAGCGCATGGCAGCCCTGGCGACCAGGTTCGCGGACTCGCTGGACAGCACGCAACGGGAATGGGCGCTCTACCCGCCTGTTGGCGTGGCACGGCGCGACTGGCACTATGTCCCGCGGCAGCGACCGGGCCTGCCGCTACGTGCGATGCGAGCCGACCAGCAAAAGGCCTGCTGGGCGCTTCTCGATACCGCACTGAGCGCCGACGGCGCCGCCAAGGCAAAGGGCGTGCTGGCCCTGGAAGCCATGCTGCAGGCAGCCACTGCCAACAAGGCATTCCGCGATCCCGAAAACTACTCCCTGGCCATCTTCGGTCGGCCCGGCGAAGGGCCTTGGGCGTGGCGCTTCGAGGGCCATCACATCTCGCTGACGCTGGCGATAACGCCCGGCATCGGCATCGCCGTCACCCCCCATTTCTTCGGCGCCAACCCGTTCTCGGGCCGTGTCGTGCCGGACGGGCATGGTGGCCTCGCCCGGCTGCTGGAGCGTGAGTCGGCGCTGGCGTTCGAAATCCTCCATGGACTGGACCCACGAGGCTTGGGCCAAGCCGTGATCGCTGGTGCGAGCCCGCCGGACATCATCACCGGACCCGGCCGCGAAGACAGCCTGCATCGCCCGGTGGGCCTCAGCGTCGACGACATGGGCGCCACAGCACGGCAGCGGACACTTGTGCTGCTCGAGACGTTCTTCGGCCATCTGCGGCGCGAACTCGCCGAACCGCTGATGGCGCGCGTGCACGAGGCCGGCGTCGGCCAGATCCGCTTCGCCTGGGCCGGTGGCACCACGCCGGACCGGCTGCATTACTACCGCCTGCACGGGCCGACCCTGCTCGTCGAGTACGACAAGACCGACCACGACCATGCTCACTCCGTGTGGCACGATCCGACCAACCATTTCGGCGAGGATCATCTGCGCGCCCACCGGTTGGCCTCACACGTCAAGCCCTAGGCGGCGCCTCCCGGCAGGCAGCGCAGCGCCCGCAGGAAGAAATCGCGGCCACCGAAATTGCCCGACTTCAGTGCCAGCGCCAACGGCGGATCCCGGCCGATCGACACCGTGGCCGGCACCCCCGGATCGATCATCGCCCCGATCGCAAGGCCCTTGACGCCCAGCGCCTGCACCACAGCCCCACTGGTCTCGCCGCCAGCGACGACCAGCCGACGCGCTCCCGCTTCGACCACGCCGCCGGCAATCGCGGCCAGCGCGTCCTCTACCAAGCCACCCGCCCGATCACGGCCCAGACGCTCCTGTGCCGCCTGCACCTCGGCCGGGGTGGCGCTGGCGTAGACCAGGACCGGCCCGTCCACCATCCGCCGGACGGCCCACTCCGTGGCTTCGGCCGGATCCCAGCCTTCGGCGAGGCGCACCGCATCGATCTTCAGCGCAGGTCGGCTTTCGGCCATGACGGCAACCTGTTCCAGCGTCGCCGCCGAGCATGAGCCGGCCAGCACGACCTCACCGCCCGTGATCTCCGGCAGGGCATCAGCCGTCCCACCGTCCCGCAGTTGCCCGGCTCCGCGAAAATTGGCCGGCAGGCCCATCGCGATGCCAGAGCCGCCCGTGAGCAGCGGAAGTCCGGCGCAAGCCGCGCCCAGGCGACGCAGGTCCTCGTCCTCGATGGCATCCGTGATGGCATAGCTGCAGCCATCGGCTCGCAGCGCTTCGAAACGCTGCCGAATGGCTTCGGGCCCCTGCCGCACCACGTCGAACGAAACGAGTCCTACCTTGCGCCCGGTCTGCCGCTGCAGCACCCGGACCAGATTGGAGTCCGTCATTGGCGTCAGCGGGTGGTGCCGCATATGGGTGTCGGACAGTAGCAGGTCGCCGACGAACAGATGCCCCTTGAAGATCGTCCGCCCGGTCTCGGGAAAGGCGGGGCAGGCGATGGTGAAGTCGGATCCCAGGATCTCCAGCAGTGCGTCGGCGACCGGCCCGATATTGCCCTGGTCGGTGCTGTCGAAGGTCGAACAGTACTTGAACAGATATTGCCGCGCCCCCTGCCCCGCCAGCCAGCGCTGCGCCGTTAGCGACTGGGCCACGGCCTCCCCGGCCGCGATGGTCCGCGACTTCAGCGCCACCACCACGGCGTCGGCTTCCGGCACGGCCAACCCCGGCTCGGGGACACCGATCAGCTGCACCGTGCGCATGCCGTTGCGCACGAGCATGCTGCAGAGGTCCGTGGCTCCGGTGAAGTCGTCAGCGATGGCGCCGAGCAGGATCGACATCGGGCTACGCCAGCGACGGACGGGTCTCGAGCGCCCGCAGGATGATGCCCTCGATCCGCGCCCGCTCCTCGCCCACCAGTGGCAGACGCGGCGCGCGCACCCATTCCGCGCCCATGCCGGTCATCTGGTTGACCAGCTTGATGTACTGCACCAGCTTCTTCTGCACATCCAGGTGCAGGAGCGGCATGAACCAGCGATAGAGTGCTCGCGCCTCCTCGATCCGGCCGGCACGCGTCAGCTCGTACAGCCGCACGCCCTCCGCCGGGAAGCTGTTCACCAGCCCCGACACCCACCCGGAAGCGCCACACAGCACGTTCTCGAACACGAGATCGTCGACACCGCAGAACATCAAGAAGCGGTCGCCCAGCACATTCCAGCTGTCGGTCATCCGCCGGCTGTCGTGCGACGATTCCTTGATGGCCACGATGTTGGCCGATTCGACCAGGCCCAGGAAGCCCTCCGGCTTGAGGTCCACCTTGTAGGCCAGGGGGTTGTTGTAGATCATGATCGGCAGTTCGGTGCCGGCGGCGAGCGTGCGGAAGTGCCGTACCGCCTCGCGCTCGTCCTGCTCGTAGACCATGCACGGAAGCGCCATCAGCCCGACGCAGCCGGCACGCTCGGCACGGCGGGCATGGGCGATCCCGAGCTCGGTCGTGTATTCGGCGACGCCGCTGATCACCGGCACCTTGCCGTCGGCCACCTCGACCGCCGCACGTAGCACGGCCTCTTTCTCGTCGGGCGCCAACGAGCTGTTCTCGCCGAGCGTGCCCAGCATGATCAGGCCGCTGCAGCCGACATCGAGGCAGGCGCGCGCATGTTCCTGGGTGCGGGCGAGGTCGAGGCCGCCCTCCGGGTCGAACTCCGTCATCAGCGCCGGAAACACACCCTGCCAGTCCACCTGCATCGCCCCGTCTCCCATCCTCGTATCCTTGCCGAGTGGGACAGATACAGGATAGCCAACCCTACCGACAATGGATCGGGCGGGAGCAGGGCATGCAAATCACCGGTATCCGGGCGTGGCGGGTCGAGCTGCCGCTGTACGAGGGGCGCTACACGTGGTCCGACGGCCGCAGCGTCGAGGTCTTCGACAGCACCGTGGTCGCCGTCGAGACCGATGCCGGCCTCATCGGTTGGGGTGAGGTCTGCCCACTCGGCCCGGCCTACCTGCCGGCCTACGGTGCCGGCGCCCGGGCAGGCATCGCCGAGCTGGGGCCGACCCTGATCGGGCAGGACCCCCGCCAGCTCGGCCGGTTCAACGAGGTCATGGACCTCACGCTCAAGGGGCACCCCTACGTCAAGTCGGCGCTCGACATGGCGTGCTGGGACATTCTGGGCCAGGCGGCGGGCATGCCCATCTGCATGCTGCTGGGTGGCCGCTACGGTGATGGCTTCCCGCTCTACCGGGCGATCTCGCAGGACACGGCGCAGGCGATGGCCGAGAGGGTCGGCGCCTATCGGGCCGAAGGCTATCGCAAGTTCCAGCTCAAGGTCGGCGGCGACGTGGAGGCAGACATTGCGCGGATCCGTGCCTGTGCCGCCGTGCTCGAGTCCGGCGATGTCCTGGTCGCCGATGCCAACACCGGCTGGACCATGCACGAAGCGGCTCGGGTCTGCGATGCCGTGCGCGACATCGACGTCCACATCGAGCAGCCCTGTGCCAGTTACGCCGCCTGCCTGACCATCCGTCGTCGCACCGCCAAGCCATTCGTGCTGGACGAGGTGATGGACGGTCTGGACATGGTCGTGCGCGGGCATGCCGACGGCGCCATGGACGTGATCAACCTCAAGATCAGCAAGGTCGGCGGGCTCACCAGGGCGCGGCAGATCCGGGACTTCTGCGTCACCATGGGCATCGCCATAACCATCGAGGACAGCTGGGGCGGCGACATCGTCACCGCCGCCATCGCCCACCTCGCCCACAGCACGCCGCCGGACCTGCTGTTCTCGGCCACCGACTTCAACAGCTACGTCACCCGCAGCGTCGCCCCGGATGCCCCGCGC
>JBATRI010000623.1:0-1715 GCA_049292515.1 Geminicoccaceae bacterium
TGCGCCGAAAAGTGTCAGCCTCGCAGCGCTCGTCGGTGGTGACCAGACTCTCTTGATGGCGCACGACGCCGCGACCAGGGAAGCCTTGACCTGGCTCGAGGTTCAGGCTGCCGCCACGCGCCTCAGCCGCGGCGGTAAACGCCACGTGCTGCCGACCGGCTGTCTGCTCGCTGCCATCATCCGACACGAGAGCTCGCGCGCCGCCGAACCGCATCTGCACAGCCGGGTGCTCGTCGTCAACGCCACCCTGGCCGGACCCGACAGGTGGCGCAGCATCGCCAGCCGGCCGCTCTATCTCGCCGCCAGGACGGCCGGCATCCGCTACCAACAGACCCTGGCCGAGCATGCCGACAAGCTCGGCTATGGCGTGGTCTGGAACGACAACGGCACCTGCGCGCTGGACGGCATCCCGCCCACGCTGACCGCGCTGTTCAGCAGCCGGGCCAGGGCGGTGGAGGCGCAACTCGAGGCCCGCGGGCTCAGCCGGGCGACGGCCAGCATCGCCCAGCGCGAGCGCGCCACCCGGCAGACCAGGGCCGCTCGGCCGCAACTGCCGGGCGAGCAACAGCGGCAGGCCGACCGGGCACGCACCCGGCAAGCCGGCTTCGATCTCGAGGCCTTCGTCACGAGCGTTCGCCAGCGGACGGCACGCCTGCCGGCAACGCCGGCGGCCCTGCGCATGGAGGGGCTGTAGCCATGCTGTCGATCGGGGTCGTGCGCTCGTCGATGGCGGCCGCCAGCTACTTCGCCAAGGACAATTACTACACCCAGCACGAGGAGGGGCCGTCGCACTGGTTCGGCGCCGGTGCCGAGAAGCTCGGCCTTACGGGCGAGGTCGAGGCCGGTCGGTTCAAGCAATTGCTCGAGGGCAGGATCGACGCCGAGACCCAGCTCGGCCGTATCCAGGGCGGCGAGCACCAGCATTTGCATGGCTGGGATCTGACCTTCTCGGCACCGAAGAGTGTCAGCCTTGCTGCCCTCGTCGGTGGCGACGAGCGGCTGGTCGCAGCCCACGACGCCGCGGTCAAGGAGGCGCTCGGCTGGCTGCAGGAGAACGCGCTCGTCACGCGCGCACGCCATGGCGGCGAGGCGCTCGAGGAGCCCACGCGGCAGATGGTGGCGGCGGTGTTCCGGCATGATCTGTCGCGCGCGGCCGAACCGCAGCTGCACAGCCATGCCGTGGTCATGAACGCCACCATCGGCAGCAAGGATCAATGGCGAAGCATCTGGAGCAACCGGCTCTACGTCAACGCCAAGGAGGCCGGCGAGCGCTACCAGCAGGCGCTGTCGGTCCGCGCCGCCGAGCTCGGCTACGCCATTGTGCCGAGCCGCAACGGCACCTTCGAGCTGGACGGCGTGCCGCGTGAGCTCACGCAACTGTTCAGCAGCCGGTCGCAGGCGATCGAGGCGAGGCTGGCCGAGCAGGGCCTGACCCGGGCACAGGCCACGGGCCTGCAGCGCGAGGATGCCGCCTTGCGCACGCGCGGCGCCAAGCCCGAGGTCGACCGGGTGCAGCAGCGCAGCCAGGACCGGGCGCTCGCGCGCCAGCACGGCCTCGATCTCGAGCGCTTCGTCACCGAAGCCAAAGAGCGCAGCCAGGTGCTGGAAAGCACCCTCGGCCGCGGCCGCGAACATGCGCCGAGCCAGGAGCGCACGATGGACCGGCAACCCGTTCTGGCACCCGAGCCGGCGCTGCGCGCGGTGCGCGAGGCGGC
>JBATRI010000624.1:0-3197 GCA_049292515.1 Geminicoccaceae bacterium
CTGGCGCAGGCTGGTGCGTGACTATGAGCGGCACTGCGACATCTCCGAAGCGATGATCCACGTCGCTCTCGGCAGCCTCCTGCTGCGCCGCGTCGTTCAGCCATAGCCATTCTCAAACGGGCTCTAAGTGTGTGAATTGATCGTCACTCCAGAATGGTTGCCCTTCATAGCACAGGGTTGATCTCGGTGTCGGCGTCCAGGGGATTTCCACCCGGCAATTTTCTGTGCCAAATCCAATTGCCTCGATCAGCGCTCCAGCACGAATAGACGTGATCTTACCGCTTGGTTCTTTTATATCTATATTTAAAGCAATAACCTTGGGCGCGACCTTCGGAGCGGCCGAGACAATGGAGGAGATGCTTGTAATTGTCGCCCCAAACAGGCAGTTGAGGGGCGGTGGATGGCCTTTTAGTGCCGCCTGCCGTTTGAGGCCGCTTTGTGCGGCTACAAGATCATGTGCCCACCATGTAGCCAGTACCGATCCCCTCTGGGCAGGAAAGTAGAGCGGTAAATGCTTGTGTCGTACACCCCATGGCAGCCGTCCATGGTAACAGTGATCGAGTGGCCAGTCGTACTGCGTGGGATCGATCGTCCTCGTGAAACATGCACGTTGTACACCGAAACCCGTCGAGGCCCGCTCAACCAGAAAAACCTCGGTTTTCGGGAATGAAGCGGCTTCGATGGCCGCGGTTGCCCCTCCGGCGCCGCAGCCGAGGATCACCAGCGGAGCGTTGGGGGCGATTTCACCGATTTCCTTTAGTCGGTGGACAATGGCAGCGCCTCGCAAGATTTGATCGCGCAGACTGATTGGCTGCGGCCCGCTGAGGAGATAGCGCCGCTCCGCGACTCGGTGTGCATCCAGCAGTGGGTCGCCCATAGCTCACCACTCGATCGGTGATTTAATCCGACTGTTAAAGCGCTCCATGATCCCTGCATTCACAGCGCGATCCTCATCGCTCGAAAGAATCGGGCGTTGGGTGAAATGCGGTATAGGACCCTGGTCGATCTCCGAAATGGCCAACGGCCGATAATACGTGTCTCCAGGCATGAATCTGTTCCGCACGAATGAGGAGTCGCGGGCGATGGAAGTGAGTATTTCGCGGAGCGCTTCAGGACTGCTCACCGCACAAGGACCAATTAAGTCCTCTGTCATGATGGTAGCCCCGGCTTCAATCAGTTCATGTGCTATTCTTGGCTGAATTTCTCTTGCTGCGACCACAAAAACTGGCGGAGCCGCTTGCATTGCCGCCCAGCGTCCCAGAATGGTCTTCATAGCCTCGATAATCTGACGATGTACATCGACCCCGTCCTGAAACAACCAGCTCACCACGAATGGCACTGACCCTTCAGGATCGAATCTGGAATCTGAAAGCAGCGCCTCGAGTGTGCCCCCCGCCACCACAATCGGCCCCGGCGGCCACCACTCTGGTGGCGATTCGGAGCCCCACATCGGTTTCAGATTGGAAGGGCCAATGGGTAGCCCCAGGCCGTCGTCCCATTTTTTCTCAAACCAGCCGTGCTGCTCCCAGAACTCCCAATCCCTCCTGAACCCACGCATAGCCGTGTCACGGCTGGTGTTAAACCGGTCACTGAACGCTTCGGCCGCAGCGATCGCGGCTCGACAGGCCTGGATCGCCGCTTCGTTTGGATGTGAAGCTGTTTCCGGCACGGAAAGCGCCATGCTGCCCTCCGCCTCGTAAATTCGGCATACCTCGATCGCTGCATCGGCAAGGTATGTAATCGCATAATCCGCTTCGACCTGCCCCCCTCCGGCAAAATCGGCCCGTCTTGTCTGTTTGAACCAAGCTCTGGCGTCTTCCATCCGGTAGGACGCGACTGGTGTGTCGGCTGCAACATCCTCAGCCATCGCCACAATGTCGTCTGCCGGCCGCAGATCACCGCTATCAGAGATAGCAAGGGGACCAATTCGCCTTACGCATCGTGCAGCAAACGCCAGCGCCGGCCGCGGCAGGGATCTCTGTAGATCGCTGGGATCAAACGGTTCCACGGTCAGCCACGGTCCGGCATAAGCGAAAACTCACCGTCGACCGTGCGCTTCTGAGTTCCCTTCGTCAAGATTCGTCGGCTGTTCCCGCCTCTTGTTGCACGTCCGAGCATATCTGCGCTCTGATCCACTCAGTGCGACACGCGGTACATTTGGTTCCGCTATGCACCGTCCCTTCTTGCGGTTCTCGCCGAATTTACACGCCTTTCCCTGCCAGCCGCGTGCGGCCACCGTGCCGCCTTGTCCAACCATCGGGGGCAGCGTCCCGGTCAAGGCGACCGCAATCCTGGAGAGCATCAGGAAGTGTGGGGCGTTTACACCGCGTCGGCTTGAGCGATCTCGTTTTCATTGTCGTTGGCGAGACCCGGATACCAGCGCTCGAACAAAGGGCGAAGCGTGCCATCGAGTGTCCGGGTTCGGGTTTGCAGAAGCAGGTGCGCGCCGCGCTTGGTCCACTGCATCTGCTGACGCTTGGCGAAGGGTTCTGTCAGGGCATGCGCCACCGCCCCTGGCCAATGAGGGCTGGCCCGACCATATGGCCAGTCTTCACGGCTGGGCGGACGGGAATGCGGTGCATCGCGTGCGAATCGAAGGCCACGACGGAGCGGCCCGAGCGCACGGCCCAGGGCTACCGGCGCTTCCGCTGCCGCAGGTGTGGCAAGCAGTTCAACGAACGCACCGGCAACCTGCTGAACCGGACCCAGTATCCCAGCGACGTCATCGCGCTCGTGGTGCTGGCGCCTGCGCTACAAGCTCGCTCTGCGCGACCTGCCCGAGATGTTCCTCGTCCGCGGCATCGTCTTCAGCCATGAGGCTGTACGCGCGTGGGAAGCGAAGCTCACCCCCGCCCTGGCCGAGGACCTGCGGCAACGCCGGCGCGGCAAGGCGGGTCAAAGCTGGTACGTGGACGAGACCTACCTCAAGGTCTAGGGCCGCTGGTGCTATCTCTATCGGGCCATCGACCGCTCCGGCACGCTGGTGGACGTGATGTTCAGCGAGCACCGCGACATGGCGGCGGCGAAGGCGTTCTTCCGCTCCGCCAAGGCGGTCACCGGAGTAACGCCAGACCGGGTCACGACGGACGGTCACGACAGCTACCCCAAGGCGATCCGGACCGAGCTGGGCCGAGAGGTGCGGCACCGGACCAGCCGCTACCTGAACAACGGGCTGGAGCAAGATCACCGGGGCATCA
>JBATRI010000625.1:0-16763 GCA_049292515.1 Geminicoccaceae bacterium
CGTTGTTTGCTGAGGCTCGCGTTGAGCCGCGGCAGGGGCGGAGCTGGTCGGGGTTGCGCAGCCCCTGCCGCGGCGTTTCACGAGGAGCTTGACCCACCATAAGAGTTGCCGACCGTAGTATTCCGACCCTCGTCGAATGAAACTGCTGTTAAGATCGCGTGCGGCATCGGCACAGAGGTCGGTTCGTTCATGGTGCTGCGAGCCCGTATAAGAGTTGGACCCGGAGCCCCACGCGCACCCCGTACTGTCGCCACGTCCGTCAGGACCGGAGCACGCATCCTAGACTTCGACATCGTGGGCTCCTCGCCGGTGCCGTGCCATATGCGAGGAGGAAGCCATGGAGGTCTTGCATTCGTGCTGCGCCGGGCTCGATGTCCATCGCGACACCGTCGTGGCCTGCGCCCGGGTGGCCCGCAATAGGACTGTCGAGCACCATCTCGAGACGTTCGCCACGACGACGACGGCGTTGGAGCGCCTCTCGTGCTGGCTTACTGGCTACGCGATCACCCACGTCGCGATGGAAGCGACAGGCGTATATTGGAAGCCGGTTTGGGCCGTTCTGGCCGAAAAATTCGAGCTCGTGCTCGCCAATGCCATGCACGTCAAGAATGTGCCTGGCCGGAAGACCGACACGAATGACGCCACATGGCTGGCCGATCTGTTGGCGCATGGCCTGATCCGTTCGAGCTTCGTCCCGCCGATGGCGATCCAGGCGCTGCGGGACCTCACGCGTACCCGCAAGCAGCTCACGCGCGAGAAGGTCTCCCATGTCGAGCGCATCGACAAGACACTGCAGGCCGCCAACTTCAAGCTCGGTTCGGTTCTCTCCGACATCATCGGCGTCAGCGGGCGCGCGATCCTCGATGCTTTGGCGGCGGGCGAGAGCGATCCGGAGCGCCTCGCCGACAAGGTCCGGACCCGCATCCGGGCCTCCCGTGCCCACGTCGTCGAGGCCCTGCGCGGCCGCATGTCGGAGCATCAGCGCCTGCTGCTTCGGATCCATCTCCGCCAAATCGACGCGATCGATGTCGCCATCGCCGAACTCGACGAGCAACTCGGGGAGCGTCTCGAGCCTTTTCGTGCCACCACCGAGCGGCTCATCACCATCCCAGGCGTCAGCACCCTCTCAGCCGCGGTCATCATTGCCGAGATTGGGGTCGATATGACCCGCTTCCCCACCGCTGCCCATCTCGTCTCTTGGGCTGGCCTCTGCCCCAGGAACGACGAGAGTGCCGGCAAACGCCGCTCGACCAAGCTCCGCAAGGGTGCGCCCTGGCTGAAAACCTTGCTTGTCCAGACCGCCTGGTGCGCCGCTCGCGTCAAGGGAACCTACCTGCGCGCCCTGTTCGGCCGCCTCAAAGCACGACGTGGTCCGCGCAAGGCCATCATTGCGGTTGCCGCCGCCATCCTCACGTCCGCATATTGGATGCTCCGGCGAGGCGTCGCTTACACCGACCTTGGGCCTGATCATTTCGACCGCGTCGACCGAACCCGCCTTGCCGCCCGCCTTGCTCGAAAACTCGGCGAACTCGGCTTCGATGTCGCCCTGAGTCCGCGCAAGGCAGCCTAGACGTTTCATCCTAGAACAACGCCCAATCAGCAGCTCCGCCCGCGGACGAAGTCCGGCGTGAGCTCGGCGAGGTCGCGCACGCCGGCGAGCGCCATCGCCTCGTCGAGCTCGACGGATAGGATCTCGATCGCCCGGCGCACGCCCACCTCGCCCCCGGCGGCCAGACCCCACAGGAAGGGCCGGCCGATCATGCAGGCGCGCGCTCCGAGCGCCAGGGCCTTAAGGATGTCGGTGCCGCGCCGCACGCCACCGTCCAGGAGAATGTCAGCCTCGCCCTGGATCGCCGCCACGACACCCGGCAGGGCGGTGCAGGCGCCTGGAACCGTGTCGAGCTGACGGCCGCCATGGTTGGAGACGATGACGGCATCGGCACCCGCACGCACGGCGGCCCGGGCGTCGTCCGGATGCAGCACGCCCTTGACCACGAAGGGGCCGTCCCAGCCTTTGCGGAGCTTTGCGACCAAGGCCCAGTCGGCCGAGGGATCGAACAGGCTCGCCACGTGCTGAGCGATAGTCGTGGCGCCGCCGCCGGCAGCCGATGGCGCGAAGTTGCCGAATGAGACCGGATTGCGGGCGAGCCCCCAGAGCCAGGCCGGCCGCCGCAGCACGTCCCAAGCCGTCCTAACGGTCGGGCGCAGGGGCAGCGTGAAGCCGTTGCGGACATCGCGCTCGCGGCGGCCCTGGATCGGCAGGTCGACGGTGAAGCAAAGCGTGCGATAGCCATGCTCCCGGGCACGCCGGAGCATTTCGGTCATCAGCTCGCGGTCGCGCAGCGGGTAGAGCTGGAACCAGCGGTCGCTGTCGGGCACGTCGGCCGCCACCGCCTCGATGGAGGCGATGGAGTTGGTGGACAGGCAGAACGGGATTCCGGCCGTGGTTGCCGCCCGGCAGGCCAGCATCTCGCCGCGTGGCCGGTAGAGGCCGGCCAGCCCGGTGGGGCCGAGCACCAGCGGCAGGGCCATGGGCCTGCCCAGCAGCGTCGTCGCGAGCCGCCGCTGGCTGACGTCGACGCCGACGCGCGGCATCAGCTGCCATGCATCGAAGGCGCGGCGATTGTCGCGCAGGGTGGTCTCGTCGCGCGCACCGCCGTCGATGAAGTCGAACACCAGCCTGGGCAGCCGGCGCCGCGCGGCGGCGCGCAGATCCTCGATGGTGATGCAGCGGCGGATGGCGCGCGGGACCTCAGCCATCGGTAACCGCACCCTGCGAGGCATCAGCGACAAGCCGCGCATATTTGGCCAGCACGCCGGTCCGGTAGCGTGGCTCGGGCGGGCTCCAGCGCGCGAGCCGTGCCTCGATCTCCGCCGGCTCCAGCGCGACGTCGAGCCTGCGTGCCTCGACGTCGATGGTGATCAGGTCACCATCGCGCAGGGCCGCGATCGGGCCACGATCGACGGCCTCGGGCACGACATGGCCGATCACGAAACCGCGGGTGGCGCCAGAAAAGCGGCCGTCGGTGACCAGTGCTACCGTGGCGCCGAGACCGGCACCTTGGATTGCGCCGGTCACGAGCTGCATCTCGCGCATCCCGGGCCCGCCGCGCGGACCCTCGTTGCGCAGCACCATGACGTCGTTCGGCTGGATGGTGCCGTTGCGGATGGCCGCAAAGGCGTCCTCCTCGCGCTCGAATACCCGAGCCGGCCCGTGATGATGCGACTTGCTCTGCCCCGACAGCTTGATGACGCAGCCGCCGGGCGCGAGGTTGCCGTGCAGAATGGCCAGACCGCCCTGCGGCTTGAGCGGCCGATCGAGCGGGCTGATCACCTGCTGGCCGGCGGGCTCGACAGCAGCGGCGATCTCTTCCCCCAGGCTTCGCCCGGTGACGGTGGCGGCGTCCGCCTGCAGCAGCCCGGCGGCCAGCAGGCGCTTGCCGACGACCGCCATGCCGCCCGCCTCGTACATCTCGGGCGCCGTGTAGGTACCCCAGGGCCGCAGATCGGCATAGACGGGCGTCACGCGCGAGACCCGGTCGAAATCCTCGAGCCGCAGCTCGACGCCGAAATTGCGGGCGATGGCGAGCAGGTGCAGCACGGCGTTGGTCGAGCCGCCGGTCGCCATCACGCCGGCGATGGCGTTCTCGAAGCTGGCCCTGGTGACGATCATGCGGGGCGTCACGCCGGCGCCGACGAGGCGTGCTGCGAGCCGGCCCGTGGCCCGCGCGGCCTCGGCCTTGAGCTCGTTGGTGGCCGGGATATCGTTCAGCCCGACCGCCGACAGGCCCAGCATCTCGCAGGCAGTGGCCATGGTGTTGGCGGTGAACTGGCCGCCGCAGGAGCCGGCGCCTGGACAGGCATGGTCCTCGACGTCCTTCAGCTGCTCGGCCGAGATGCGGCCGGCGTGGAAGGCGCCGATCGCCTCGTAGATATCCTGGATGGTCAGCGCCCGGTCAGCGAACGGGCCGTCCTTGCGCGTGCAACGCCCGGACGCGACCGAGCCGCCGTAAAGCAGGAGGCCCGGGATGTCGATGCGCCCTAGCGCCATTGCCATGGCCGGGATGGTCTTGTCGCAGCCGGCGATGGTGACCAGCCCATCGAGCATGTGGCCGCGGGCGACCAGCTCGACGGAGTCCGCGATGATCTCGCGGCTGACCAGAGAGGTCTTCATGCCCTCGGTGCCGGTGGTGATCCCGTCGTTGATCGCGACGGTGTTGATCTCCAGTGGCGTGCCGCCCGCCTCGCGGATGCCCTCGGCCACCAACGCCGCCAGCTCGCGGTGATTCCAGTTGCACGGCATGGTGCCGATCCAGCAATGGGCGACACCGATCTGTGGCTTGGCCAGGGTCTCGTCGGTGAAGCCGATGGCCTTCATCATGCCGCGCGCGACGGCCCGATCGGGGCCGTCCAGCAGCCGCCGGCTGTTGTGGCGCGGGTCGACCGGCATCGAGCGGTCCTTCCTGCAAGCGGTGGATCAGGCGGGCGTCCCGGCCGGGCGCCGCGCCAGACTGCGGGTCTCGGCACTGACCAGTGCGAGCTTGTGCTGGCGCCGTGCCTGCAGCTGCCGGTCGGCGATGACGCCGAGCAGGATCACCGCCCCCATCACGGCGAAGTTGAGCGAGGATGGAATGCCCAGGATGTTGACGAGGTTTTGCAGGACCTGCAGCAGCACGGTGCCGAGCAGAATGCCGACGATCGAGCCCTCGCCCCCGCGCAACGAGCAGCCGCCCAGCACGGCGGCGGCGATGGCGTACAGCTCGTAGAAGTTGCCGTGTGCCGAGGGGGAGACCGACTGCGTGTAGAAGACGAAGAAGATGGAGGACAGCGCAGTCAGCAACCCGGCCAGGACATAGGCGGCCGTGATGACGCGCGTGGTCGCGATGCCCGAGAAGCGCGCCGCCTCCTCATTCTTGCCGACCGCGAAGAGATAGCGGCCGAACATCGACTTGTGCAGCACCACCGACATGATGGCCGCAACGACGAGCAGGAAGATCAAGGTGTGCGGGATGTTGTAGGTGCGCCCGGAGGTGATCCATTCCAGCAGGTCATAGTCGGTGGCGTAGCCGAAGCCCTGGGTCGAATCGACCATGTACCACCGGGCGATGCCGCGGTAGATCAGCAGCCCGCACAGCGTCACCACGAAGGGCTGCAGCTTCAGCCGGGTGATCAGGAGGCCATGCATGGCGCCGAGGACTACGCCGCAGCCCAGCGTCACGAGCAACGCCAAGGGCCAGCTGAGCTCGTGATTGACAAGCAGATCGAGGAAGATCACACCCAAAAGCGCCAGCATCGAGCCGATCGAGAGATCGATGCCACCGGTGATGATCACCAGACCTTCGCCGATCGCGAACAGGCCAAAAAGGCCGATCTGGTTGGCGAGGTTCATCAGATTGACCTGGGAGATGAACTGTGGGTTGATCGCTGCCGTGATGCCGCCGATCACCAGGATCATCAGGGCCAGACCGAGCTCCTTCTTAAGCATGAGCGGCAGCGCCTCCTTGGCTCGTTTGCCCGACAGCTAGCATCAGGACGTTGTGTTCGGAGAAGTCCTTGCGGTCCAGGTAGCCGCTGATCCGGCCCTCGTGCATCACCGCGATCCGATCGCTGACGCCGATGACCTCCTCCATGTCGCTGGAGATCATCAGGATCGCGACGCCGGCGTCGGCCAGCCGACGCATGATGGCGTAGATCTCGGACTTGGCTCCGACATCGATGCCACGGGTCGGCTCGTCGAGGATGATCACCTTGGGGCGCATCGACAGCCATTTGCCGAGCACGACCTTCTGCTGGTTGCCGCCGGACAGCGTGACCGCTGCCGTATCAACCGAAGGTGCCCTGATGTCCAGGCTGCGGCGCTGTTCCTCGGCGACCTTTTGCTCGCGGCTGCCTGAGATGATAGTCCCAAGCGTGTAGGTCCGGAGATCCGCCAGCGAGATGTTCTCGACGATGGGCAGGTCGAGGACAAGCCCGGTGCGCTTGCGATCCTCGGGGATGAGGTAGATGCCCTTGGCGATCGCATCGCGTGCCGTCGTCACGAAAATGGGTGCGCCATCGAGCGTGATCGTGCCGCCGAGCGACCGCTGCACGCCGAAGATCGTCTGGGCCACGCTGGTCCGGCCGGAGCCCACCAGGCCAGCAAGACCGAGGATCTCGCCGAAATGCACCGCAAGGGTCACGCTATGGTCGGGGAAAGCGTCCGTCACCAGGTCGGTGACCTGGAGGCCGCTCGGCTTTGGGGGTGCCTTTGGTGGGATGTAGAGCGATTTCAGGTCACGCCCGATCATCATCCGCACCATGGCGGCATGGCTCAGCTCGTGCTTGGCCAGCCCACCGACCAGCCGACCATCGCGCAGCACGGCGACACGATCGCAGCAGGTCTGCACCTCCCCAAGGCGATGGGAGATGTAGATCACGGCGACGCCATGCTGCTTGAGGTCGGCGATGACCTCCAGCAGACGATCGGTCTCGGTGAGCGTCAGGCTCGAGGTCGGCTCGTCCATGATGATGACGCGCGCGTCTAGCGAGAGAGCTTTTGCGATCTCCACCATCTGCTGTTGGGCGATCGACAGGTTCTCGACCATGTCACTGGGACCGAAGTCGACGCCGAGGCGTTGGAGCAGCGGACGAACCTTGGCGTGCATCGCCTTCTCGTCGACGAGATGCAGCAGACCACCGCGGCCCGGCTCGCGGCCGATGAGCACATTGGCCGCGACGTCCAGATTCTCGAACAGGTTGAGCTCCTGGTGGACGAAGGCGATCCCGGCCTTGCCGGCCTCCGTCACCGTCAGCGCCGTGTGCTCCACGCCGTCGATCGCGATCAACCCAGCCGACGGCGCCGTCACACCGCCCAGGATCTTCATCAGCGTCGACTTGCCGGCACCGTTCTCACCGATCAGGCCCAGCACCTCACCACGGGCGAGCGACAGGCTCACCCCGTCGAGCGCAACGACACCGGGATAGGTCTTGGCGATGGAGCGAAGCTCAAGAAATGTATTGGACATGGAGCCGATTCGCTACGGGCGTGAGGCGCCCGATTCTCAGGATAGCTTGCAGATAGGCTCGGCCCGCACCTCGACTCCCTTCTCCTACAGCAGGAGAAGGGAGCCAGACACGAGCGGAGGCGCTACTTCTTCAGCATCTCGCGGATCGACGCGGCGAACTCCTTCACATTTGACTTGTCGATGATCTTGGTCGGGATGATCTGCAACTTGTTCTCGGGCACCATCGACCTGTCACCCTCGACGTAGGCGGCCAGCTCCTTCACCGACTGATAGCCGAACTCGTAGGGCTGCTGCACCACCGTGGCTTCGATCACACCTTCCGAGATGCCCTTCAGGGTCTGCTGATCCTCGTCGAAGCCGACGATCTTGACGGTGCCCTCTTTCCCGGCCGCCTTCACGGCATTGTAGATCTGCGGCGTGTTGTAGGCCCAAAGTCCCGACAGCAGATCGATGTCCGGGTATTTGGTGAGCGTGTCCTCGACATTGGCCTTGGCCTTGGCCTGGTCGCCGCCATCGGTGCGGATGTCGACGATCTCGATCTTGGTGCCCTGCAGCACCTCCTTGATGCCCTTGACGCGCTCTTGCGCGTTCGCAGCATCCATGGTGCCGACGAAGAGCATGATCTTGCCCCCGTTGGGCAGCGCCTTCTTGATCAGCTCGCCATGCTGGCGTCCGGCGTCGACATTGTCCGTGCCGATGTACATAACGCGGTTGGACTTCGGCGCGTCGCCATCGACCGTGAACAGCACGGCCTTCGATGCGACCTGATTCAGGATGTCGGTCGAGTTGTCCGGATTGACCGGGCTGATCGTCATGGCCGCGACGTTCTTGGCCAGAAGGTCTTCAATGATGCGCTTCTGGGCAGCGGCCGACATCTCGCCCGGCACATACATCTGCACGTCGTAGTTGGGCAGCTCGGCCGCCGCTTTCTCGAGCCCGCGGCGGGCGATGACCCAGAAATCCGCCGGCACGTTCACCACGAACGCGATGAGCTTCTTGTCGGCCGCGAAGCCTGTCGGCGCGAGCATGGTGCTGGCCAGGACGGCGCACGCCGCCGTCATCAAGGCACGTCTGGCGATGGTCTTCAGCATGGTGTCTTCCCTGAACAGAGCGTTGTTGCTGTTGCATTTATCTGTAGCGGCGACAGATGCCACCTGTATCAGTCGAACGGAAATTGCAAGAGCGAAGTTACACCGGTGTATTAAAACCCTAAAATGTGGAATGAGCACGATTCCCGGCTAACTTTCTCCATCAAAAAACGCTGATCCGGTGTGATATTGTTTTGTAGCCATCGAATTCTCTCAACCGGCGCGGACGACTCTGTGCCTGTTGAGAGAATCCCTTTTTGCGCGGCGTCGGCTTTTGGATCAGATCGCCACGATGTCATAGCCGGCGCGTGGGAAATGCACGAACACCTCACCCACCCGCTCGTCGGAGCGGCTGATCACCACCTCCTGGTCGCTCGCAGCCACCAGCACTCCCTCGACCGGGTCGCGGCCTGTGTCGTCGGGCATCACTGTCACCCGCGTGCCATCCTTGATCTCCGACGGGTCGCCGTTGGCCGGTAGTTCGGGCTTCTGCGGGCTGGCCTCGCGCGCGATGTCGAGCGCCGTGGCGGCAGGCATCCCGGTCGGTCGGCCGTGGCCGAGCGTTGTCACCCGTTCGTACCAGGCACGCAGCTGCCTGATCGGAAGCAGGCGCTCGGCCTCGGCGCCGCCGTGTCTATCAAGAAACCAGATGGTCGGATAGGCCGCGAGATCGGCAGCGCTCACCCGATCGCCGAGCATGTAGGAGCGACCATCCTGCAGCATGGCCACGAACCAGCCCAGATGCGCTACAAGCTGCTGCACGTAGCGAGCATAGTTCGGCTCGACATCCTCCTTGCCGATGATGAAGCCGAACTTCTTGCGCTCGGCCACGAAGTCCGGCTGGAACAGATTGTCGTTGACGTTGGCCACGAAGCCGAGCGCCGGCATGAACATGTAGCGCTCCGCCCACCAGGCGATCGCGTTCGCCTCGCCCTCGCAGCCGTTCGGGAACAATGTCGGCTCTGGATGGAGCGCCTCGAGCTGGCGCAGGATCAGATGGGTGTCGCAGTAGATATCGGCGCCGATCTGCATCACCGGCGCTCGGCGGTAGCCGCCGGTGAGCGGCAGCAGATCCGGCTTCGGCATGGCGATCGGGGTGATGACCTCGTGATAGGCCAGCCGCTTGAGCCCGAAGGCCAGCCGCACCTTCTCGGAGTAGGTCGACAACGGATAGTGGTGCAGGATGATGTTCGACACGTTGATGCTCCCTCTCGGCATGAGCTTGGCCGGCACCCGGCGCGCCACCTTGAGCCGTCGGTCGGAATAGTCCACAGCGTGGCAACCGGATTCCGTTGGATTTGTGGGAGCAGGCGATCGCGGCTGGCGGCTTCCAGGTCAAGTGCGACAAGGTTCGTTCAGCTTGGCCAGGTTGCGCTCGCCGGGCAGGAACCGGCGGATCCGGCCGTTCGCGTTCTCCACCACGCCTTTCTGCCAGGGGCTGTACGGATCGCAGAAATAGGCCTCGGTACCGAGCGCCTTGGTGAGCCGGGTATAGGCGGCGAACTCGGTGCCACGGTCGAAGGTGACGGTCCGACAGCTTCCCTCCGGCAGCCCTTGCCAAGCTTGGCCGATCCGTTCGGCGGGGGCTTTGGGCTGGCGGTCGGGGTTCGGCAGCAGAATGGTGAGGCGGGACTGGCGTTCGATCATCGAGGTCAGGCTGGCTTTGCCGTGGTCACGGCGGAGGATCCGCAGATCCGCTTTCCAGTGGCCAAAAGTCTGGCGATCGTCGACCTCGGGTGGCCGCTGCTGTCGGTGGGCTTTTGACAGATAACGGTAGAGGTCGGCGGCACGACCCTCCGGGCCATAGACGAAGCGATAGATCATCTCGTGACGAGGGTACCACCGCTCCCGCTATCCAGCCGCAGCCGCCCGGCGATCTCCTCCGGCGACCAGCAGCGCTCGAGCTTGTCGATGACGTAGCAACGCAGGATTTCATGCCGGTGCAACTCGCCCAGCCGCTACCGGGCACACTCCTGTGCGGTGAGCGGAAAGTAGCCGGCATACCCCCGCTGCTCACGGAAGTGGTTGCGGCTGACTTCGCGGTGAATGGTGGAGCGGTGGCGGCCGAGTTGTTGGTCAATCTCCGCCACCGGTACCTTGGCGTTCAGCAGACAGAAGATCGTGCGACGCTCGTCGAGAACGAGCTGCCGACAGGCTCCAGGCATGAAGCAGGCTTCGTCATGCAAGCTGCTGAAAAACCTACAGAGTCGCACTTCGAATTAGAATCCACCGCGTCGAGATACTCGTGCACCGGCCGGGTAACATCCTCGTCCTCGGGCCATACCGTGGGCTTGCCATCGACCTTCCGGCCGTTGCTGGTGTCCGCCTCGATCACGCTGGCATCGATGGCAAAGCCTTCGCCACCGACCAGACCCGGCTGCATGCATTGTCGTACAACATGCTCGAATAGGCGCCGGAACAGGTCGCTGTCGCGGAAACGGGTCGTGGCCGAGCTACTCGACCACGACCCCCTTCCTGCCCGGCACCCCGCTGTGGACGGTTGCCGACCGCAGCTACTCCTCCCACGATCTGCGGATGGCGAGCCGGGTTCTCGGCGCCAAGCCAGCCATCCCGACCCGAAGAAACGAGGCCAAGGTCGCCTGTCCCGACCGGATCTAGGTCAGTCGCGAGCGGGTCGAGCGGCTATGGGGTCGGCTGAAGGAATGGCGTGCCGTGGCTACTCGCTATGAAAAGACCGCCGGATCGTACCTCGGCGTCTTGAACCTCGCCGCTGGGTTCGATTGGATCTGATCCTAACAGGGCCTAGTCCTGCCGAACGGGTCGCAGCGCTTCCAGCTGAACTTGTTCGGACGGATCGCCTCGGAGGCGGAGTCTGGGTTCATAATGCGGATTATGACGACGAGGTACGCTAAGCCGGCCCGTAATCACTCAAATACCGTTTCCCGAGCAAAGATCTCGCCAGCCAACTTGGCGCGCTTGCGGACTAGGTCAGCGGTCGCGATATCAAGCACGCCGCTTTAGTCGAACGGCGACGGCCACCTAACGGAAGCTGACTTTGCTTCATACTGCCGCGAGACTTGATGGCGCGCTAACTCACTCTGGCCAGTCGACCTCGTCCTCGCTGACCAGCTCGCCGCGCATCGAGGGGCCTTCCGTATGGACCCGCTCGCGGTCGCCGCAGACCAGGTGGTGCCATTCGGGCAGGTCCATGCCGAACTCCAGGAGCCGGTAGGCGCAGCTGTAGGGCAGCCAGTTCAGCGAGCGGACGTTGGCGGGCGTGATCTTCACGCAGTCGGGGACCTTCTGCTTGCGGTTGGCATAGTCCGAGCAGTGGTGCGTGCAGAGGTCGAGCAGGCGGCAGGCGGCGTCGGAGAGGGCGATCTCGCCGGTGTCCTCGTCCTCGACGCGGATCTGGCAGCACAGGCCGCAGCCGTCGCAGAGCGATTCCCACTCCGCCTCGGACATCTGCGCCAGGCTCTTCTCGTGCCAAAAGCTCATGCCGGATTTCCTAGCAGGGAGGCCGTGTCCGAGATAGTGCGTCGCACGGGGCCAGCCCGGGGGATCAGATGCTCAGCTACCGTCACGCTTTCCACGCCGGCAGCTTCGCCGACGTCATCAAGCATGCGATCCTGGTCCATGTGCTGCGCCATGTGGTGCGCAAGCCCAAGCCCGTCTACGTGCTGGACACCCACGCGGGGGCGGGCAGCTACCTCTTGCACATGCCGATGGCGCAGAAGACCGGCGAGTACCGGGCCGGCATCGGCCGCGCCCTGGCGGCGGCCGGGCCGGCGCCGGAGCTGCTGGGTCCCTATCTCAAGCTGGTCCGCTCCGCCAATACGGGCGGCGAGCTGCGCCACTACCCGGGCTCGCCGGCGCTGGCGCGCGTGCTGCTGCGGCCGGAAGACCGGCTCGAGCTGGTCGAGCTGCACGGCACCGATCACGGGGTCCTCGCCGCCAGCGTGCCGGGAGAGCCGCGGGAGCAGATCGTCCATGCCGATGGGCTCGCGGTCATGGTGGAGCGGATGCCACCGCCGGAGCGGCGGGCGGTGGTGCTGGTCGACCCCAGCTACGAGGTGAAGAGCGACTATAACACGGTGGTCGAGGCGCTGGCGCAGGCGCATCGGCGCTTCCGCACCGGGACCTTCCTGCTCTGGTATCCGGTCATCGAGCGTGCGCGGACGGAAACCCTGCTGGCGGCCCTGCGCGCGGCCGGGATGCCGGGTCAGTTCCGCATCGAGCTGGGCCTGCGGCCCGATGCGCCCGGGCACGGGATGACGGCCGCGGGGGTGGTGGTGATCAACCCGCCAAGGACGTTGCCAGAGGTGGCGGCCACCGGCCTGCCGTGGCTGGCCGGGGCGCTGGGTGCCGCCGGGCCGGTCCTGGCGGAGTGGCTGGTGCCACCCGCGAACCGGCATCCGGGCTGATCGCCGACGGGGTTCGCGCGGCGTGGCAACCAGAGGCCGTGTGGTGCGTTAACCCTATCGAAGTAGATATTGGCGTCGCCGCATCCGGTTCTACTTCCATCGTGACTTTGACAAACGCGGGGGCGATGGGCACCACGGCATGGCGAGACAAGTGCGATCGCGGAGCCGCCGCGGCGACCGGCTGATGGTCACCGCCCTGGGCTCAGCGCGAGAAAAGGATCATGCCGCATGCTGTCGATACATGAACTCGGCACTGTTACCCGTGCCATGCCGCCCATGCGCCGTGTGTTGCGCCAGTCGGGCGGGGTGCGGGTCGTGGGGGCCAGGATAGTGCCGCGCAGCGTTGCCGTGGCCAGATCGCAATTCGGGCCGACGCGAAGCCGCATCCTGGTCGAGTATGCCGCGGCCCTGCTGTACGGCGTGCCGTTCTATGGCGCCTGCTGCCTGGCACTGGCGCGGGCGTCCCTGCGCCGCCGTCAGCAACAAGCCGCACGGCGCCAGATGGACTATTCGGCAGCCGGCGTGCGTGCCGACAATAGCGGGCGCGGCATGTCCAGTTGATAGGCAAACCCTGGTGATCGGGCGCAGCCATCCAACTGGTTAGAAGGTCGACCCGGCCATGCGCCAACAAGATTATGCCGGCGACATACCCGATATCGTGTTCCGACAGCGCCATCCGTTCCGGCGGCGCCGCTTCGAGACACTCGTGCAGTATGTCTGCTGGATCTGCGAGGACCCGCGCGTGCTGGGGCTCGAGCGGCTCAATCGTATTCTATGGTACGTCGACCGCAATCTCTATCTGACCCACGACCGGGTGGCCACCGGGGCCACCTATGTCCGCAATCGAGCCGGGCCGTGGGCGCGCCCGCTTGAGGCGGTGTTGCGCGAGCTCGAGCGCAAGGGGCTCGTCGCCCAGCGGGCACGCGTCGGCGACCGCGAGCCCGACCTGCTGGTATCGCTGAGCAAGCCCGATCTCAACGGGTTCGATCCGGAGGACATCAGCCTGGTCGAGGCGATCACGCGGGCGATCTGCTTCGACAACCGCTCCTCGATCCCGGGGCGCGAGGCGCATGACAGCGTGCTGCTGGCGGCGCGGCTGGGCGAGGTCATTCCGTACTTTACCGTCTTCGCCGGGCGGCCGGGCGAGAATCATGCCGGGGATGTCGCCTGGGCGCTGCGCGAAAGCGAGCGGCATGCGGCGCCCACAAAGGCCAAGGCACCGGCCGCACCGGCGGACCGCCTGCATCAGGCCATGGAGGCGCTGCTGTGGCACCTGCTGCGTGACCCGAGCCTCGGCAGCTCGCTGCCAGCGGCCGGCGGCGACTCCTGGTTCGTCTACCGGCAGCAGGCAGCTGTGGGCTCCGGCCTGCCCGACCTGGTCGCCGCCTATCGCCTCGATGCGGACGAGCTGGTGGTCGCCGGCATCAGGGTGGCGGGCGACGAGGATGAGGACGACACGGCGGACGACGCTCCCTGAAGGGCGTCAGTCGCGCGCGCCCTCCAGCATCTCGCGCGCGAGCAGCGCGGCATGGGTGCGGTTGGTCGTGCCGAGTTTGCGGAAAATGTGCCGCAAATGCACCTTCACCGTCGTCTCGCAGATCAGCAGCTCGTGCGCGATCAGCTTGTTCTGCCGGCCGTTGGCCAGGCTGCCCAGCACTTCCAGCTCCTTGGGCGTGAACAGCTCGGCCGAGAAGCGAGAGACGGACCGCGGTGCGGGTGCCGGTGCCGCCATGGCGGCTGGTGCCGTCGCGACGGGCACCGGCATGGCGGTGCCACCCACCAGCACCAGGCGCATACCCTGCACCAGCACCCTGAGGTTGGCCGAGGTGGAGAAGTACCCGCGCGCGCCGTGACCGGCGGCGGCGGCAATGCCGGCATAGCTGTCGTCGTCGCTGAGAACGACGAGGGCAGCACCAGCGGTCCTGGCGACGACGCTGTCCAGCGCCTCCGCGCCACGGCCATCCAAGGAGGCGAGGCACAGCCCGTAGCTCGCCGCGCTGGCCGCCCGAGCCAGGTCATCCCAGCCCGTCGTCGCCACGTGCCCCTCGGGCCACTCGGCCTGAAGGGCGCGCGCGAGGCACTCGCGCAGCAAGGGCCGGCTGTCGACGAGCAGGATATCGGCGGTGATGGTCTTAGGACGGGTGACGGCGGGCCGATCGACGGGCTCCATGACGACCGTCCGCTCGAGGAGGCTGGCGCTTTGCATGTTGGACCCTGCTCCCGTCGGCACCAGCGATCATGGCTGCACCATGACACAACCG
Source organism: Geminicoccaceae bacterium (assembly GCA_049292515.1). Classification (GTDB taxonomy): domain Bacteria; phylum Pseudomonadota; class Alphaproteobacteria; order Geminicoccales; family Geminicoccaceae; genus Benzoatithermus. The sequence continues at coordinate 14,739 of JBATRI010000625.1, forward strand.
AAACGATAACGGAGAACAACGGCGCAGGCTAGGGGCAAGGGTCGCCCGACGGCCGAAATCGGTCGCCGTACCGAGATGGCATCGACAGTGTGGCCGAAAGGCAGGTCAGCATCGCGGGCCGGCCAGAACGAACGAATACTTCGTAAGGAGTAGGCTCAGCCCGCTCGAGGGGTAGGAGTACCACTTTCAAGTAGGTTTCGGAGAGCTGAACAGGAGCGTAGCCCAATGCAACTAGGGAACGGGGTGGCCGCCGCTGTGGCCATGCCCGTGATCCCGTGAGGAAACGCTCTTCGAGGGCGAGATCAATGACCGACTCGGCTATCCAGCCCGAATCCATGCCGTCGCGTCGACGTTCGTCCACCGCCGGCTTCCTCGCCGCCCTGGCCATCGGGGGCCTCGGTGTGTGCGCCGCCGGCGGCGGTGCCCAGCTCGATACGCAAGCTGCCGCCTCGGTGCCGCAGTCGGACACGCTCCTTGCCGTCGTCGCCGAGGCCACGGCGCCGCTCGTGCCGCTGACGATCGTGCCGCGGACCAAGCCGCGCGTCCGTATGGCGGCTACCAGGGTCGCGTCCGTCCGTCTGGTCGAACCCACTCCCATGCCTGAAGGATATATCTGGCCCGTTCTGGGCACCGTCATGCGCTCATTCGGAGAGAAGGCCAACGGCAGCCGCAGTGACGGCCTCGACATCCAGGTCGCGGCAGGAACACCGGTACGGGCGGCCCAGGCGGGTGTGGTCGCCTATGCCGGCAGCGAGATCCAGGGCTACGGCAACATGCTGCTGCTGACGCATCCCGGCGGCTTCGTCACCGTCTACGCGCACAACGACCAGCTGCTGGTGCACACCGGTGAGACGGTCTTCCGTGGCCAGTCGATCGCCACCGTAGGTCGCAGCGGCGGGGTGGACGTGGCGGAGCTGCACTTCCAGCTGCGCGCCGGTGAGCGGCCCCTCGATCCGGCGCGGCACCTCCAACCGGGCGAGACGCAGGTGGCCAGCGCCGGGCCGGATCTGCTGCCGGTGGCGGCCGGGGAGTAGGGGCAGATGGCATCCTCCCTGCATCCCCTGCGCGCCGAGATCTTCGCCTCCGGGCTCTTCAGCACCCGCCGCGCCCCGATCCTCACCGGTGATCGCGCCCGGGCCGTTGCCCTGCTGGTCGGCTGTGCGATCGGGCTTGGCCTGTCGTGGCAGGCCGTGCTCTCGCAAACCGCGCGAGACCGGCTCGCCGCCGCCATCACTGGGTTGAACGCCCGTTCGAACGTCGTCGTGGCCTCCGGCCAGCGATGGCCCGAACATGATGATCCGTTCATTCCCGGAATGAAGCCGAGTGCAGGGCGTCAGCCTGAGAGCGAGCTTCCTGTGTGGCCACAAGATGCGCTGGCGCTTCCTGTGGAGAAAGTGACCCTGCCGCCCGAGCCCGTTGCGCAGGCGACCGTTGCCCCGCTCTCGGTGGCCGAGGATCACGCTGCCGCCAAGTCTCAGCCGAGTGAGGCCGAAGTGACTGCGCAAGCCATGGAAGTCATCTTTCAATTGAACAGCAGCTATCTGCCGGCAGGTGCGACCGACGAGTTGGGGCAATTTCTGGATCGCTTGCCACAGCAAGGTCGTGTCGAGTTGGAGGTGCGTGCGACAGTCAGCGACGACGGCGTCAAAGACGCCGATTCGACCGCGGCACAGCGCTATAATCGCTGGCTCGCGGAGCGCCGCCTCGCCCGCGTGGAGGAGTTCCTCGAGCGCCGCGGCAATGGTCGGATCACGGTAAACCCAAGCCTGCTCGAGCATGACTCCTCACGTCGCGTGCTGCTCAGCGCACGGCCCGGTCCATGAGCGCCGCGCGGCACGCTCGGCCGCGGCTGGAGCAGGCCGTCGTCATCGAGCGTGCCGCGCTGGGGCCTGATCTGGATGCCCGCACAGGCTCCGCGCCGCGTCGCAGTGCGGTGGCATCGGTGCTGGTGTTGCCGGTGGCGGACGTGCTGGCGATGGGGTTGTGCTTTCTGCTGGGCGGGCTGGTCAATTTCTCGTTCGACAA
>JBATRI010000626.1:0-6738 GCA_049292515.1 Geminicoccaceae bacterium
TCAGCATGAAAATGCTTCTGTAACGGGCCATTGGAAGTCAACCCTCATTGAGCTTTGGTCCTGTCGCCGATGTCTTGCTTCTGTCCGGGGTCGGCGCCCATGGCCGCCACCTGATGGGGTCGGATGAGGAGCAGGTCGGCCAATCTAGCAGCGCGTGGTCGCCTTGCGGCGCCGCCGAGCATTTTGCGGCCTGGCCTGGTCCTTCGTCCCGGCGACGGGACCTCGCTCCGGGCGGCTGGTATCCGGGGCCGCCCGAACTCGTCGAAGTCTCCTTGCTTCAGCCGGCGGCGATAGCAGCCCTGCCGGGCTCGAAGGTCGTGCCGTCGGCCAGCATGCGGTGCAGGATCACGGCCAGCTTGCGCGCCAAAGCCACCTTCGCCTTGCGCATCCCGGCGCGGTTTGCCAGCCGCATCGCCCAGCTCTTGAGGGCTGAACCTTTGACCGGTCGGGTCATGATGACGTTGGCAGCCTCGTAGAGAACCGTTCGGACACCACCATCGCCGATCTTGGAAATCCGTCCCGTCACATCCTTCTCGCCGGATTGGTACTTCTTCGGGGTCAGCCCGAAATGCGCGCCTGCCGCCCTCGACGAGCTGAACCGTCCAGGATCGTCGATCGCCGCGACATAGGTCAGGGCGACGATCGCCCCGACGCCGGGCGTCGACATCAAGAGCCTCGCCCGTCCATCGTCGCGGGCCAGCTGACGCACGCGGCGCTCGAAGCCGTCAAGCTCGCGGGCGAGCACGGTGCGCGCGGCCAGAAGCGCGTCGGCGATGACGGCGAGCGTCGGATGCCCGGCCACAAGCTCATGGATCCGCGCCCCGAACGTCCGCCGGGTGGTGGCGCCCACTTTCAGACCGAAGCCGCGCAGGATGCCGCGTAGGCTCATCTCAAGATCGTGCAACTTGCTCTGCACCAGCTTGCGGGCGGTCAGCAGGGCGCGCACTTCCTGGGCCGCCAGCGATTTGCAGTGCACCGCGCGAAACCAGCCAAGCCGCATCAGCTGGGCGATCCCGCGCGCGTCCTTGCGATCCGTTTTGACCGGCATCGCCTTGAACGCAGCGCGCACATGCCGGGTCTCGAGCAACTCGACCGCCAATCCCGTCTCTTGCATGGCCGCATAAAGCCACTGCGACAGTGGCCCGGCCTCGAGTCCGACCCGTGCCAGGGGGACACCGAGATCATCAAACCACGCGATCAGCGCCAAAGGCTCGCTCGCGACCTTCGCCTCGCAGACGATCCGCCCCGTCGCATCGACCACGCAGACGCTCGACCGTTCCAGCGACACATCGATCCCGGCATAATGCTCCATGGTCGTCCCTCGATGATGCTTGGAGCGGGCCTCGTCCCGACTCCGTTGTCAGACACCATCACTCTGAGGGACGACCGCCCGCACCGCCATCAGCGGCCGGCCCGTTACCCCATCTAGCTTGGCGACGGCGGGCGGCCGATGTCCGATCCCGAGCGACAATGTCCTGGTGGCTCGACCCATCTCGGGCGCCAACCCCAGCGTGGATCTGGCCATCGGCCGTCCATGCCGAGCGGGATTCTTGGCGGCTTCCGACGCAAGGACCGGGACGGGGCGCGCGGGGCGCTGGTCCGCTGCCACCCCGAGCCTTGCTCGATGGCAGGGATCAGGACAAGCCAGGCCTCGAGGGTCCGCGCGTTCTACCGGAAGATGCGGCGATCAAGCCCGCACTGTGGGCAATGTCACAGATTTCCTGCCGGCCGCCGCCCATGCTGGGCGGCGTGCAGCAGGCGCCTGGGGGCGGCAGGGGGAGGTCCGAGGATGCACGACAATAAGGGGCTAGGTCTTCGCCAGCGGGCGGTCGCAGTGGCGGCAGCCGCCCTCTTCCTGGCGGGCCAGGCGGTAAGTTCTCCGGCGATCGCGGCACCGCAACGGGTCGAGCTGAACCAGGGCTGGTCCAAGGACGAGGCCGAATTCTATGCCCACGCCAACGAGGGGACCAACATCGCGCCCTTGCCGTTCCTGCTGAATCTGCCGGATCCGCAGGTAGCGGGCGGCAAGTTCCTCGACCGGCTGACCACCCAGTATGGGTTCATTGCGAGCGCGCCGTCGTCGCTCAACCCACACGGGCTCCCGGTTGGGTTTGCCATCGACACGAGGCCCCGCATCTTTGGCGATCGCGACTATGTCGGGATCACCTGCTCCGCCTGCCATACGCGGCAGCTGACCTATGGCAATGTCGTCATGCCGGTGCATGGCGGACCGGCGCTGGCCGACCTGCAAGCGCTTAAGGGCGATCTCTACGATGCGTTCTTCGCGCTGCTCGAGGATGACCAGCTGGCCGGCACCTTCGCGCAAGGTGTGCTGGGCCACGCGCCCACGCCAGAAGAGATCGCCGCTCTGCGCGACGAGATCCGGGCCTTTACCGGCCCGGTTACCATGGCGCGCGCCTTGCTGGTGCGGGCGCAGATCCCGCCGGCGGACTTCGGACCGGGCAACCTCAACGCTTTGTCGCAAGGCGTCTATAACAATGCGGGCTTGGCGGCTTGGATCGCCGGCTCGAATCCGGCGGCGCCGGGCGGGCCGCCGCCGGTTGCCCCCAGGTTCGAGGGCACCGTCAATCTGCCGTCCATGTGGTTCGCGCCCGCGGACGATTGGGCGCAATGGTTCGCCGAGATCCACGATGCCGGGCCGCGCAACTGGATTCAGTCGGTATCAACCTGGGAGGTGCGCCCGCCGAAGATGACCGCGGCGCAGGGTAGCGCGGCACTCATCACCTCGATCCATTTCGACAACATCGCCCAGATCCAAGAATCGCTTGAACGGTTGCGGACACCGAAATGGCCCGAGGCCGTGTTCGGGCCGCTGGACCTGGTCAAGGTGGAGGAAGGGCGGGCCTTGTACGAGGCCAACTGCGCCCAGTGTCACACGCGAACCAGGCTCCCGCCCAACGAGCTCGGTGTCGTCTTCAAGGAGCGGCCGGCATTCGATGTCGGAACCGACCCGACCGCCTATGAGCAGTTCGCGGCCGATGCCGCCAACCGGGTCAGCGGCCTCCAGAGCATGTCGGCGAAGATCATCGATCTGCGGCGCACGCAGTTGACCGGCCAGTTCGGCGAGGCGATCGCCGCAAACTACTTCAAGATGTCGTCTCGCGGCCGGCCCAATCAGTTCGTCCTCGCTACCGACGACTATCGGGGGTCGGAGGAGCCTTACTGGCCGCGGTCCGGGGCCGCCTATTGGGCATCGCCGCTCGAGGGCATCTTCGCCTCCTCACCCTATTTCCACAACGGCTCGGTGCGGAACCTGTGGGACGTCCTGACCCCGCCGGCACAACGGCCGAAGACCTTCCAGACCGGCACCACCGAGTTCGATGTCGAGGCGGTCGGCCTGCGCAGCGAGGGGCGGTTCCTCTACGACACCGCCGAGCCCGGCAAGAGCAATGGCGGCCATCCGTTCGGGACCGATCTGGCGCAAGAACAGAAGGCCGCGCTGATCGAGTATCTCAAGTCGCTCTAGGGGCGGAGCATGACGGAAGCATTGACGGCGCAAGAGCAGACGCTCGTCCAGGAGATCGTCGCGCACAATGAGCGCCTGGCGAGCCAGGAACCCTGGCGCCGGGCGCAGCACCGCAAGCATCATGGCTGCGTGCGGAGCCGTGGTGCATGGATCAGAGGCTTGGGCGCAGTAACCCCACCCCGTCCAGTGTCAGGCGACGCGGACGTAATTCGGGCGTCCCAGCTCCAGCATGCGGTTGAGGGCACGGGTGGCGATGGCCACCTCGGTCGCCCGACGCTCGTCCGTGCGCGAGCGCAGCCCGTCGCCGATCACCTGCTTCCACCTCGCGATGGCGGCCTCGGCCCGGGCTCGCTTCGTGTACCCGGACAGCTTCTGCCAGCCCATCCGGCCGTGCGTGGCGATGAGTTGGAGATGGGGGTCGCGCTGCATCGGTTCGGTCCCGGCCATCGCGCTCGGCGCCGCCGTCGCGCGCGGCGGGACGATCACGGCCGCCTCGGGGTGGCGCATTGCAACGCTGGCGTAGACACGATCCTGATCGTACCCACCGTCGCCATAACACCGCACATGCACGCTTGAGGAGAGCAGTATGGACGACAAGGACAAGTTCTCGGTTTGGCTTGCCGATACGATTCTGCAGGCGAATGGCGATGCTTTTGGCGCCGCGGCGCTCGGCGCTTTAGCCGAGGAAAGCGAGCGAACTGGTAATTTCGATGACGCCCTGCGAGAGGCTGGCTCGAATACTCGCCGGCCGGGCGATTTCGGTGTCGAGTTCGTCGGCCCCCTCCTGCCGGTCTTGTTAGTTGAGTTCGGCCGGCTGCTCTGGGACGCTTATTCCAAAGCTCTTGTCGAGCAAGGAGGCAAGGCGCTCGCATCATTAACGATCGAAAAGATCAAGGAGCTCGTGAAAGCAACGTTCGGACATCGCCAGAGCGTTCTGAGCATCACTGACGCCGAGGCGCAGCTGCGCAAAGCCGGCCAAGCCTCGGGGCTCAACGATGAACAAGTGAGTAAACTACTGGAAAAACTGCGTAATCCCGAGGCTGTGCGTGCTCTCGCAGGGTAATAACAATGCTCGTTCCGATCAGCAGTGGCTGCTTGACGCCTGCACGAAGGAGATCCGCGCGCACCGTTTGATCTTCCTCGTCGTGCTGTGTCCACTACTCGGCTACTGGCTGCCGTTCCTCATGTTTAAGGTCGGCATGGCCGTCGGCATCGGCGCGTGGGCGAGTTCCGCCCATCAAGAGGCTGCCGGCGATCGCTGGGTCGCGGTCGCGAGCTTCGCGGCGTTCATCCTGCCCCTTGCACCTTTGGCTGTTGGAGCTTGGCGCGAGCGTGGTCGATTAGCGCTCGAGGATCGCGGCGCTGCAGGCGGCATGCCATTGCCGCCGGGAGCGCAGAGCGCGATGCTGACCGACAGGGTCGCGGCCGTCTGGGGAAGCCTGAGCGTGTCCCCGGGTCGGACGACGCCGCATCTCGTCTGCCAACCGAACTTCCGGGTGCTCGCGCACGCCTACGACGATGGGTACAAACAGACGATCGAGGTCAGCGCAGGCTTGGCGGGTCGAGTTGTGCGCGACGATGCACTGGCGTTGTCGATTTTACGACACGAAATGGCCCACCTCGTCTATGCTGACCTGCCGGCCATTCGGCGGCTAAGCATCGTCGCCGCGGCAGCCGTTTTCTCAATCGACGTCTCGACCGCGGCATGCCTCGCTGCAGCGCTCACTATTGTCTTACTGACCGACGTTGGTACATTTCCCGTCGCACCGACTATCTTGAACGTCGTTTCAGTCCACGTGGCGATCGCGCTCGCGACGCTGAACGTTATCATGCCGCTGCTGATCGGACGCTATGCTATCAGACGTTATGCGGGCTTCTGCGTCGCTCTCGCCGAGATGCGGGCGGACGTTTCAGCGGGTATTTGGGGCGATGGCCTTGCAGCCTTCTCTCACCGGCTGGAGTCGGATCCAACCGTCGCAGTGCAGTCGCTTGATGACGTCGGCTTGGCCTACCTGTCGGCGACGCTAAGCCACTTCCCCGCCCGGGAGCGCGCAGCCCTCCTCGCCGACCCAGAACGGCTGGCTACTCCGAAACTTCGATACTTTGCGATAGCGATCGTCGCCATTTGGCTGCTGGCCTTTCACCAGGGACAGCAGGTCTGGGACGCAACTCTGTTGGCCGTCGCAGTCGCATTCGTCCAGGCGATCACCATCACCATGGTGCTCGATGCTGGGCGACACACGCGCGCTACAGCCTGGCGGGCCGCAAAGCTCGCGTTTGGTGTGCTGCTCGCCCAGGCGCTCCCTCTGATTTCGATCGAGGGCGTGGTCTATCTTACGCAACATCTGACGGCAGCCCTCGTGATGCCGGGCGGCTTCGGCGACGCTAACGACGCCGACTACTGGCGCGACACGGTTGAGACGTTTCAGGAGTTCGGGCGTTTCGCGTCACAGGCGATTGGAGGCGTCGCTTTCCTTATGGCCCTCGTCTTGGTTACGGCCTCCTTCTACTTGGGACCACGCCTTGCCGTGCGACTCCGGCCGAAGAACGCGAGCCACATCACGCTCGTGGCCGCGGTCTCCACCGCGGCGGCCTCCTTTGTGGTCAGCCACAAGTTCTTCCAGGAAGCACTGAGCCAAAGTCTCCGCGATCTTGCCTTCCGATGGTCACCGGGCGACGCCCAGCAGATATCCGCTGCTCCAAAGTTGCTTCAGGCGGCGGTCAGCCAACTGCTCTATTCAGCTGGCGACGCGCTTAACGGCCAGCCGCTTCTCGGCGAGGTCGCCTGGCTACGCCTTGCACTTCCGAACCTCATCAGTTTGACATTGGTGGTGGCCGTGGTGCTACCTATGCTGCTATCGGCGACGGTGCAGGAAAAGAAGCCGCCGGGCGCGCGTTAGCCATCCTCGACGGTTCTGCCAGCACTCACGCCAGCAAGTATCGCCTGTGCTGGGTTGAAGCCGATGGGCGGTCAGGCGGCTTCCAAGAAGCGCAGCACTGCCACGGTTCTCTGAAGGAGGAGCAGCCTGCGGCGATCGGCGGGGACGTGTTGGTGACGGCGGGTGCGGAGGCGGAGAAAGCCGCGGAGCTCATCGTGGCCGCGGCAGAACCGGGCGGCGGATTCCGGGCACTTGAAGCCCCGCATGGGCCGGTATCGGCCTTTGATGCCCCGGTGATCTTGCTCCAGCCCGTTGTTCAGGTAGCGGCTGGTCCGGTGCCGCACCTCTCGGCCCAGCTCGGTCCGGATCGCC